>DASVZU010000223.1:0-1658 GCA_036391515.1 Holophagaceae bacterium
GACGCCGGCCCTCTCCGCCCTTGAAGGCCACTACTACAGCTACTTCGACACCGACCCTGACGAAGCCACGCGCTTCCGGCGCCTGATGGCCGCCGGCACGGTGCTGGAGCGCACCCGCGACGCCCTGGCCGGCCAGAGTTCCCTGCCCCTCTGGATCACCGAGTACCACGTGGCGCTGGAGCAGAATGGCGGCCTGCAGCCGGGCTACCTCGTGGATGCCGCCTCCGGCCTGGCCCTGGCGGACGAAACCCTGGCACTCATGCAGGGTGGCTTCCAGGGCGCCTGCGCCTTCAACCTTGCGGAAGCCTCGGGCTACGGGCTGCTCGTCCATCCCGGTGCCTGGGACCTCCGCCCCGCCGGCCTGGCCCTCGACCTTCTCGCCCCATTTGCCGGCGAAACGCGGCTACCCGCCACCCTTGCGGGCGTCGGATCGTGGCGCCTCGGGACGGGCAAGGGCAACCTTCCCTCGGGCACCCAATACCCCCTGGTGGCCGCCCTGGCCAGCCGCATGGCGGCGGGCCGGCTCCGCTTGGCCCTGCTGAATCGGAGCTGGGATCAGCCCCAGTCCGTGGTCCTTGGTCAGGCCGGCCCGGCCACGCTCACCTGGATGGCTCCCACGGACCTGTCCGCGACCAACGAGTTCAGTCCGGCCGTAGCCCTGGCCACCGAAAGCCGCGCCTTCGGGGCCTCCGACGCCCTGACCCTGCCGCCTCACAGCCTCGTCCGCGTGGATTTCTAGCCCCGTTCCCCTCAGTCGTGCTTGAGGTTCGGGCTGCGCTCCATGATCAGCAGCACCAGCCGCTCCAGATGGTCCACCAGAAGGAAGCGGAGGGTGGGATCCTTCGGCTCCAGCACCTGGCTGGGCTCGCCGCCGCCCTCCAGGACGAAAAAGAAGCCGCGCCGACTGATGCGCGAGATGCGCTTCCACGGCAGCCGGCCCGCGCCCAGGCGCCGGGCCAGGAAGGGCGGGAGTGCGGAATGGTCCACGGCGATGCCCAGATCATCCACGAGGATGTGCGAGCCCTCCACGAGGAGCAGGCCGAACAGCGTCCCCAGCAGGAGGAGCCCGCCCGCGATCATGGCCGCCACGGAGGCCACCATGGCCACGTAGAAGGACCAGGTGGCTTCGCCCGTGAGCTGCGCGACCTCCAGGCCCATGCGCAGCGCGGGCAGGTGCTCGAGGACCTGCGCCAGGGCCCGCACGCCCACCAGCCAGGAGCCCGCGAAGAGGAGCATCGCCATGGCCCGCTGGGCGAAGGAGGGGCGGAAGACGAGAGGCGAACCGACGGACATGCCCGTCAGGCCTCCATCTCGGCGAGGATCGCCTCGGCGGCGGCGGCCGGATCCGGCGCATGGGTGATGGGGCGGCCCACCACCAGCCAGGTGGCGCCCTCCTTGAGGGCCTGGGCCGGAGTCATCACGCGGGCCTGGTCCTGGACGGCCGCGCCGGCGGGTCGGATGCCCGGCGTGAGGCGGCTGAATCCCTCGCCGCAGGCCTCCCGGATGGCCGCCGCCTCCCAGGCGGAGCAGACCACCCCATCGCATCCCGCGGTGGCGGCGAGCCTGGCGTAGGCCAGCGCCAAGTCCCCGGGTCGGCAGGCATGCCCCAGGGCCGCCAGGGCCTCCCGGTCCAGGCTCGTCAACACCGTCACCGCGAG
>DASVZU010000224.1:0-10577 GCA_036391515.1 Holophagaceae bacterium
GACGGCCGCCAGGGCAGGCTCCAGGTCCAGGGGCCGCACCCAGGGCTCGGTGGCCTTGCGGTCCAGGTCCAGGTTGAAGATGTCCGTGAAGCCCAGGAAGGCCACTTTCAGGCCGTTGCGCTCCAGGATCTGCGTGGCCTCGGCCCGGGAGCGGTCCTCCCCGCTGCCGAGGGCGACGAGGTCGGCCTGCCGAAGGCGGTCGAGGGTTTCGGCGACACCCTTCCGCCCCTGGTCGAAGGCATGGTTGTTGGCCGTGGAGAGGATGGTGAATCCGCTGGCGCGCAGGGCCGGCGGGAGGGAGGCCGGGGCATTGAACTGGAAGGGCCTGCCGGGGCGTCCGGAGGCAGGTGCCACGGGCGTCTCCAGATTGCCGAAGGCGAGGTCCGCGTCCTTGAAGAGGGGCACGAGGTCCGCCCACAGGGCCGGGAATCCTCCCCCATCCTGCGCCTCGGCCAGTTTCACGTCCTGGTGCATCATGATGTCGCCGACGGCCACCAGGCGCACGGCTGCGGGTGGTGGCTCCGGGCCCTCCGCAACCAGGACCGGGCCCAGGGCGAGCATCGCCCCGAAACGGAGGGCGCGACGGCTCAGGCCCATTCCTCCGGGCCGTAGTAGACCTCCACCGGCAGGCCGGGGAAGTGCGAGCGCACACCGGCTGCGATGGCATCCAGCTGGAGGCGGCGGAGGGGGCGCGCCTCGGGTTCGGGGGTGGGCCGGGCCACGGTGTAGAGCTGGAGGGCCTGGATCCGCCCCCCGTTCTGGAGGATGTGCTCCAGGCGACCGCAGTAGGCCGCCAGTTCGGCGGTATCGGGGCCCTGGCCCTGCCACTCCAGGAAGAGGGTCTGGATCACCGTAGGCCACCGCCGGGCCGTCGCCAGCAGGTTGTCCAGGACGCGCTGGAAGGGGACCTGGCTTCGGCAGATCTCGCGGTAGTAGGCCTCGCTACCTGCATCCAGCTTGGCCCAGATCTCGCCTTGATGGGCCATGAGGATCTCCAGGCCCTGGACCACCTCGGGCGCCTGGAGCCGGCTGGAGTCGGTGATCAGCACCAGCTTCACGAGATCAAGCCCCCTCGCCCGCTTCAGGGCCGCCACCCGGGCCACGGCCGCCGTGAACTCCCGGGCCGTGGTGGGCTCGCCGTCGCCGCTGAAGGCGATGTCGTTGAGACGGCGCTGCTCGGGCCGGGCCGAGTCGAAGGGCGGGATGTCGTAGAGCTCGCCGCTGGTGGCGAGGTCCAGCAGCAGACCCAGCTCCTGCTCCACCTGGTCGAGATCCAGGTCCCGTCGCCGCGCGGGGCTGAAGCGGTCCACCTCGCAGTACACACAGTCGAAGTTGCAGACCTTGTCCGGATTCAGGTTCACGCCCAGGCTCAGGCCCCTGCTGCGCCGGGAGACCACCGGGTAGCAGTAGTCGAAGTCCCGCCAGACACGCCGGTGGTCCAAGTGGGCTTGGATCAGTTCACTCATCCGAACAGCATACGCCGGATCAGCCCGGGATTTTCCGCCCGGCCTGCCGCGTCTTTCGAGCCTCGTGGGCGGTGTTCGCCTCCTGAACCGCCTCGGGTTTCCACACGATGGGCTCCGTCTGCCCCGCGCCATCCACCGCCACCATCACGAACTCGCCGCTGGTGACATCCCGGTGGGTGTCCGTCACGGGGGCGTAGACCTGCACCTCGATCTGGATGGTGAGGCTGGTACGTCCCTGCCTGGAAACGGTGGCATAGAACTCGATGATCTCCCCGGGCCGCACGGGGCTGTGGAAGATCAATTCGGAGACCTTGAGCGTCACGAAGCGGCGGTTGCGGGACATCAGGGAGGCCGTGATGCCCGCCACCATGTCCATGCGCGCCATCATGTCGCCGCCGAACAGGGTGCCGTTCAGGCCGACGTCCTGGTCCAGGACCATCTCGCGGGAGATCAGCATGGGGCCTCCGCCTCAAGCATAGGGCCTACCAGGCTCGGGAAGCGACGAGGATGGCTGCCAGCAGGCCCCCGAAGGCCAGGGCGGCCGAAAGCAGGCGTGGGCCCGCCAGGCGCGTCCAGAGCAGCGTGCCGCTCAGGGTCATGAACACCAGCCCACCGGCGAAGCAGTCCGTGAGGAGAATCCATCCGGCCTGGCCACCTTCGGCCTTGTGGAGCCGCTCCAGGGTCTCCACCAGGTTCGCGTCGCCCCGCTCCAGGTCGACGGTCCGGTTGCCCGGCAGGTAGGTGGCCCGCGCGAAGTGGGCGTGGCCGTTGACCATCACCATCCACTGTTCCGCGGCCTTCACCTCCTGGCCTCCGAACCGGGCGGGCCGGGGCGGCAGCACCCGCCAGCGCACACGGCCCATGGGCACGCCGAACCTGGTGGCCAGCGTACCGGCCAGTTCCTCGATGGTGGCAGGCGACTGGTCCAGCTGGATCTGGATCTTGTGCTCCTCCACCTGCCCGGCCTCGATCTTCATCACGGCGCGGTGGTTCTGGAGGAAGCCCGTCAGGCCGAACAGCAACCCGAAGACGGCGCCACTGAGGCCCACCCAGGCGTGAAATCGTCGGAGCGTCCGCAGGAAGGTTCCGCGGCGGGAGTCGGATCGGGCAAGGGCATCGGACGTCATGACAGCCATCATGGGGCCTGGACGGGGAGGCCGGGAGGCAAAATGGGCTGCAATTATGAATTCAACCCGTTCAACCACTATTTTTACAATTAATACTTTTTCGATTACCCGTGTTCCGACATGCTCCCATTTCTGGGATCATGTCAGATCCCTCCCGTTCCCCTCCCCCTCAACCCTGGTCCCGAACCAACAGGAGATTTTCGCGATGATCTCGAAGCAATCCCGGGCTGTACTGGCCTCGGTCCTCCCTCTGCTGCTCGGCGCCTGCGCGCCCGCGAGCGGAGGAGGTTCATCCAGCGGGTTCTTCGGAACCCTCCCTGCACCTGCCCTCCTCAGCGCGAGGATCGACTACGGCGCGAACACCCTGACGGTCCTGGGGTCGAACCTGGGAAACTCCACACCCACAGCCACGTTCAATGACCAGCCGCTGGTCGTCACCTTCGATGCGGCCCACCAGAAGCTGACGGCGCCCCTGCCTTCCGGCCTCAACGCCGGCAGCACCTACACGCTGGCGATCACCAATGCGGCCGGGGTGGCCTCCCGTTTCGAGATCGCCTTCGATCCGGCGGTTCCCGGCCCCCAGGGGCCTCAAGGCCTTCAGGGGGCGGTCGGTCCCCAGGGACCCCAGGGCCTGCAGGGGCCCCAGGGACCGTCAGGCCCGACGGGCGCCACCGGCCCCCAGGGACCTGTCGGGCCAGCGGGCCTCGCGGGTGCCAACGGCGCCACCATTCTCACCGGCCCGGCCACCCCGGTCGCCACCCTCGGAAACCCCGGGGATCTCTACTTCCTCACGGGCACGGGCGATCTCTACCAGAAGCTGGCCCTGGGATGGGGAACACCCATCGCGAATCTGGTCGGACCCGCGGGGCCCGCCGGTCCCATCGGTCCGGTCGGCCCCCAAGGGCTCGTGGGACCACAAGGACCCCAGGGCATCCAAGGTCCCACCGGGGCGACGGGCGCCACCGGAGCGACCGGGCCCGCCGGACCGCAGGGACCCCAGGGCCCTCCCGTCGCCTTCCAGGGCGCATGGTCCTCCAGCACCGCCTATGCCCTCGGCGATGCGGTGTCCTACGGGGGGTCGAGCTACATCTCCATCCAGGCCGGCACGAACCACCAGCCCGATCTCAACCCCGCCTTCTGGTCCGTGCTCGCCCAGAAGGGTGACGTGGGCGCCGCCGGGGCCACCGGCGCAACGGGTGCCACTGGCGCCACCGGTGCGACGGGCCCAGCCGGATCGCCCGGCGCCACAGGTGCGACGGGTCCCCAGGGGCCGGCCGGGAGCCTGGGGGTCTATGGGGACGGGTCGGCCGGCCCGCTCGTCATCTCCGCCAACACCGACTGGAGCGCCTCGCCGCCGGCCAACACGAATTTCCAGTTCACCAGCATCACCGTCGACAGCGGGGCGACCCTGGCCATCCCGAGCGGCCTGGTGTTGAGGGCCACCGGGAACGTGACCATCAATGGGACGATCTCCGTCCAGACCGCAGCCGCGGACAGCGGCAGCACGAAACCAAATCCAGGCGTGGCCCTGTCTGCGGCCGGAACCCCCTACGGAGGCAAGGGCCTCACCTCTCTGCAGGCCAGCATGCTCATGAGGCCCGGCCTTCAGGGCGGGGGAGCCGGTGCGCGCAACACCTCCTCCTCCGGTGGAGAAGGCGGCGGCTCCCTGGTCATCCTCTCCCAGGGGACGATCTCCCTGGGCGCTTCCGGCACCATCCTGGCCAACGGCTCCAGCGGACTGAATCCCCAGACCGCCGGCCAAGGCATCACCGGGGCCGGTGGCGGCGGGGGCGGTGTCCTCGTCCTGATGGGCAAGGGGGGCGTGACCATCAGTGGCACCTTGATGACCATGGGGGGCAACGGGGCCGACGGCTACGATGGCAACGGCGGGAACGGCGAGGGCGGCGGCGGGGGGGGTGGCGGCGGGATCATCCACCTTCTGGGGCCCACCATCTCCCTCGGTGGATCGGCCCTGGTCTCAGGCGGGGCCGCAGGAGTCAACTCCGCGACCGGAAGCACCAACTGGAGCTCTGGAGGCGGCGGCGGAGCGTGCGGCGGCAATGGCGGGAACGCAGGTCAGACCAACTCGACCTTGACCACCACGCCCTCCGCCGGGAGCACGGGCTATGTGGTCCAGACCCTCGCCAGCACGCCCGAGAACCTTCTGATGTGAACCGCGCCCGACCGGAACGGAAAGCGGAGGCCGGGAGGCCTCCGCTTCATTTCCGGAGGACCCGGTTCAGCTGTGGGGCGGGAAGACCCCGTTGAGGGCGATGATGAAGTTGACGCACCCGAAGGGCGGCATGTTGTCGTGGGGCTGGCTGCCGCCGGCGGCCCCGACGGAAGCCGGGTTCAGGGAGGTATTGGGGGATCCGCCGGTGTAGCTGGAGATGGGGTTGCTGTTGTTCTGGTCGTAGCTCTGGGCCAGGAAGGCGTTCGCGGGGCTGTCGGCGCCGGCCTGGGCGTTGACGGCGTTCAGCGCATGGGAGTGGGCGGGCATCTGGGGAGCCAGGAGCGTGACGGACTCCTCCCCGCCCAGCTCGCCCAGCGCCCGGGGGCTCAGCCCGGGCCCCTGCCCGGCATGCATGGGAAGGCGGCCTCGCAGGTCCGGCAGCGCGAAGGTGCTCGTCCCGTTGCCGCCGTAGGTGGTACCCAGGATGGCGAAGAGCGCGGTGTACTGCGAGATGGGCATCAGCTGGCCATTGCATAGGGCCCAGCCGTCGGGGGCGTAGTTGCCTGCGAACATCCGGATCTCGCCGATGTAGGGGTCCACGTATTCTCCTTATGTAGTGGGGTTCCACTCAATTGATCATCGCTGGATTCTTTATTCAATCCTTTTTTGGTAACTATGCGGATACCCAAAAAAATCGCGGCCCCCGAAGGGGCCGCGTTCCGGCCGGAAGAACGGGTCAGGCCTTGACGCCGATGCGCTCGGCCAGGGCCTTGCCCATGTCCGCCGGGCTCTGCACGACGGTGATGCCGGCCTCCTGGAGGGCCTTCATCTTCTCGGCGGCAGTGCCCTTGCCGCCGGAGATGATGGCGCCCGCGTGGCCCATGCGGCGCCCCGGAGGGGCCGTCTGGCCCGCGATGAAGGCCACCACGGGCTTCTTCATGTTGGCCTTGATCCAGGCTGCGGCCTCTTCCTCGGCGCTGCCGCCGATCTCGCCGATCATGATGACGGCGTGGGTGTCGGGATCCTCGTTGAAGAGCTTGAGCGCGTCGATGTGGCTGGTGCCGTTCACCGGGTCGCCGCCGATGCCGATGCAGGTGCTCTGCCCGATGCCCAGGGCGGTGAGCTGGCCCACGGCCTCATAGGTGAGGGTGCCGGAGCGGCTGACGACGCCCACGTGGCCCTGCTTGTGGATGCGGCCGGGCATGATGCCGATCTTGGCCATGCCGGGGCTGATGATGCCCGGGCAGTTGGGGCCGATGAGGCGGCTCTTCGGGTAGTTGGGGAGGACGCGCTTGACCTTCACCATGTCGAGGACGGGGATGCCCTCGGTGATGCAGACGATCAGCTCGATGCCGGCGTCGAGGGCCTCGAGGATGGCGTCCGCCGCGGCCACGGGGGGGACGAAGATCATGGTGGCGTTGGCGCCGGTCTTGGCGACGGCGTCCTTGACGGTGTTGAAGACGGGGAAGCCCTCGATCTCGGTGCCCCCCTTGCCCGGGGTCACGCCGCCGACCACGTTCGTGCCGTAGTCGCGGCAGCCCTTGGCGTGGAACAGGCCCTCGCGGCCCGTGATGCCCTGGACGATCAATTTGGTGTGGTTGCCCACCAGAACAGCCATGTCATACCTCTCGAAAAGTGGGTTCTAAGGGGTTCAGCGGGCAGCTACTTGACGGAGGCCACCACCTTCTCGGCGGCGTCCTGCAGGTTCGAACCGACGATCAGGTTCAGGCCGCTCTCGGCGAGGATGCGCTTGCCCTCCTCGACATTGGTGCCTTCGAGCCGGACGACCACGGGGACCTTGATGCCGATCTCCTTCGCGGCGTTCACGATGCCGGAGGCCACGATGTCGCAGCGCATGATACCGCCGAAGATGTTCACCAGCACGGCCTTCACGGACTTGTCCTGGAGGATGATGCGGAACGCGTTCTTCACCGCATCCTCGGTGGCGCTGCCGCCCACGTCGAGGAAGTTGGCCGGGGAGCTGCCGCAGTACTTGATGATGTCCATCGTGGCCATGGCCAGGCCCGCGCCGTTCACCATGCAGCCGATGCTGCCGTCCAGCTTGATGAAGTTGAGGTTGAACTTGCTGGCCTCGACCTCCTCCTCGGCCTCCTCGTTCAGGTCGCGATAGGCCAGGACATCGGGGTGGCGCACCAGGCCGTTGTCGTCGAAGCCGATCTTGGCGTCCAGGGCCGTCACATCCCCCTGCTTGGTGACCACCAGCGGGTTGATCTCCACCATGGAGCAGTCCTTCTCCACGAAGAGCTGGTACAGGTTCTGGAGGAAGACCACACCCTTCTTGAAGGCGTCGCCCTCGAGGCCCAGGGCGAAGGCGATCTGGCGGGCCTGGTGGCCGACGAGGCCCAGGGCGGGATCCACGGCCACCTTGACGATCTTCTCGGGGGACTTCTCCGCGACCTCCTCGATCTCCACGCCACCCTCGGTGGACGCCAGCACGGTCACGCGGCTGGTGGCGCGGTCCACCAGGAAGCTCAGGTAGAGCTCGCGCGCGATGTCGATGGGCTTGGAGATGAACACCGTGCGGACCTTGCGGCCCTCGGGCCCGGTCTGCTTCGTGACGAGCTGCATCCCCATCATGGCCTTGAACAGCTCGGCGGCCTTGTCGGGATCGGTGGCGAACTTCACGCCGCCGCCCTTGCCGCGGCCCCCGGCGTGGATCTGGGCCTTGACCACGCTGGCCCCACCGAACTCCTTGGTGATCATGCGTGCCTCTTCGGCGTCCTGGGCCACCTTCCCGTCGGGGGTGGCCACCCTGTACTGCCGCAGCAGTTCCTTGGCTTGGTACTCGTGGATGTTCATGCTGACTCCCGAAAGGGCCGCCGACCGGCGTCCGCACCACCCCCCAGTCTAGCGGGCCGGCCGGAAGCGCCGAACCCCCCAGGCTGTGACCCGTGGCATCCTTTGGGCACCCCGCGGAGTCCCCATGGCCCAGCTCGACAAGCTGCTGTCCCACCTCGTCCCGAAGGGAGGCGTGCGCCTCAGGCTCCAGGCGGACCGCAAGCCCTGGCTGGAACTGCGGGCCGGCGGGACCCTGGACCTGCTGCCCAATCCCCTGCCCGGCGTGATGGTGGACGTACTGGCCGCGGATGTGGTGCCCGCCGAGCTGAAGGCAACCTGGCAGAAGGATGGAGAGGTCGAATTCGAATACGAGTACGCCGGCTACGCCTTCCGGATCCACCTGAGCCGCTACAAGGACAACGCCCAGATCGACGCGGAGCACCTGGGGCCGGCGCGACCGAAGGCAGCGCCCGCGCCCGCTGCCGCCCCGGCCCCTGCACCCGCACCGGTGCCTCCAGCTCCGAAGCCGGCGCCCGAGGCCAAGGCCGCCCACGGCCACGGCCATGCCCACGGCAAGCCTTCCACGAAGCACCGCGAGGGGGAGGGGCCCCGCAGCCACCCCCTGGCCGAGCGGCTCTTCGCCGCCCTCCTGGCCCAGCAGGGATCCGACCTCCACTGCACGTCGAACGAGCCCCCCCTGGCCCGGATCCACGGGGACATGAAGGAGCTGGAGGGCTTCGGCCCCATGAGCCCCGCGGCCCTGCTGGAGATGATGGAGGCCCTGGCCTCCCCGGCCATGTGGGAGCGCTACCAGGACCGCTTCGATGCGGACTTCGCCTACGCCCTCGAGTCCGCCGGCTGCCGCCTCCGCGTGAACTACTTCCGCGACCGGGTGGGGCCCGCCTTCGTCTGCCGCGTCATCCCCAACCAGATCCCCGACCCCGACAAGCTGGGGATTCCCGAACCGGTGAAGCGGTTGGCCAACCTCGCCAAGGGCCTGGTCCTGGTCACCGGCCCCACGGGCAGCGGCAAGTCCACCACCCTGGCCGCCATCCTCGACCTGGCCAACCAGAAGCGGAAGGACCACATCCTCACCATCGAGGATCCCATCGAGTTCGTGCATCCCCGCAAGGGCTGCCTGGTGAACCAGCGGGAGGTGGGCACCCACACGGAGAGCTTCAAGTCCGGTCTCCGGGCCGCCCTCCGCGAGGACCCCGACATCGTCCTGGTGGGCGAGATGCGCGACCTGGAGACCATCGCCATCGCCCTGGAGACCGCGGTCACGGGCCACCTGGTCTTCGGCACCCTGCACACCTCCAGCGCCATCGGCACCATCGACCGCATCGTGGACCAGTTCCCCAGCGACCGGCAGCAGCAGATCCGAGTGATGCTGGCCGACGCCCTGAAGTGCGTGGTGAGCCAGACGCTGCTGAAAAAGATCGGGGGCGGGCGCATCGCGGCCCTGGAAACCCTCTTCATCAGCCCGGCCATCGCCAACCTCATCCGCGAGGGCAAGAACTTCCAGATCGCCTCGGCCATGCAGACCGGCCGCAGCTACGGCCAGCGCCTCATGAACGACGCCCTGGTGGAGCTCATCAACGCCAAGAAGGTGGAGCCCATGGAGGCCTACCTGAAGTGCCCGGACAAGGAGAGCTTCATCGCCGCCTGCAAGCGGGCCGGCATCCCCTTCGACCTGCGGCTCGGGGAAGTCGACAACTGACCCGCCCGCGACCGCCCCGGCCCTGCCCTTGCGCCGGGCCGAAGGCATCCCATCCTGGATACCACCTCCGGGTGCTCCCGGCATGTCTTCCCACCCACCCGTCGCCTTCCGGGTTCGGCCCGCGGCACGGATGGCCCCTGAGGGCAGCGCCAGCCCGGGGCGGCGTGTCGATCCCATCCACCCGGAGGTGGAACATGACCACGAGGGCTGGAAAGCATGCCGGCAACCGGAAGGCCACCGTGGCTGAACGCCTCCCGCTTCCGCCGAAATCCCGCGCGAGCGAACCCGCGGTGGCCGTCCTGCCGTTCCTCGACCTGCGCCGGGAGCGGGGCGATGCCCCCCTCGCGGAAGGCATCGCCGAGGAGCTGATCCAGGCCCTGAACCAGGTCGAGGGCCTGCGGGCCATCTCCCGCACCACGTCCTTCCTCTACGGCGGCTCCGGCCTCCCCCTGGCCGAGGTCGGGCGCCGCCTCCACGCCGACGCCGTCCTGGGCGGCTCCCTGCTGGAACGGAACGGGCTCCTGGTCCTGAAGGCGGAACTGGTCGACGTGGCCTCAGCGCAGGAGATCTGGTCGGCGGCCCGGGACTTCGATCGAAGGGACCTCTTCGCCACCCTGGAGGACACCGCCCGGGAGGTGGCGTCCGCCCTGAGCCTCTCCGCCGCGTTCCGGCCCAGGCGTCCGGTGGATCTCGAGGCCTATGGGTACTACCTCCGTGGCCGGCAGTACTACTACCGCTTCAACCGCAGGGGCATGGGGTTCGCCGCCGAGATGTTCCGTCGCGCCCTGGACCTGGATCCGGGCTACGCCTCGGCCTGGGCCGGCCTCGCCAATGCCTCCGCCTATGCCTACATCTACATCGAGCGCACCGAGCCCCAGAGGGAGCTGGCCGAATCCTGCAGCAGGAAGGCCCTGGAGCTGGATCCCGACCTGGCGGAGGCCCACGCCTCCAGGGGAGTCGCCCTCTCCGCCGCCGGCATGGCGGAGGAGGCGGAAGAGGCCTTCGAGACGGCCCTGCGCCTGGACCCGAACCTCTACGAGGCGGCCTATTTCTATGCCCGGCACTGTCTCGCCGCAGGGAAGCCCGAACGGGCCGTCGAGTATTTCGAATGGGCCGCGGCCCTGCGCCCGGAGGACTTCCAGGCCATCCTTCTGGTGGCCCAGGTCTACCACAGCCTGGGCGTGGAGGATGAGGCCGAACGAGCCCGGCGGAAGGGGCTCTCCCTGGTGGAGGAGCGGCTCGCGCGCGAACCCGACGACGTGCGGGCCCGCTACCTGGGCGCCAACGCCCTC
>DASVZU010000225.1:0-14976 GCA_036391515.1 Holophagaceae bacterium
CGGGGCCGACCAGGTCATGCGCTTCGTCCGCTGCAACTCGCGGCACCACCATCACCACCTGCAATGCGAGCGCTGTGGCCGCATGGCGGAAGTGGATGCCTGCGGGCTCGACGCCTCGCTCGCTGAGATGGAACGGATCTCGGGATTCCGCATCACGCGCCACCAGCTGATGCTGTTCGGTCTCTGCCCGACCTGCCGCGCCGAAAAAGATCGTTGACCGTCGTGCCGGCCATTGCTAGGATCTAAGTCTCATGCGGGTGTAACTCAGTGGTAGAGTGCAACCTTGCCAAGGTTGAAGTCGTGGGTTCAAATCCCATCACCCGCTCCACCACCCCGGGCCGCACCAGCGGCCCGGGGCGTTTCAGCAGCAGCAGCAACAGCAAGGCGCCGTAGCCAAGTGGTAAGGCCGCAGACTGCAAATCTGCCATTCATCGGTTCGATTCCGATCGGCGCCTCCAGACAAGCCCCCGCAAGGGGGCTTCTTCATGGCGGGGCGGCTCCGGACCAAGGCAGACGCACGTCCTGCGGCAGGAGGCCGACAACCATCATTCGCGATTGGACGGGCTAGGGAACCTGGATGATCTCCGCGCTCGTGACGGCGGGCCCCGTGGTGACCAGCCTTCCCACCGCCAGCACCTTCCCGTTGGGGAGCAACGTGGCGGTGTGGTAGATCCGCGGCAGGTTGAGGCTGCCCGTGGACGCCCAGGTCCCCAGGGCGGGGTCGTAGACCTCCGAAGTCGCGAGAACGCCCGAGGCGTTCCCTCCTCCCGTCACCAGCACCTTCCCGTTCGAAAGCAGGGTCGCGGTGTGGACGCTGCGCGCCTCCTTCATGCTTCCGGTGGGGGTCCAGGTGCCCGCGGCGGGGTCGTAGAGTTCAGCCGTCGCGAGGTGAGTGGTCGAGAATCCGCCGGCGACCAGCACCTTGCCATTCGGGAGCAGCGTCGCCGAGAGGTCGTCCCTGGGCGATCCGGCGCTGGCGGTAGGAGTCCAGAGTCCGCTGGCCGGATCATAGATCTCCGTGCTGGCCCCCACCACGAGCACCGTTCCGTTGGGGAGCAGGGTGGCCGTGTGGCAGACCTGGGCGGTGCCCATGCTTCCGGTGGCCGTCCAGAGGCCGGTCGCCGGATCGTAGATCTCCGCGCTCGCCAGGTAGCCGGAGGCCCCGCTGCCGCCGGCCACGAGCACCCTCCCATCAGAAAGGAGGGTGGCCGTCTGGAACATGCGCGCCGTGATCATGCTCCCCGTGGCGGTCCAGGTCCCCTTCGAAGGATCGTAGATCTCGGCACTAGCCTGGCCCGCAGGTTCGGTGCCGCCCCCCGCGACCAGCACCGTCCCATTCTTGAGCAGGGTGGCCGTGTGGTACCCGCGCCCAGATCCCATGCTCCCCGTGGCCGTCCAGGCACCGGTGGCAGGATCGTAGATCTCAGCACTGGTGAGGTTCAGGGTGGCCCCGTAGCCGCCGGCCACGAGCACCTTCCCGTTCGGCAGCAGGGTCGTGGAGTGGCAGCCACGCCCCGCGAT
The DNA here is from genome assembly GCA_036391515.1 of Holophagaceae bacterium. GTDB lineage: Bacteria > Acidobacteriota > Holophagae > Holophagales > Holophagaceae > Geothrix. Next base: position 1,522 of record DASVZU010000225.1, read on the forward strand.
CATGTTTCCCGTATAGGTCCAGGTCCCCGGAGGGGGAGGAGGCGTCACCGAGGCCTCGGAGGATTTGCTCCCTCCTCCGCAACCCAGGATCAGGACCAGCGAAGCGGCCAGGGAAACCAGGCAGGCACGGACCCGATTCACAGGTACCTCCGTGAGCATCTGAGGACATTCAGGTGGAAAAGTCAGGCATGGACCTTTCCGCTCAATCTAATCCTCCTGGCAGGCCATTACCAGACCAGGGACTCAAAAAAACGACTCTGGTTTACCGGCATACGCAAATTAACAAGCCATTCATGGATTCGAAATACGTGACTTGCACCTGGAGCCCAGGGCGATGCCCCAGTGGGTGGATTGCCGTCTCCTGGCTGGCAGCAGGCCAAGGGCACACCTTCCGGCATCCCGGGAGGCGCCGCTGGAATCAGGAAGCGCTGCTGAAGCTGTCCGGCATCTGCACGGCCACCACCTCGCCGCGCGCCGTGGTGACGCCTCCGGCCGACACGGTGGCCTCCACGATGACGCGCCGGCCCTTGATCTCCTTCACCCGCCCCCGGATCTCCAGTTCGCCGCCGAGCGGCGTGGGCCGGAGGTAGTCCACGTGAAGGGAGGCCGTCACGAACCGGAAGGCCGGCAGGCTGTCCATGGAACGGCCCTCCTGGCGGTACATGGCCGCCGCGGCGGTTCCGGTGCCGTGGCAGTCCACGAGCGAGGCGATGAGTCCGCCGTAGACGAAGCCGGGAATGGCCATGTGCTCCGGCCTCGGCACGAACCGGGTGACGGACTCCTCCCCCTCCCACCGGGTCTGGATCCGGTGACCGGACGCATTCAGGCGGCCGCAGCCGTAACAGTGGGCGAGGTTCTCGGGATAGAAGTCCTGGAAGGCGGGCTCGGGCAAGGGTACCTCCGCGATGGCGGGTTCAGGCGCCCCGGCGACCGGCCGCAGCGCCCAGGATGACACCGAGGATCACCGACCAGAGCGCCGCGAGGCCCACCTGGAAATCCACGGGCAGGCTGAAGGTGAGGGTATGGGCTGGCACCCAGAACCAGAGGAGGGTCCAGATCGCCGGAGCCATGCCCTCGAACCCCCGGCGGCGCAGGATGAGATTGTCCTCCAGGCGGTGGAACAGCATCATCTGCGGGCCGAAGAACAGGTTCGTAAGGGCCGACAGGGCGAATGCCAGCCCCACTCCGGAGCCGAGGAAGGCCGGCAGCATGCGGTGGTCCAGCAGGGCGAGGGTGAAGCCCCGCATCCCGACGAAACCCGCCTTGATGACGAGGCCCAGCAGAGCCCAGGCGCCGATCTTGGCAACGAGCTCCAGGGGGGTGCAGGGCAGGGCCGGGCGCCGGGCCCGGAGCCCCGCGGCGATCCATTCTCCAAGGGTGCCCAGCAGCCCGAACTGGCATGCGGCGGAAAGGAGGGGATGGGCCTGGACCCAGAGGCGGTAGGTGTGCATTCCGGAAGCCTAGCCGGGAGGGTGCGCGGCACGGGTCACAGCGTTCATGAGCGCTGGTCGATCCAGCCTCCGCCGAGCACCTCGTCGTCCCGGTAGAACACCACCGCCTGGCCGGGTGCCAGGGCCCGCTGCGGCTCCGCGAAGGCCACCTTCACCCGGCCATCCTCCAGGGGGATGACCAGGGCCTCTGCCTCTGGGCTGCGGCTCCGGACCTTGGCGCCGCAGGCCAGGGGACCCCGGGGCGGTACTCCCACCCAGCTGAGCTCCCGGGCCACCAGGTCCTGGCCCATCAGGTCCGGTTCCGTCCCGACCCAGACGGTGTTGGTATCCCGTGCCACCCGGATCACATAGAGGGGTTCCGTGAAGGCCACGCCCAACCCCCGGCGCTGGCCCACGGTGTAGCGCCAGTACCCCTGGTGGCGCCCGAGGAGCCGGCCATCCACATGGCGGATGTCCCCATCCCCCACGCCCGGATCCCGCCCTTCGGCCTCCAGGAAAGCGTCATACCGGTCCTGAGTGACGAAGCAGATCTCCTGGCTTTCGGGCTTTTCCGCGAGGTGCAGGCCCAGTTCGACGCCCAGGGCCCGGACTTCGGGCTTCGTGAGGCCCGCCAGGGGGAACAGCGTGCGGGCCAGGGTTCGCTGGGTATGGTGGAAGAGGAAGTAGCTCTGATCCTTCGCAGGGTCGCCGGCCTTCCGCAGGTGCCAGCCGCTTCCGTCCCAGGTGATGCTCGCGTAATGGCCGGTGGCCACGTAGCCTGCGCCCAGTTCATCGGCCCGTTCGACCAGGGAAGCGAACTTGAGGTGCTGGTTGCAACGTATGCATGGACTGGGGGTTTCTCCCTCCAGATACCCCTGGATGAAGCCCTCGATGACCGTCTCCCTGAAGCGGGTTTCGAAGTCCATCACATAGTGTGGAAATCCACATTCGAAGGCGACGCGCCTGGCGTCCTGGAAGTCATCTATAGTGCAGCATTTGCCGTCTGATGCTCCAACAGTCTTCTTGTCGAAGAGCTGCATGGAAAGGCCGATTACGTCATAGCCTGCACGGTGCAGGAGTGCAGCCATCACCGAGCTGTCTACCCCGCCTGACATGGCCGCCAGGACCCGATCTCCCGGACGGAGGGTGGGATGGACTCCGAGGGCACCCAGGGCCCTCTCCAGCAGGGGGCTGGTCATGAACGGCCCTCCATGCGGGAGGGTACGGCACCTCGGGTCCGGGAGCAGAGTCGGCGCATGCTCAGGTCCTCAGTTGGCGCAATCGAAGGAGGGAGACGCTGAGCAGAAGCAGGAGCGGAGCCAGGACACCCCAGGCCGCGGGAATCTCCGAAGCCCGGGCGGCTCCCCCGAACAGGGCCTGCAACCCCAGGAACAGCAGGCCAGCCACCAGGCCCGCCCCGAGCGCCTGCCCTCGGCCCTGCCGGGGACCCGGGAAGGCGTAGGAGAGCATGGCCAGCACGAGGCAGGGACCCGCCAGCCATCCGAGGAGGCGGCTCCAGAGCATGTAGGCCCGCTCTGGATCGGGGGCCCAGCGCTGCCAATGGAAGAGGTCGTAGGTGGAGGCCTCCTCAGCCGAAGGGGTGTTCCGCAGGGACCGTTCCGGGAAGAGCTGGTCCGCAGGTGGCCCCTGGACCATGCGCAGTCCGCCCCAGGCCAGGGCCTCCGAGTTGACGTCCCCGAGGCGCCACCCGAGGAGGATGGGAGCCTCACCCGGCGCCTTGAGGGGAAACCCCCAGCGCTGGGGACCGTCCAGCTTCCAAAGCACCCCCGTGGACCCCAGATACAGCCATGGGCGGGTGGTCGAGACACTTTCCGAACGCTTGAGGATTTCCCTGTAGAGCCTGTTGGCCCGCCCGGTCGCCATCGGGGCGATCCAGGCCTGGAGGAGCAGGGTGAAGGCGGTAACACCAGCCCAGGCAACCCGGCTGCTCCAGAGCCAGCGGACCAGACTGACGCCCCCGGCCCTCAGGGCCAGCCATTCGCGGCTGAGGGCGCCTTCCGACAGGGCGAGCAAGGAACCCAGGAGAAAGGCCATGGGCAGCGCGATGGCAAGAAAGGGGGGCAGGTTCCACACCCAATAGTATATGAATACATAGAAATGGACTTTGTTCTTCGATAGGTCTCCCGCCAGGCTGGCATATTCCACCAGGAAATTGAGCAGCAGAAGCGTACCCAGGGCCGATATCCAGTTGCGGTACCAGCCCAGGGTGGACCAGTGCCGCAGGATGCCGTGCCGAGTGCCCTTGCCATGGAGCCAACGCTTCATCCGGGTCTCACTGGTTCGCCACCATTGGACGGCGGGCGTGATCCTCGCCTGGAACGGCGCCAGCCAGGGCTTCATGCGTCGCCCCAGTCGGCTCGGATGATGGGGGCGAAGGCGCTGCTGGAGAAGGATCCACCCCCAGGCCAGGAAGGGAATCGGGATGAGCAGGAGTGGGATCGGTGTTTTAAATTTTTCACCTATCCACATGTTTTCAATGTACTTCATTCCAAGGTAATAGAGCATGATCATTCCCATGCTTCGCAGGATCGCTCCCCCCTTGTAGAACCGGGGATGCCCGAAACCGAGCCCGATGCCGAGCAGGAGGAGGGCCGCCGAGGCGATGGGCAAGGTGATGCGACGGCAGAGTTCCATGTCCGCCTGCAGTCGCGTGCTTTTCCAGGCCAAGGGGTCCTGGCCGGAGCCCAGGGGCATCCGGCTCAGACGGAACAGGTTCGGGGTGCTCTCCTGGCGGAGAGGGGTCGGTGACAGGAGCCGAGTCCCGGAGGGCAGGGCGAACCGGAAGACCTGCTGTGCCTGGTGGAGGTGGATGACACTTCCCTGGTCCGGGCCGCCCGTGCTGGATGGCTGATAGAGGGCTCCGTTCAGCCCGTCCAGGCGCAACTGCAGGTCGGAGGACCCATCGGGCCCCGTCTCAACGGCATAGGTCATCGACGCGGCCGTCAGGTGCTGCACACCTTGGGGCGTCGATTCCATGATGTGGACCTGCCCCTCGGGCGAAACCCAGAAAGCGGAATCCGGAGACCCCGGAGGGAACCAGGGAGGGCCACCCGGGCGGAGGAACCTGGATTTGGCCTCCTCGGCCATGCGCGTCTTGAGGCTCTGCTGGAACTGGCTGGCTGCGGGGACAAGCAGGTGGGCGTTCAGTGTGGCCAGGACCAGGAGGACGGAGGCCAGGATGGTCCAAGGCTGCAGCCAGGTCCGGCGGCCGGCGCCCAGCCCCTGGGCTGCCACCAGCTCGGAGCCTTCCATCATCTGCTGGGTTCCAAGCAGTCCGCCCAGGACTGCCGCCATGGGCAGCACCATCCCCAGGATCTCCGGCAGCGCCGTCAGCAGCAGGGGGACCAGCCAACGCATGGCCGCCCCCTGGGTGAAGATCTCCTTGGAGATCGCCACCACCTCGTTGGCCAGCAGCAGGGCCCCGTAGAAAACGAGGGCCCCCAGGAGGGGCACCGTCCAGCGGCGGAGGATGTAGCGGGTCAAGGTCGAGGGCATCACAGGGCCTGATTTAACTTTCGATAATGTATATTATGTAACCTCAAATCCAGACCTGGTTGCTAGCCCCGCGCGCTACAAGACCTTGGCTGCCAGCAGATCATGGATGTGCACGAGCCCGCAGGGGCGGCCCTCCCGTTCCACCATCAGGAAGGTGATCTTCCGGGCCTCCATCTTGGCGGCCGCCTCGACGGCCAGGGCTTCCCCATCGATCCGCACCGGCGCATGGGACATCAGCTGGTCCGCCTTGAGCAGAAGCGGATTCTGGCCCTCCCGCTCGGCAGATTCCAGACCGCGCCGGAGATCCCCGTCGGTGATGACGCCCAGGAGGTGATCGCCCTCCATGACGCTGGTCATGCCGAAGTGCCCCTCCGTCATGGCGGACAGGACGGCTGTCAGCGGCGCATCCGCCGTGACGCGCGGCCAGTCGGTATGCATTAATGCTTTTGTTTTGATTAGCTTGGCACCAAGACTTCCAGCAGGGTGATAGAGGGCGAAGTGGTCCCGGGTGAAGCCCCTGCGGTCCATGAGCGTGGCCGCCAGCAGATCGCCCCAGACGAGCTGGAGCGTGGTGCTGGCCATGGGGGCCAGGTCCAGGGGACAGCCCTCGCCCTGGGGCAGCCGATAGAGGAAGCGCCAGTTGGCCGCCAGGCCGAGGCTGCTCTCGGCCCGGGCCGTGATGGCCGCCAGGGGGACGCCCATCCGGACGAGGCTCGGCAGCAGCCGCACCACCTCCTCGGACTCCCCGCTGTTGGACAGGGCCAGCACCGAGTCTCCGCCGGTGACCATCCCCAGGTCTCCGTGAAGGGCCTCGGCGGGGTGCAGGTAGAGGCTGGGGCACCCCGTGGAGGCCAAGGTGGCCGCCACCTTCTGCGCCACCAGCCCGGACTTGCCCATGCCGGTCAGCACCACCCGTCCACCCCGATCCAGGACCATGGCGCACCAGGAATCCACGGCCTTCCGGTCCCAGGTGGACTGGAGATCGGTCAGGGCGCTGCGGGCTGCTTCCAGGACGGCATCGGCGGCTCCTGAGGCCTGGTTCTCATCCTTCACGGTGGCGGCTCCGATGGGGTTGCAATCAGGAAACCATGCTACCAGCCATCCTCCCGCTCTTCCCCCTGCCCCAGGTCGTGCTCTTTCCGCACACCTTCGTGCCGCTGCACATCTTCGAGCCCCGGTACCAGGACATGACCGTCCAGGTGCTCAACTCCCATCACCACCTGGTGCTCGTGCTGATGCGCGAGCCAGCGGGGGATGACCCGCTCGGCGAACGGGCTCCCACCTTCGATGTGGGGTGCGTGGCTGAAGTGGTGAGGGCCGAGCCCCTCACTGGCGGCCGCTGGAACCTCCTGGTCCAGGGAAAGGACGCAGTGCGGATCCTGGAGGAGATCCCAGGCATGACCTACCGCCAGGCCCGAACCGAGCCCCTGGCCTTCGACGATGCCCTGCTCTGGCCCGGCCCGCACCGGAGGCGGCTCATGGAGGCCCTCCATACCTATGCGAAGGCCCAGGACATCGAGGCCCAACTCAAGGAGCTGCTGGATCTCCCCCTGGAAGACCAGGCCCGCCTGAACACCCTGGCCATGGCCCTGGACTTCGAACCCACCGAGCGCCAGTTCCTCCTCGAGTCCCGGGACCTCCCGACCCTTGCCGACCGGATGCTCCAACTCCTCGAGTTCGCCGGGAATGGGCGAGACCTGCGGGGGCTGGGGTCCTGAGCCCCCGGCCGGCTTTGCTACACTGCCCCTGGCCCTGTAGCTCAGCGGTCAGAGCTGGCGGCTCATAACCGCTTGGTCGTGGGTTCGAACCCCACCGGGGCCACCATTCGCCAGGATTGGCGAATAGGACGGCATCGCCGAAAGGCGATGGCCGCCCGCAGGGCGAGGGCACAGGAGGTGCCCGAGTCACGAGGCGAGTTGCCAGAACCCTTGTTCCAAGCCGATGGCCGCCCGCAGGGCGAGGGCACAGGATGTGCCCGAGTCACCATTTCGCAGGATTGGGAAATAGGACGGCATCGCCGAAGGCGATGGCCGCCCGCAGGGCGAGGGCACACGATGTGCCCGAGTCACAAGGCGAGCCGCTGAGCGTCTTGTTCCGCAAAGCGGTGGCCGGCCGGCCCCTACAACCCCCGGGTCCACTCAGGCCGAAGGGTCCGGCGTCCCGCCAGGGCCTCGTCGAGGGTGGCCAGGATGGCCTCGCGGTCCCGGGGGAGCCGGCCGCCGAGGGGCAGGTAATTGGAGGCATGGTTGGATCGGAAGATGGCGGCGGTGGGGCGGGCCTCCTCCATGAACCACCGCAGCTCGGTGAGCAGGCCCCGGACATCGGGAAGCTCGAACCGGCCCTGGCCTTCCAGCCGGGCGAGGGGGGTGCCCGGCACCACGGTCAGGGTGAGGGTCGAGAGGTACTTCGGATCCATGGCCGTGGCGAGCTGCCCCGAGGCGCGGGCGTGGACCTCGCTCCGCTCGCGTCCGCCGGCCCCCAGCAGGAAGATGAGGGACTGGTCCATGCCCGCCTCCCGGATCTTCCGCGCGGCCTCCAGGTGGTCCGCCGCCGTGGCGCCCTTCGCGAGCCGGTGCAGGGTGACGTCATCTCCCGATTCGGGACCGAGGTAGAGCAGCGAGAGGCCCAGGTCGCGGAGGCGCTTCAGCTCCGCGGGCGTCTTGGCCAGGAGGTTCCGGGCCGTGGCGTAGGTGCCCACCCGGCGCAGCCGGGGGAAGGCGTTGGCCAGGGCCCGCAGGATGGGCTCCCAGTGGCCCAGGCCCATCGCGAGCGGGTCCCCGTCCGCCACGAAGGCATGCCGGACCTCGGATCCGAACCGCACGCCGGCCTCGGCGATGTCCGCGAGGATGGCGTCCAGGGGCCGCACCCGGAACCGCTTCGACCGGTACATGGCGCAGTAGGTGCAGGCATTCCAGGAACAGCCGAGGGTGGCCTGGAGGATGAAGGATTCGGCCTCGCTGGGCGGACGGAAGAGGGGCTCGTCGTAGCGCACGCGGCCATTGTCCCCCAAGGTGGTGCCGTCCTAGACGATCCACTTCCTCAGTTCGTCTTCGGCGAAGACGAGGTGGGCGTGCATGGCGCTGGCGGCGGCCTCCGGGGAGTGGGCGCGGATGGCTTCGAGGATCTCCGTGTGCTGGTCGATGATCCGCTGGGCGTTCTCCTCGCCGCTCTGGTAGAGCTGGCGCCGGGCCACGGAGTTGGCCTTGGCGAACTCCTCCGAGACGGTCTTGAAGAGCTTCGTCAGCAGGCTGTTGTGGGTGGCCTCGGCCACGGCGTAGTGGAAGGCGGCGTCGAATTCCTCGCCCCGGGCGGGATCCTGCACGTTCAGCCGCTCCCGCATGTTCTCCAGCATGGCCTCGATCTGGTCCACCTCCTCCTGGGTGGCCCGCTGCGCCGCCAGCCGTGCCGTGGCGGTCTCGAAGATCCGCCGCATCTCGAACATGTCGAGGAGGGAACTGCGCTCCACGGCCAGGAACATGGCCAGGGGGCGGATGATGGCGTCGGTCTCCGTGTCGCGGATGAAGGTGCCCTCCCCCGGCCGGATGTCGATGATCCCCAGCATCTCGAGGGTCCGGATGGCCTCGCGCACAGAGGCCCGGCTGACCTTGAACTGCTCCGCCATGTCTCGCTCCGGGAGCAGTCGGTCGCCCGGCTTCAGCGTGCCCTCCGTGAGGAGCCGCTTGATCTGCTCCACGATCTCTTCGTAGAGGCGTTTGGTCTTGATGGGGCTGAATTCCATGGTCCGTCCGCATCCACGTTTGACGGTGATCCTACCAGCCGTCCCGGCAGATAACCGGTCTGGGGCGCCTGATCTTTCCGGAATTCCCTGATCTAAGGGCTTGATTTCCAGATGGATGGAAAGCTGTGACGAAATACCCCGCCTGGCCAGTGGTCAGACCACCAGACCCAATGTAACCTCCCTGAAGCTCTTTTCAAAAAACCACCCCCTCATCCCTTGATTCACGTCCGGAGGTTTCATGACCCCCTGGTCCCAGATCTACACCCCTGTCCTCGGGAACGTCTTCCTGTCGGCCCTGGTGGCGGCCCTGCCCGTCATCGTGCTGCTGAGCCTCCTGGCCTTCTTCCATGTGAAGGCCCACATCTCGGCGCTCCTGGGCCTCCTCGCGGCCTTGTTCGTCTCCGTGCTGATCTACCACATGCCGGCCTCGCTGGCGGGCATGGCCGCGGTGAATGGCGCGCTCTACGGCCTCCTGCCCATCGGCTGGATCGTGCTGAACGCCATCTTTGTCTACGACATCTCGGTGAAGTCGGGCGATTTCGAGGTGGTGAAGCACACCATCGCCGGCCTGGCCTCGGATCGCCGCATCCAGGCCCTCTTCATCGCCTTCGGCTTCGGGGCGTTCCTCGAGGGCGCGGCGGGCTTCGGCACGCCGGTGGCCATCTCCGCCGCCATGCTCATCGGCCTGGGCTTCGAGCCCCTCCAGGCCGCCGGTCTGGCCCTCATCGGCAACACGGCGCCTGTGGCCTTCGGCGCCCTGGGCACGCCCATCGTGGTGCTGGCGGCCGTGACGGGCCTTCCCGTCACCGACCTCAGCGCCGCGGCCGGCCGCATCCTCATCCCCTTCTCGCTCATGATCCCCTTCTGGATCATCTGGGTCATGGCCGGGCGCAAGGCCATGCTGGAGATCTGGCCCGCCTGCCTCACGGCCGGCGCGAGCTTCTCCCTCGTCCAGTTCCTGGTGAGCAACTACCACGGGCCCTGGGTGGTGAGCATCGCCAGCTCCATCGCCTCCATGCTCTCCCTCGTCGTCCTGCTCCGCTTCTGGCAGCCGAAGACCACCTGGCGCTTCGCCCATGAAGGTGCGGAGGCGACGGGCGCTCCGAAGCAGGGCCGCAAGGCCGCCCTGCGGGCCTGGATGCCCTGGGTGCTGCTCTCCATCTTCGTGTTCGCCTGGGGCATGCCCTCCGTGAAGACCGCCCTCAACGGCGGCACCAAGGCCCGCCCGAACATCCTTTACGGCAAGTCCAACCTGGTGTTCGCGGTGCCGAAGCTGAACAACGCCGTGGTCCGCACGCCCCCGGTGGTACCCGCGCCGACGGTGGAGAAGGCCGAGTACACCCTGAACTGGCTCTCCGCCACGGGCACCAGCCTGCTGCTGGCGGGCTTGCTCGGGGGCCTCTTCCTCGGGTTCGGGTTCGGCGACCTCCTGAAGATCTACTGGAACACCTTGAAGCGGGTGAGGATCTCCCTGCTCACGATCATGGCCATGCTCGCACTCGGCTTCACCACCAAGTCCGCAGGGCTGGATGCCACCGTGGGCCTCGCCTTCGCCAGCACCGGCGCCGTCTTCCCGTTCTTCTCCGCCATGCTCGGCTGGCTGGGGGTGGCCCTCACCGGCAGCGACACCTCCGCCAACGTGCTCTTCGGCGGCCTCCAGAAGATCACGGCGCAGCAGCTGGGCCTGAATCCGGTGCTCACGGCCGCGGCCAACTCCGCCGGCGGCGTCATGGGCAAGATGATCGACGCCCAGAGCATCGTCGTGGCCTCCGTGGCCACGGAACAGCAGGGCGAGGAGGGCCGCATCCTGCGCTACGTCTTCCTGCACAGCGTCACCCTGGCGGCCCTGGTGGGCCTGGTCATCTTCCTCTACGCGAAGGTGCTGCCCGGGCGCATGATGCCGGGGGCGCCGGCCTCGGTCGTGGCGCCGGTGAAGTGAACGCATCGTCCGCCAGCTGAATCCTGCCGGTTCCGCCGCCCCCGGGCGCGGGACCGGCACTTGAATGAAGCCCGAGGAACACCCATGTCCGCCACCCCTGACCTCTCCCTGCGGGATGCCCTGGCCGCCATCGTCGGCCCCGATCGCGTCCTCGACCGCCCCGTCGACCTCATCGCCTTCGCCTCCGACGCCAGCTTCTACCGCCTCATCCCGAAGGCGGTCGTCTTCGCGGGCAGCGTCGAGGAGGTGCGCGCCCTCTTCGCCCTGAGCCGCGAGCGGCGCGTCCCCATGACCTTCCGCGCCGCGGGCACCAGCCTGTCGGGCCAGGCCGTCACGGACGGCATCCTGGTGGAGGTGGCCCGCAACTGGCGCGGCATCCAGGTGCTCGACCTCGGCGCCCGGGTGAAGGTCCAGCCCGGCGTCATCGGGGCCCACGTGAACCACGCCCTGCGCCCCTTCCGCGCCAAGATGGGCCCGGATCCCGCCTCCATCGCCACCTGCACCGTGGGCGGCATCCTCTCCAACAATTCCAGCGGCATGTGCTGCGGCGTGATCCAGAACGCCTACCACACCCTGGAATCGCTGACCTTCGTGCTGCCCTCCGGCACCGTGATCGACACCGCAGCGCCGGATGCGGACGAGGCCTTCCGACGGGCCGAACCCGCCCTGGCCGAGGGCCTCCTGAAGCTGAAGGCGGAGGTGGAGGCGGACCGGACGCTGGCGGAACGCATCCGGGGCAAGTACCGGATGAAGAACACCACGGGCTACTCGCTCAACGCCTTCATCGACTTCCAGCGCCCCGTGGACATCTTCCGGAACCTGCTGGTGGGCTCCGAGGGCACCCTGGCCTTTATCGCCGAGGCCGTACTGAAGTCCGTGCCCGACCTGCCGGTGAAGGTGACGGGCTTTCTGATCTTCCCGGACCTCCACGCCGCCTGCGCCGCCATCGTGCCCCTGCGGGACGCGGGCGCCGCCGCCCTGGAGCTGCTGGACCGGGCCTCGCTCCGGTCCGTGGAGAACCAGGCCGGCGTCCCGGCCGGCATCAAGGCCCTGCCCGACGGCGCCGCCGCCCTCCTGGTGGAGTTCCAGGGACCCGACGAGGGGGCCCGGGCCGACCTGGAGCGCGCGGCCCTGGCCGCCGCGTCGGGCCTGAAGCTCCTGGAGCCTGCCCGCTTCACCCACGATCCGGTGGAGCAGGCCCTCATGTGGAAGATCCGCTCCGGCACCTTCCCCTCCGTGGGCGCGGTCCGGAAGCGGGGCACCACCGTGCTCATCGAGGATGTGGCCTTCCCCATCGAGAAGCTGGCGGATGCCGCCGTGGACCTCACCCGCCTCTTCGCCAGGCACGGCTACGACGAGGCCATTCTCTTCGGCCACGCGAAGGACGGCAACCTGCACTTCGTCATCACCCAGTCCTTCAGCGACCCGAAGGAGGTGGCGCGCTATGCCGCCCTCATCGACGACGTGGTGGAGCTGGTGGTGAAGAAGTACGACGGCGCCCTCAAGGCGGAGCACGGCACGGGCCGGAACATGGCCCCCTTCGTGGAGGCCGAGTGGGGCCCCGAGGCCAAGGCGGTCATGGAGAAGCTCAAGGCCCTCGTGGATCCCCAGCGCCTCCTCAACCCCGGGGTGATCCTCAACGCCGATCCCCACTGCCACTTGTCGGATCTCAAGCCCATGCCGGGCGTGGAGGAGGAAGTCGACAAGTGCATCGAGTGCGGCTACTGCGAGCCCAGGTGCCCCAGCCGCGAGCTGACCCTCACGCCCCGGCAGCGCATCGTCGTCCGCCGGGAGATGGCCCGCCTGGAGACCAGCCGGGAGAACCCCCTGCTGCTGGCATCGCTCCAGGGTGCCTTCCCCTACATGGGCGTGGAGACCTGCGCGGTGGACGGGCTCTGCGCCACGGCCTGCCCGGTGGGCATCGACACGGGCCAGCTCACCAAGCGCCTCCGCCGGGCCGGCCACAGCCGCCGGGCCCAGAAGCTCGCCCTCTCCGTGGCCCGGCACTTCGCCACGGTGGAGCCCGTCATGCGCCTGGCCCTGCGCACCGGCCACACGGTGCAGGGGTTCTTCGGCCCCCGGGCCATGCCCTTCGTCACCCGCCTCATGAAGGCCTTCGGCGCCTCCCACCAGTGGAGCCCGGAGATGCCGAAGCCCGCCAAGGCCCCCCTGCCCCGCACCGCCGCGGAGGGGGCCCAGGCCATCTACTTCCCGGCCTGCATCTCCCGGATGATGGGCCACCTGCCGGGCGAGCCCGACGAGCTGAGCCTCGTGGAGGCCCTGGTGCGGGTGGCGGATCGGGCCGGAGTGCCGGTCCACATCCCCCTGGACGTGGAGGGCACCTGCTGCGGCGTGCCCTTCAGCTCCAAGGGCTACGACGAGGCCCACCGGTACACCGTGAACCGCGCCATCGAGAAGTTCTGGGCCTGGAGCCGGGAGGGGGCACTTCCCATCGTCATGGACACCAGCCCCTGCACCCACGGCATGCTCACCAGCCGCGGCTACCTCAGCCCGGAGAACCAGGCGAGGTTCGACCGGCTGAAGATCCTCGACAGCACCGCTTTCGCCCATGACGTGCTGCTGCCCCGGCTGCAGGTCACCCGGAAGCTGGGCTCGGTGGTCCTGCACCCCGTCTGCTCCGTCACGAAAATGAACCTCCTGCTCAAGCTGGAGGGCGTGGCCCGGGCGTGCGCCGAGCAGGTGACCGTGCCCCGGGACGCTGGCTGCTGCGGCTTCGCGGGCGACCGGGGCTTCACCCACCCCGAGCTGACGGCCTCGGCCACGAAGCACGAGGCCCGGGAGGTGAAGGCCGGCCACTTCGACGGCCACTT
>DASVZU010000226.1:0-15396 GCA_036391515.1 Holophagaceae bacterium
ACGGCAACGTGCGCCTCAGCCGCGAGCGCGCCGAGAAGATGAAGATCTGGGACGAGGTCGAGAAGGCCTTCCGCTCCAACATGACCGTGCACGGCACCGTGCTCGAGAAGGTCAAGGGCGGCCTGGCCGTGGACATCGGCATCCGCGCCTTCCTGCCCGGCAGCCAGGTGGACATGAAGCCCGTCCGCAACCTGGATCCCTACCTCGGCAAATCCTTCGACATGAAGGTGATCAAGGTGAACCGCCGCCGGGGCAACATCGTGCTGTCCCGCAAGCTGTTCCTCGAGACCATCAACGCCAGCCTGAAGGAAGAGACCCTGGCGGGCCTCGAGGAAGGCAAGCTGGTCGAGGGCACCATCAAGAACATCACCGAGTACGGCGCCTTCGTGGACCTGGGCGGCGTGGACGGCCTGCTGCACATCACCGACATGTCCTGGGGCCGCCTGAACCACCCCAGCGAGATGTTCCAGGTGGGCGACAAGGTCGAAGTGGCCGTCCTGAAGTACGACAAGGACACCGAGCGCGTCAGCCTCGGCTACAAGCAGAAGTTCCCCGATCCCTGGCTCTCCGTCGAGGAGCGCTACCCGATCCAGGCCACGGTCAAGGGCAAGGTCGTCTCCATCACCGACTACGGCGCCTTCGTGGAACTGGAGCCCGGCATCGAGGGCCTGGTGCATGTCTCCGAGATGAGCTGGACCAAGAAGGTCAAGTCCGCCAAGGGCATGGTCAACCTGGGCGACCAGGTCGAGGCCGTCATCCTGCAGGTGGATTCCGACAACCGGCGCATCAGCCTCGGCATGAAGCAGATCACCCCGAACCCCTGGATGGCCATCGCCGAGAAGTACCAGCCCGGCCAGATCGTCACCGGCACCGTGCGCAACATCACGGAGTTCGGCGCCTTCATCGAGCTGGAGGAGGGCATCGACGGCCTGATCCACGTGTCCGACTTCAGCTGGACCAAGAAGATCAAGCACCCCGGCGAGATCGTGAAGAAGGGCGACAGCGTCACCGCCAAGGTCCTCAGCCTGGATCCCCTGGCCCAGCGCATGAGCCTCGGCGTGAAGCAGATGGAGCCCAACGTCTGGGAGATCTTCTTCGAGAGCCACAGCGTGGGCGCCGTCCTCACCGGCAAGATCGCCCGCCTGACCGACTTCGGGGCCTTCGTGGACCTGGGGGACGGCATCGAGGGCCTGGTGCACGTCTCCGAGCTCTCCCGCCGCCGCGTGGAGGACATCCAGAAGGAGTTCTCCGCCGGCCAGGAGCTCACCATGAAGATCGTGAAGCTCGATCCCACCGAGCGCCGCATCGGCCTCTCCGTCAAGCAGCTGGAGCAGGACATGGAGCGGGGCGACATGGAAGCCGCCAAGGCCCGCCAGCCCGAGTTCAAGAAGGCGACCCTCGCTGATGCATTCAACAAGGCGGAGCGGGAGGACTGAGCAGGAGCGAAAGTCCCATCGCGCGCATGCGCGCGACCCCGAAGGGGCGAGGCCCAGGATGGGCCGAGTGCGGACGACCCCAACCCCAGACACGGCCCCCGCAAGGGGGCCTTGTCGTGCCGGGGGAGGTCTGAGCATCCGCAGGATGCGAAGAAGAAGGCGACCCTGGCTGACGCCTTCAACAAGGCGGAGCGGGAGGATTAACCTCTTCCGATCCCAGGCGAGGCCCCCGCAAGGGGGCCTTGTCGTGCCGGGGATCACAACCGGACCAGGCTCGGGCGGCCAAATGTTGACCTGTGAGGGATTTTTGGCGTCCCTGCCCCTGGTCCCGGAGAAGCGGGCAGGACGTGGGATTCCGGGCCGGGTACCCTTGCAAAGCGCCGTGAATTCTGTTGATGGCGCCTCAGGGCGTTGGATAAACTCTGACGCAAACATCGGCAGGCCAAAGCCCCTCCAGCAATGGCCGTGATCTGCCCCTTCCCCCGCCCCGGACGCCGCGCCGGCACTGCGGGGGTGCTGCGGGGGATTCCGCCACCACCCACCCCGCACCCGAAGCCCGTCACCCAAAGGAAGCTCCATGAGCGAACTTACCCGGAAGGAAGTGGTCTTCATCCTCAAGTCGGGGAAGAACTTCCAGCGCAATGATCTGAGCGGCCTCGACCTGAGGGGCTTCGATTTCTCCGGGGCCAACCTCTCCGAAGCCAACCTGGCGGGTGCCATCCTGAACCAGACCCAGCTGCGGGGGGCCAACCTCACCGGGGCGGACCTCCGGCTCGCCAACCTGGACGAGGCCGACCTGGAGGGCGCGAACCTGTCCCGGGCCCGCATGGCCGGCGTGAACCTCTCCGGGGCCAACCTCTCGAAGTCCGACCTCACCTTCTTCGACATCCAGCAGTACGAGCCCGCCACCATCCCCAACTTCGCGGGTGCCAACCTCGCCGGCGCCGTCCTGACGGGGGTGACCCTCACGGGGGTGGACCTCAGCGGGAAGGACCTGCGCGGCGCCAACCTCAGCGGGGCGGACCTCCGGCAGACGGTGCTCGAGGGCGCCAACCTGGAGGGCGCGAACCTCGCCCAGGCCAACCTCGTGGGCGCGAACCTCGCCAAGGCCAACCTCTCTGGCGCGACGCTCCAGGGCAGCACCCTGGGCGGCGCGAACCTGAACCTCGCGAACCTGGCCGGCGCCAACCTCGCGGACGCGGATCTCCACTGGGCCAGCCTCACGGAGGCCAACCTCCAGGGCGCGAACCTGAGCCAGGCGAACCTGAAGGGCACCAACCTCTCCGGCGCCAACCTGCAGGGCGCGGACCTGCGCCACCTGGACATCCTGAAGTACGAGAAGGGGGACGTGCCCAAGCTCAAGGGCGCGAACCTCAGCGGCGCCAACCTCAGCGGCACCAGCCTGCGGGGCATGGACCTGGGCCACACCAACCTCAGCCGGGCGGATCTCGGCGGCGCCACCCTCCGGCAGACCAACCTGGAGAGCGCGGACCTCCGCGAAGCCAACCTCAAGGGTGCGGACCTGGGCGAGGCCAACCTCAGCGGCTCCGTCCTCGCCGGCGCCAACCTGGGCGCGGCCCAGCTGGGCGGCGCCATCCTGAGCCAGACGGACCTCCGCAACGCCGACCTCACCGGCGCGGACCTCCGCGAGATCAACCTCGGCGGCGCGAATCTCAGCGGCGCGAACCTCAGCGGAGCCAGCCTCACGGGCGCCCAGCTGGAGGATGCCGTGCTGGCCGGGACGGTCCTGGTGGGGGCCAACCTCAGCAGCGTCGACCTCTCCCGGAAGAACCTGAAGGGCGCCGACCTTTCCCGGGCCAACCTCTCCCAGACCAACCTGGACGGCGCCAACCTCGCCGGCGCGGTGTTCAGCGGCGCGAAGTTCACCGAGACCCACCTGGGCGGCGCGAACCTGCGGGGAGCGCAGCTCAGCGGCAACGACCTCCGCACCGCCAACATCTGCGGGGCGGACCTCAGCAGCGCCGATCTCGCCGGCGTGGACCTGCGGGACAGCATCCTGAGCGCGAACTTCCACGGCGCGAACCTCCAGGCCGCCAACGTCCAGGGCGCCACGCTGGACCGCGCGGTCCTCACCGCCGCCAACCTCTCCGACGTGGACCTGCGCGGGCTCGTCCTCGAGGGCATGGACCTCAACCACGCCGTGCTCGACGGAGCCAACCTCTCCGGCAGCGCCATGCGCGGCGCCATCCTCCGCTCCGCCCGGGCCCTGGGGGCCGATCTGAGCGGCTGCGACCTGGCCAGCGCGGACCTGCGCAATTCCGACTTCAGCGGCGCCAACTTCTTCGGCTGCGACCTGGAGGGCGCCAACCTCCGCGAGGCCAACCTGGCCTCCCTGCCCACGGAGTCCCGCGGGGAATACCGCACGAACCTCAGCAACGCCAACCTCACCCGGGCGAACCTGGGAGGGGCCAGCCTCTACCAGGCCAACCTGAACGAGGCCATGCTCGTGAACGCCGACCTCACCAGCGCCAGCCTCGTGTGGGCCGATCTGCGCGGCGTGGACCTCCGCCAGACCACCCTCAAGGACACGGACCTGCGCCAGGCCAACCTGGACGGCGCCAACCTCTGCGGCGCCGACCTGCGCGAGACCATCCTCCAGGACGCCTTCCTGGACGGTGCCAACCTCTCCGGCGCCAACCTCAGCGGGGTGAAGCTCGCGGGCGCCGATCTGCGGCACACCAAC
The DNA here is from genome assembly GCA_036391515.1 of Holophagaceae bacterium. Taxonomy (GTDB): domain Bacteria; phylum Acidobacteriota; class Holophagae; order Holophagales; family Holophagaceae; genus Geothrix. The sequence goes on from DASVZU010000226.1 coordinate 4,141, forward strand.
CTCATCGACGCCAGCCTGGACGGGGCCGACCTCTCCGGCGCCAACCTGGTGGGCGCCAACCTGGTCTGGACCAACCTGAGCGGGGCCAACCTGGGCCGCGCCAACCTGAGCCGGGCCAAGCTCAGCGGCGCCAACCTGGGCGGAGCCGACCTGCGCGAGGCCAACCTCGCCGAGACCAACCTCGACAACACCAACCTCCAGGGCGCGAAGCGCTAGGCCCTGGAGCCCAGACCGGCTGTCAGAACCGGCTCTTGTCGAAGGAGCGGGCCGGCGGCGTGAGGTCTGCGAAGCGCTCGTCCCGCCGCGGCGCGAGCGGGGGAAGTTCCTTCTCGACGGGGACCGCGCCGCGGTGGACGCAGGTCCCCTGCAGGATCCCGCCTTCGTCCACGATGAGCGTGCCCAGCTCCACCTCGCCCTCGACCCGCCCGGGGGCCTGGATCTCGAGGCAGGTCTCCACCTTCAGGATGCCCTCCACCTTCCCCAGGACGGTGAGCCGCCGGGCCTGGATCGTGCCCTTGACCTGTCCGGTGGCGGCCACCAGCACCTCCCCCTGGCACTGGATGTTCCCCTCGAGGGCGCCCTCCACCCGCAGGCCATCCGCTCCCGCGAGGATGTCCCCCGACCACTGCGTGCCTTCGCCCAGGACGGTGCGGAGGTGCTGGGATCCATGGGATCGCGTGCTGCCCTTGGCCTGGCTGTGACTGAACATGGCGTCCCGGAATGAGAAGGTCGGCGGCTCAGGGGACGGCGCGGATGCCTCCCTTCCCACAGTATCGGTCCGCGCCACCGCCACACTTGAGAATCCCCGCGAGCCTCCCCTCGGCCATGGTCCCAGGGAACCGTTGGCGCCACACTGGATGCCTCATGCGATTCCTCCACACCTCCGACTGGCACCTGGGAAAGACCCTCTGCAACGCCGACCTCCTGCCGGACCAGGCCCACATCCTGGACCAGGTCGTGGCCATGCTTGAGGACACCCGGGCCGGGGCCCTCGTGGTCGCCGGGGACATCTACGACCGGGCGGTGCCGCCCAAGGAGGCCGTGGGGCTCCTGGACGACCTGCTGAACCGCGTGGTGCGCGGCCTGGGCGTGCCCGTGCTGCTCATCGCCGGAAACCACGACAGCCCCGAGCGCCTGGGCTTCGCCTCGGGATTCCTCCAGGCCCAGGGCCTCCACGTGGCCGGCCCCCTCACGGGCGGGGCCGAGCCCGTCGTCATCGACGGCGCGGCCTTCCACCTGCTGCCCTATGCCGATCCCACCCTGGCCCGGGCGGCCTTCGGCGACGGGGCGCTGCGCACCCACCAGGACGCCCTGGCGGCCCAGGTGCTCCGGGCCCAGGCGCGCCACCCGGAGGGCCTGCCCTTCGTGGCCGTGGCCCACGCCTTCGTCACCGGCAGCCAGGTGTCCGACTCCGAGCTGGGCCTCGGCGTGGGCGGCGCCGGCGAGGTGGATGTCCGCGTCTTCGAGGGCTGCGACTACGTGGCCCTGGGCCACCTCCACCGGCCCCAGGAGGCCGGTCGCCCGGGCGTGCGCTACGCCGGGAGCCCGTTGAAATACAGCGCCTCCGAGGCCGCCCACGTGAAGGCCGCCACCCTGGTGGAGCTGTCCGCCGGAGCCCCCGCCCGCACGGAGCCCCTGCCTTTCTCGCCCCGCCGGGACCTCCGCCGCATCCGGGGCCGCTTCGAGGACCTGATGCAGGGCGCCGGCGGCAGCCGCGAGGACTACCTCTTCCTGGAGCTGGTGGACGACGGCCCGGTGCTGGACGCCATGGCCCGGCTCCGCGAGGTCTACCCCAACATCCTCGGCATCCAGCCCGCGCCCCGCGACGCCGTGCTGGAGGACGGCACGGAGCTCCTCGGGTCCGATCCCCGCGACCTCGATCCCGAGCGGCTCTTCGAGGCCTTCGTGCGGCAGAGCGCGGGGCGGGAGCTCGACGACGAGGAGCGGGCCCTCTTCCGGGAGGTGGCGGCCCGGGTCCTGGATCCCGGGGAGTCGGCATGAAGCCCCTGTTCCTCGCCCTCGAGGCCTTCGGCCCCTACGCGGGCCGGCAGGAGCTCGACTTCGCCGACCTGCGCGGTCAGGACTTCTTCCTCATCCACGGCCCCACGGGCGCGGGCAAGACCAGCCTGCTCGACGGCATCAGCTACGCCCTCTACGGCGTCACCAGCGGCGGGCTGCGGGAGACCCGCGACCTGCGCAGCCACTTCGCGGCGCCGGGGACGCCCACCCGCGTCACCTTCGACTTCGCCCTGGGCGACCGCACCTTCCGCGTGGAGCGGATGCCGGAGCAGATGGTGCCGAAGGCCCCGGGGAAGCGGGGCAAGGCGGAAGAGGCGTTCAAGAAGCAGGCCCACGCGGCGCGGCTCTGGGAGCTCAAGGGCGGCGAAGCCCAACCCCTGACGGGCGGGAAGCCCTCGGAGGTGGATGCGAAGGTGGCCCAGCTCATGGGCTTCAAGGCCGACCAGTTCCGCCAGGTGGTCCTGCTGCCCCAGGGACGCTTCCAGGAGTTCATGCTCGCCGACGCCCTCAACCGCCAGGCGATCCTCCAGACCCTCTTCCAGACGGGCCGCTACGCCCGCATCACCGAGCTGCTGGCCGAGGAGGAACGGACCCTCAAGGAGGCCGGCCGCGCCACCCTGGCCGAGATCCGCCAGCTGCTGGCGCAGGCCGGGGTGGATTCGGTGGAGGAACTGCCCGGCCGCATCCAGGCCGCGACGGAACGGGCTGACGGGCTCCGCGCGGAGCAGGCCGCGGCCCTGGAGGCCCTCCGCGGCGCCGGCACGGCCCTCCAGGCCGGCCGCCAGGCCGCCCGGATCCTCGCGGAGCGGCAGGCCGCCCTCGCCGAGCTGGAGGCGCTCCAGGGCGCGGTCCGCCGCATGGAGGCCCGGCGCACCGAGCTGGACCGGGCCCGCCGCGCGGAGGCGGTGCGGGCGGAGGCCCTGGCCCTGGAAGCGGCCCAGCAGCGCCTCGCGGCCTTCGCCGCCGCCGAGGAGGGCCTCCAGGACGAGGTCCGGTCCCGCCAGGCGGCCCTGATGCGGGCGACCGAGGCCATGGCGGAGGCCGAAAGCCACGAGATCCGCCGCGAGGAGCTGCGCCGCACCCTCGCCCGGCTGAAGGAGCTGCAGCCCCGGCTGGCGGCCCTCGAGGCCGCCCGCGAGGAATCGAAGGCCGCCGCCCTGGAGCGGGGTCGCCTGGAGGACCGCACCGGGGAGGCCCGGCGGACCCTGGACCGGGCGCAGCGCGACCTGGCCGCGCGCCAGGAGGAACTGCAGGAGCTGAAGACCGAGGCCTCGCAGTCCCTGGGCCGCGAGGGACTCCTCTACCTCATCAAGAAGGTGCGCGGCCAGCGCCTGGAGCTCGACCGCCACCAGGCCGACACGGCGCGGGCCCAGGCCGCCCTCGACGAGGCCCTGGCCACCCGGGAGGCGGCGCGGACCGCCGCCCGCGCCTCACGGGAGCGGCTGCAGGCCCTGGTGGCGCGGAGACTGGAGGGCCACGCCGCCCACCTGGCGGCGTCCCTGGTGGACGGCCAGCCCTGCCCGGTCTGCGGCAGCCCTGACCATCCCCAACCGGCCCGGGGCCTGCCCGGCACGGACGCGGACGAAGAGCTGCGCGGAGCCCAGGCCCAGGAGGCCGCGGACACCGACGCCCTGGCCCGCGCCGACGAGGCCCTCCGCAGCCGGTCGGGCGTCCTGGAGGCGGCCCGGGCCCGGCGGGATGCCCTGACGGAGGCCCTCGGCGAACACGCCGCCAGCACATCGGAGACCCTGACCGAGATCGAGGCCCGCCACCGGCGGGACCTGGACCGCAGTCGCACCGCGGTGGCCAGACTCCCGGAGGTCGAATCCGCCCTGGCCCAGGCCGAGCAGGCCCGGGAGCGGGCCGAGGGCGGGGCCGAGGCGGTGGCCCGGGAGCTGTCGGCCGTCCAGCAGCGCGAAGCCGCGGCGCGGGAGCGCCTGAAGGTGCTGGAGGAGGGCCTCCTCGGGGAGCTGCGGGTGCCCGGGGCGCTCTCCACGCGGCTGGAGCAGGCCGAGCGGGAGCTGGCCGAGGCCGAGGCCGAGCTGGCGGGTGCCCGCGAGGCGCGGGATGCGGCCCTGGCGTCCCTGGGGGAGGCCCGGACCCGCCTCCAGGCCCACCTGGACCAGGAGGCCCAGGCCCGGACGGACGTCGAGCGGCGGGAGGTCGGCTTCGACGAGGCCCTGGCGAAGGCCGGGTTCCACAGCCGCGAGGATCATGCCCTCGCGCGGCGTGAACCCGCCGAGACCGCCGCTCTGGCCGCGGAGCTGGAAGCCTTCGACCGGGGCCTGGCCGTGGCCCGGGACCGCGCCACCCGGACCGGGGCCCAGGCGGAGGGCCTGGCCGCCCCGGACCTGCCGGCCCTGGAGGCCGCGGAGGCCCAGGCCCAGGCGCGGGCCGCCACCGCCGGCGAAGCCCTGGGGCAGGCCCAGGCGGAGGAGACGGCCCTGCAGCGGCTGGAGGCCGACCTCACCCGCCTGGTGGCCGCCCGCGATGCCCATGATCGCCGCTACCGCCTGGTGGCCGGCCTGGCCCGCCTCGCCCGGGGCGGCGAGGGGGAGCGGATCTCCTTCGAACGCTACGTCCAGGGGGCCCTGCTCGACGAAGTGCTGGCTTCCGCCTCCGAGCGCCTGCGCCGCATGAGCAAGCAGCGCTACGCCCTGCGCCGCGCCATCGGGAGCGGCGACCTGCGCAAGGCCGGCGGCCTCGACCTGGAGATCACGGACACCCACACGGGTCGCGCCCGCCCCGTGAGCACGCTGTCCGGGGGCGAGGGCTTCCAGGCCAGCCTCTCCCTGGCCCTGGGCCTCTCGGACGTGGTGCAGCGCCATGCCGGCGGCATCCGCCTCGACACGGTCTTCATCGACGAGGGCTTCGGCAGCCTCGATCCCGAGGCCCTCGACCTGGCCCTGCGCACCCTGGAGGATCTCCAGCAGGGCGGCCGGCTCGTGGGCCTCATCAGCCATCTGGAGGAGATCAAGGCCCGCATCCCCGCCCGCCTGGAGGTGATCCCCGGCCCCGGCGGCAGCCACGCCGTCTTCCGGGTGGGCTGACCCGGGGTCCTTGCGAATTCCAAGCAAAGCAGGAACGCAGAGAGCACAGAAATCCACAGAGGACACAGAGAACGGCCCGCCTTGGCTCTACCCGGCCATTCGTCCTGCAACCGCGGCTCGTGAAGGGCCTGGAATGACCTCGAAAGCAGGGGCAAAACGGTCCTCCGCGGTTTGCCTCTGTGACTTCTGTGGCGCTCTGTGTCCTCTGCGTTCCGCTCTTTTTCTGGCCTGAAGGATCTCTCAGATGAACCAGGATTCCCCCGGGCTCGCCGGGCTGGACTCTGGCATCCTCAAGGCATGTCCCGCATCGCCGCCCACGCCCTGCCCGGATCGACCCCCCAGTCGCGCGGCGAGGAACTGGCCAACAGCCTCACCCACGGCCTGGGCGCCGCCCTGGCCATCGCGGGGCTCGTGCTGATGGTGGTGGACGCCGCCCTGCACGGAACGGCGCGGGACGTGGTCGGCGGCGCGATCTTCGGATCGACGCTGGTGCTGCTCTACCTGATGTCCACGCTCTACCACGCCTTCCGCGGCCCCCGCGTGAAGCTGGTCTTCAAGGTCTTCGACCACTCCGCCATCTTCCTGCTCATCGCCGGGACCTACACGCCCTTCTGCCTCTCGGCCCTGGGCCGCGTGAGCCCGGCCTGGGGCTGGACCGTCTTCGGCCTGGTGTGGAGCCTGGCGGCGCTCGGGATCGCCTTCAAGGGCGTGTACTACGGCCGCATCGCGCGGTTCGCCCTGCGCCCGCCGCCCATCGACCACCTCCACGCCCTGCCGGGGAACCCGGGCCTGGATCCCGTTTTCGTGCGGCGCATGGGCTGGATCTCCACGGGGATCTACGTGCTGATGGGATGGATCATCGTCATCGCTGCGCGGCCCCTGGGCCACGCCCTCTCCACCCACGGGCTCTACTGGCTCTTCGGCGGCGGCTTCTTCTACACCGCGGGCGCCCTCATCTACAGCCTGAAGAAGCTGCCCTTCCACCACGCCCTATGGCACCTCTTCGTGGTGGCCGGCAGCGCCTGCCACGTGTTCGCGGTGCTCTTCCACGTCATTCCGGGCTGAGGCCGTCGTGATCCCCTCCACCCTCCTCCCGGGCTTCGCCCGCTGGGGGGCGCACCTGGACGAGCTGCTGGCCCGACCCGAGGCGCTGTGGATCCACGGCCCGGCCGGATCGGGCGTCTCCACCCTGGTGGTGGAGCTGGCGACCAGGCGCAGCGTTCCCTGGACTGAAGCCGACACCGCGGAAGCGGGCGCCGCCTGGCTGGCGTCACACCCTCGCGGTGTGGTGGGTGCGCGGGTTCCACCGGTGGGAGGAGCCGGCCCCCTGGATCTCCGCCTGCCGGGTCTGGATGAAGAGCCCTCGGCCATCCCCGGCCTGCTGGCGGCCCTGGCCGCGGAGGAGGGGATGGAGGAACCCTTGCCTCCGGCCCTGGGGATGCTGCCCTGCCCCGGGAACCTGAGGGAGCTGCGCAATCGCGTGGTCCGCTGGAAGCTCCTGGGCCAGCTCCCGGAGCCTGAACGTGGCGGCCCGCCCCGGTTCGAGGCGGAGGACCTGGCCACCAACCTGCATGCCCTGGAACGTTTCCTGCTGCATCGGGCCCTCCGCCGGGCCTACGGCAACCGCACCGAAGCCGCCGCCCGCCTGGGCGTGAGCCGGCCCCAGCTCTACGCGCTCATCCGCCGCCACGGGGATCCCGTGCGGGGCGAGGCCCCCACGGGCGAGGAGCCCGCCCGCCTGCGCCGGAAGCGGCGGCAGGGCTGACTGGCCAAAACTCCAGTCGGAACGGCAGGTCCCGATAACGTCTCCAACGGCCGCTCGGCCGCGCGGATGGACTGGTTCGGTATGGCGACTCCCCTTCGGGTGCTGGTGGTGGACGACGATCCCGGGATGCGGGATGGCATGGCCATGAGCCTGAAGCGGTCCGGGTTCTTCGCCGAGCAGGCCCGCAGCGGCGAGGAGGCCCTGCGCATGGTCCGGCCCGGCGCCTACGACGCCGTGGTGACCGACCTCCGGATGCCGGGCATCGACGGCCTGCAGCTCACGGCCCGGCTGAAGGCCGTGGATCCCGCCCTGCCCGTCCTCCTCATCACGGCCTTCGGCAGCCTGGAGGCCGCCCGCGAAGCCATGCGCCTGGGCGCCTTCGACTTCCTCTCCAAGCCCTTCAGCCCCGAGGAGCTGACCGCCGCCCTCCACAAGGCCCTCAAGGCCGAGACCCGCCTGAAGGTGGAGGAGCCCTCGGACGCGCCGGTGATCCTCACCCAGGACCCCGCCGTGGGTGAGACCCTGGCCCTGGCGCGGCGCGCGGCGGACAGCCGGGCCACCATCCTCATCCAGGCCGAGAGCGGCACGGGCAAGGAGTTGCTGGCCAAGCTCATCCACGGCTCCAGCCCCCGGCGCAACGGCCCCTTCGTGGCCATCAACTGCGCGGCCATCCCCGAGAACCTGCTGGAGTCCGAGCTCTTCGGCTACGAGAAGGGCGCCTTCACCGGCGCCACGGGCACCAAGGCCGGCCGCTTCGAACAGGCCGACGGCGGCACCCTGGTGCTGGACGAGGTAGGCGAGCTGCCCCTGGGCCTCCAGGGCAAGCTGCTCCGCGCCCTGCAGGAGCGCACCGTGGACCGCCTGGGCGGCACCCGCCCCATCCCCGTGGATGTGCGCCTCATCGCCCTCACCAACCGCGACCTCCAGGCCGAGGTGAAGGCCGGGCGCTTCCGCGAGGACCTCTACTACCGCCTGAACGTCATCCCCCTGGACCTGCCGCCCCTCCGCAATCGGCCGGGCGACCTGGAACTGCTGGCCGCCCACTTCGCCGAGCGCTACGCCCGCGAGAACGACCGGCCCGTGCCCGAGCTGGCCCCCAGCTTCTTCGCGGCCCTGACGCGGCACGGCTGGGCCGGCAACATCCGCGAGCTGGAGAATGTCATCCAGCGCTGCGTCGTGCTGAGCCAGGGCCACCGCCTCAGCCAGCGGGACCTCCACTGGCTGCTGCCCCCCGAGAGCCTGGAGGGCCTGCCCGCGGATCCTCCCGAGCGTCCCGCGGCCCCACCGGTCCGCGAGCCCGGCCGGCGCGAGATCGCCGGTTCCCTGCCGGCGGCCCCGGAGGCTGACCTCCCCCCCGGCGCGGTCCTCGCCGACCCCCGGACGCCCCTGGCGGGCATCCCCCTCGGCACCCCCGTGGTGCTGCCCCTGGGCCTCAGCCTGCCGGAGCTGGAGCGGTTCTGGCTGCTCAGCACGCTCAGCGCCCTCAAGGGCAACCGCACCCACGCCGCCGAGCAGCTGGACATCGCGCTGCGCACCGTGCGCAACAAGATCAACGAGTACCGCGCCGACGGCTTCGAGATCCCCGCCAGCCAGCGCGGTCGCGACGAGGACTGAAGCGGAGGCCCGGCGATTTGGAGGGCTGTTTCACCGCAGAGGACGCAGAGAGCGCAGAGGAAAGCCTTCAAGGGGACAAGGGCCTTCGGCCCGCCTCCCTGAATGCCGCACCGACAGGCGGAGGGCGCGCCCCCATTCATTCCCAGGTGCCCTTTCCATCGTTGACCCCAAACGGAAGGACACCGCAGACCAAGCCCGAAAGATCCAGGTCCCGCGGCCGGAGCGTGCCGAGACCCCGGCCGCTACATCAGCTGCCGCACCATGTGGCCCGGCGAATCCAACCTCCAGCGCAATCCAGGCGTCTGCTTCCAGCTTTCGCCTTCCTCTGCGCCCTCTGTGCCCTCTGCGGTTAAAAAGGGAAACCGCCGGATCCCGCGTCAGTGCTTCTTCAGCTCGCCGGCCGTCATCCGCACCCAGGGCGGAATGGTGACGGCGCCCGTCTCGTGGCGGTAGAAGGCGGCGGTGATCTCCGCTCCCAGCAGGAAGATCGCGCAGCTGTAGTACAGGAACGTCAGGCCGGCCACGATGCTGATGAGGGAGCCGTACATGATGCCCCAGGTCAGGGTGTGCTTCAGGTAGATGCCGAAGCCCCACTTGGCCGCCCACCAGAGGGCCGTGGACACGGCAGCGCCCAGGAAGGCGTGGCGGAACTTCACGTGGAGCCGCGGGAGGTGCTGCAGCACGATGGTGGACACCACCAGCACCAGCAGGGGCGGCATGAAGGGCAGGAAGTCGGTGCGCGGCAGGGGCAGGTGCCGGTGCACGGCCCCGCCCACCAGCAGGGCCAGGAAGAGCACCATGGCCAGCACCCCGCCCACCAGGAGGGCCACCCGGCGCAGCAGGTGGTTCTTGCGGGTCTGCCGGTGCTTCTTGATGCGCAGGCCGAAGACATGGGCCAGGCTGGTGTCCAGCTGGCCGATGCCCCAGTAGCTGCCGAAGAGCAGCACGATCCAGGAGAACCCCATGCCGCCGATGCGCTGGCTGTTGGCCACGGCATCGGCCACGAACTCCCGGGGCAGGTAGGGGATGATGTCCTGCAGGGTGCGCAGCGTGGGCAGGCCGTACGCCTTGCTGCCCAGGATGACGCCCAGGAGCTTGAAGAGCAGCGTGGAGAGCGGCACGAGGCTCACGATCAGCCAGAAGCTGAGCCCAGCCGCGTAGCTGAAGCAGTCGTCCTTCTGGTACTTGCTGAGCACTTCCGCCGTGAAGGCCCCGGCGCGGCCCAGGGGGGGCACCGCCCGGGCCACGGACATCCAGGCCTCCTGGAGGCTGGCCTTCAGCCGCGCCCAGTGGCCCAGGACCTGCTCGACCATGGCGGCCCCTAGAATCGGACGGGGTGGCGCGGCAGGAAGTACATCAGCCAGGCCAGCGCCAGGCCGATTCCCACGAGCCCCAGCGCGTGCTTGAGGATCGAGGCCCGCGTCCGCTCCGGCCGCATCGTCGGATGCAGCAGCCCGAGCACCAGGGAGATGCCCAGACCCATCACGAAGAAGTGGATGACGTGGCTGGAGAGAAAGCGCATGGGAACAGGCTATCAGCTAACGGCGACCGGCGGCCCTACTGCGCCGTGGCCTCGTTCTCCCGGCTGGGGGCCGGGGCGGCGGCGGGAGCACCTTCGGGCTGGAGGGGCTCGGGCATGCGGGTAAGGGCCAGCTGGATGACCTCGTCCATGTGGCCCACGAGATGGATGCTCAGCTGCTCGCGGACCTCGGCCGGCACCTCCTCCAGGTGGCGGGCGTTCTCGGCGGGGATGAGCACGGCCTTGCGGCCCTGCCGGTGGGCGGCCAGGAGCTTCTCCTTGAGGCCGCCGATGGGCAGCACCCGGCCGCGGAGCGTCAGCTCCCCGGTCATGGCCAGGTCCGCCCGGGCGGGAATGCCCGTCAGCACGGAGATGAGGGCCGTGGCCAGGGTGATCCCGGCGCTGGGTCCGTCCTTGGGGATGGCCCCCTCGGGCACGTGGACGTGGAGGTCCACCTTGTCCAGGAAGTCGGGCTTGAGGCCCAGGCGCTCGGCCCGGGCGCGGACGTAGCTGAGGGCCAGGTTCGCGCTCTCCTGCATGACCTCGCCCAGCTTGCCCGTGAGCTTCAGCACGCCCTTGCCCGGCAGCACGGCGGCTTCGATCGTGAGCAGGTCGCCGCCCGTGGGCGTCCAGGCCAGGCCGTTCACCAGTCCCGGCGGGGCCGTGTCCTCGGCGCGGGTCTCCAGGTACTTCTCGGGGCCCAGGAGCTTCGGCACCCGGTCGGCGGTGACGAGGGGATCGAAGGCCTCGCCCCGCTCGGGCTGCAGGGTGTGGCGGGCCAGCTTGCGGAGGATATTGGCCGTCTCCCGCTCCAGCTGGCGCACGCCCGCCTCGCGCGTGTAGGCCTGCACGAGCTTCTCCAGGGCCGCCGGCTCGAAATGCACGTCCAGGCCCTTCATGCCGTGGCCCTCCAAGGCCCGGGGGATGAGGTGCTTCTCGGCGATGGCCAGCTTCTCCTTCAGCGTGTAGCCGCTCAGCTCGATGACCTCCAGGCGGTCCTCCAGGGGCTCGGGGATCTGGTGGCGCACGTTGGCGGTGGCCAGGAAGAGCACCTGGCTGAGGTCGAAGCCCACGTCCAGGTAGTGGTCCTGGAAGCTCGCGTTCTGCTCGGGATCCAGGACCTCCAGCAGGGCGCTGCTGGGGTCGCCGCGGAAGTCCGAGGCCATCTTGTCGATCTCGTCCAGCAGCATGAGCGGGTTGCGGACCTTGGCCTTCTTCATCAGGGCGATGATGCGGCCGGGCATGGAGCCGATGTAGGTGCGCCGGTGGCCGCGGATCTCGGCCTCGTC
>DASVZU010000227.1:0-6642 GCA_036391515.1 Holophagaceae bacterium
CGGGAGCGAGACCGGGGGACGCGCAGCGAACCTGGTTCAGATCCTGATCGGGCTGGACGACAGGACCAGCGGAGGCCGACCGGATTTGGACCTGCGAGTGGCAGCCGCCCGATGAGCGCCCGCTGGAGATGCCCCGGTGGAAATGCCCCGGTGGGGCATCGGAAGCGAATCCGGCGCGAATCCCTGGCGGCAACGGTTCAAATCCTGCCCCCGTTACCAAACGCCGAAGGGTCTGGCTTGCCCAGTCCCTTCGGCGTTTGGTGGTGATCTGCCGGATTCGCAGAGGGCGCGTTGGGCCCCTTCCAGAGCCCGGTTTAGGATCTGGTCGTTCCCGCCGGAACCGCGCTCCCCGGGAGGCCCTTGATCGTGGCTCAGGCCGGATCAGTCTTTTCCGGATCGTGGTGGACACCGACATGGCTTCGGAATCCCCGCCGGAACCTCTCCCGCTCCTCCGGCGTCATCTGGGCCCAGCGCTCGAACATGCGCCGCCGGGGATGCAGGTGAGGCCGGTGGTGGCGGTGGAAGCCCCCCAGCAGGATGCGGGAGAGGACGAGGAGTCCCATGGCCTGCCAATAGGAGATGGCCTTGAGACCGAAGATGACCGGCAACAACGCGTTCCAGAGGAACATCACCACGAATCCCAGGATGGCCACGGCGAGGAGGCCCAGCAGGACGAACCCCGCCACCCTCCGGGCATACCAGGCCTTGGACTTCGTTCGATCAAACATGGGCGTACTCCTCGTAGATGGCTTTCAGGCGTTTGCGTAAGTGGAGGACGGCATAGTGCTTCCGCGAAAGTAGGGTATTGAGCGGAATGCCTGTCTCCAGGGAGAGTTCCTTGAAGCTGCGACCCTCGAGTTCGTGGGCGACGAAGGCCTCCCGCTGCTCTCGAGGCAGTTCATCCAGGGCCCCGTCCAGTTCCTCGAGCAGGACCCTCCGGGCGTAGGCCGCTTCGGGCCCCTCCTCGCGGGAGGGCAGCCAGGCCTCCCAGGAGAGGGTCCCATCCTCCGGGGACTCGGGGGGCAGGGCCTGCCGCAGGGCCTCGGCGCGCCGTTTCCGGAAGAGGTCGGTCATCCGGTTTCGCGCCACCCGGTACATCCAGGCGCCGGCCTGGCGGAGCGGGGTCATCAGGTTCTGGGCTTCGACCAGCTCGAAGAAGACATCCTGCAGAATGTCCTCCACATCCGATTCATCGACCCCCCACTTGCGGATGAAGTTCTTCAGTTTCCCCTGCTCGCGGACGACGAGGGCCGTGATCTCCTGTTCGCGCTCGGACATCCAGGTGGCTTCCAGGGTTTCCTCCTTCTACTCCTGAAGACGTGGGAACCCCCCGGGATATTTTCCAGGATTGTTATCCTCGTCCGTCCCGGCGGGATCATGGCCATCACCGATGCCACCTGGTTCGAGGAGGATCCGGCCCTGGAGGCCCGACGCACCTGGGAACAGTGGTCCCCGGAGATGGGCACGGAGGCTTCCCGCCTGCGACTCGCCCGGGATCTGGGCCTGGAGGGGCTCGGCACCCTCCGGCTTCCCAGGCAAGGCTGGTGGGACGACTTCGAACACGCCGCACGGGGCACAGCTAAGGTGATGCGTTCTACATCCTGAGAAGGACGTGACCCCCGTTCCGGACGGGCCCACCCCTACTGGAAGTCCACGTCCTCCGGGAGCTCGTTGCGGTCTGCTTCCCCGGCGGAGGGAAAGTGGGCAGCCAGGCGGTCGCCCACCATGCGGATGCCTTCCACCAGGCCCTCTGTGAACGCTCCGCGGCGGAAATGGGCGGAAAGGCAGGCCGACACGTCCTCCCAGAAGGCCTGGCCGACCTTCTCGTGGATGCCCGTGTCGCCGAGGACCGCGAAGCGTCTCCGGCTGGGCACCAGGAAGATGAGCACTCCGTTGCGATCGGCCGTGCGCTCCATGCCGAGCCGGCGGAAGGCCTTCCCGGCGGTCCTCTCCACGTTCCCCCAGAAGAAGGGCGCCACGGAGACCCGGATCTCCCCGGAGGTGACCCGCTCCGCCTCCCGGATGGCGTCGACGATGCGGGCCTGGTCCACGCACTTCCTCAGGCTCCTTCGGCTCATGCCCACCATGGGGACCCTCCATCGCTCACCATGAACCCGACGCCCCGCCGCCGCCGGAGCGGCCCCCGCCTCCCGACCAGCCGCCGCCACCACCCGACGACCACCCGCCTCCGCCGCCGCGACCCCCGGAGAGCATGTTGAACAGCAGCCAGATCGCCAGGCCCGGGTGAGTGATGGCCAGGGCCAGGAACCCCAGGCCCAGCACTCCCACCACGATCCAGCCCCCGAGCCCGAGGGGCTGGCCCCCCCGTCGATCGCGGTCCCGCGGTTGCCGGGCGGAGGCGTCGCCTCCCACCACCTTCAGGATGCGATCCACGCCTGCGTTGAGGGCCCCATCGGCGTCACCCGCCGAGAGCCGGGGGAGGATCGTCTCCCGGATGATCCGCGAAGCCACGACGTCGGGCACCTGGCCCTCCAGCCCATAGCCCACCTCCATGCGGACCTTCCGGTCGTCCGTGAAGACGAAGAGCACCAGGCCGTCGTCCAGGCCCGCGCGGCCCACCTTCCAGGCGGCGAAGGCCCGCACGGTCCAGTCCTCCAGCGGATCCCCGCCGGTGGTGCGCCCGATCCACACCAGCACCTGGTGGCCGGTGCCGGCCTGGTAGGCCTTCAGGCGTTGGTCCAGCCCTTCCCGCGCGGCGGGGGAGAGGAGGCTGGAACCATCCGTCACCCAGCGGGTGGGCGGGGGCGGCACCGCCGGCTGGGCCTCCAGGCGCAGCCCGCCCCAGAGACCCGCGATCAGACCGATGAGGACAAGAAGTCGCCGCATGGGCGCAGCGGGCTAGAAGGCGACCTTGGGCGCCGTCTCGGCCCCGGCCTGGGCCTTGAAGTAGGGTCGATCCCGGAAGCGGTCCCCGAAGAACCCCGCCAGCACCACCGTCGGGAAGCTGTTGCGGCGGGTGTTGAAGGCCTGGGCCGCCTGGTTGAAGCGCATGCGCTCCACGGCGATGCGGTTCTCGGTGCCCTCCAGCTGGGCCTGCAGGTCCCGGAAGTTCTGGGTGGCCTTGAGGTCGGGGTACTTCTCCACCACCACGAGCAGCCGGGAGAGCGCCGAGCCCAGGCCGTCCTGCGCCTGCTGGAACCGGGCCATGGCCTCCGGGGAGGCCGGGGCCTGGCTGCCCACGGAGACCTGGCCCACCTTGGCCCGGGCCTCGGTCACGGCCAGGAAGGTGTCCTTCTCGAAGGCCGCGGCGCCCTTCACCGTCTCCACGAGATTCGGCACCAGGTCCGCCCTCCGCTGGTAGACGTTCTCCACCTGGCCCCACTGGGCGTCCACGGCCTGGCCGAGGCTGTTCAGGGAGTTGTAGGCCCCCATCGTCCCGAAGCCCAGGACCGCCACCAGCAGCACCAGCACTCCGCCACATCCCAGCGCGATCTTCCCGCCCAAGCCCATGGTTCCTCCCGATGGATGTCCCGCCAGGATACTCGTCAGCCGCGTCGGGATGGGCCCAGTCTTGGCGAATCGCCCCGGATCCTCCTTTCCTGCGTGCCATTTCCGGGCGGCGTGGACCTGACCGCCTACCTTTGATGATGAGGGGGTCGCCATGTTCAACCGGGTCCTCGTGGGGATCGATTTCTCGCCCGCCAGCCGGCGGGCCCTGGAGCGCGGGGCGGCCCTGGCCCAGGAGCTGAACCTTCCGCTGGTGGCCATGCATGTGGTGGAGAACGCGAAGCCTCCCTTCTACGCGGCCTATGCGCCCCTCGGAGATCCCGGCTGGTTCCGCGAGGTGGAACCCATGGCGCACAAGAAACTGACCGAGTGGCTGGCGCCCTTCCCGGCCGCCCGGGGCATGGTCGCCAGCGGCAGCCCCGGCGAGTCGCTCATGGCCGAGGCCGATCCCGAGACACTGCTCGTGGTGGGCCAGGTGGGGCACAACGCCCTGGAGCACCTCCTGTTCGGAAGCACGGCCAACCGGGTGGTCCACCACGCCGTCTGCGACGTGCTGGTGGTGCGGGAGTCCCGGTAGGCCCCGCCGGACACAGCCCTCGCAGCACGAGGTCTTTCCGCTATGATCCTTCGGATATCCGCCGAAGGAGCCCCATGCTGCGCTTCACGCGACTCGCCCTGCTGGTCCTGGCCACCGTCGCGGCCATCGCCCAGGTGGATCCCACCGGCTTCCAGGACCTCCGCTGGCGGATGATCGGCCCTTTCCGGGGCGGCCGGGTGCTGGCGGTGACGGGCGTACCGGGGCACCCCGAGCGCTTCTACTTCGGGGCCGTGAACGGCGGCCTCTGGGAGACGCAGGATACCGGGCGCACCTGGCAGCCGGTGTTCGATGGCCAGCCCAACGGCAGCATCGGCGCCGTGGCCGTGGCGCCCTCGAACCCGGACGTGCTCTACGCGGGCACGGGCGAGGCCGACATGCGCTCCGACATCGCCCAGGGGGACGGCGTGTACCGCTCCACCGATGGCGGGAAGACCTGGACCCGCATCGGCCTGGAGGACAGTCAGCAGATCGGCCGCATCCTGGTGGATCCCCGGGACGCCGACCGCGCCTTCGTGGCCGCCCTGGGCCATCCCTACGGCCCCAGCGCCCAACGGGGCGTGTTCCGCACCACGGATGGCGGGCGCACCTGGACAAAGGTGCTAGGCCCCGACAACGCCACCGGCGCCATCGACCTCGCCTTCGAGCCCGGGAACCCCCAGGTGCTCTACGCCGCGCTGTGGCAGGCCCGGCGCACGCCCTGGAGCATCTACCCGCCGCTGGAGGGACCAGGCTCGGGCCTCTGGAAGTCGGAGGATGGCGGCGATCACTGGACCCGCATGGCGGGCGGCGGCTTCCCGGCGAAGGTCGGCCGCGTCGGCCTGGCGATCTCCGCCGCCGCGCCCCGCCGCGTGTACGCCCTGGTGGACGGGCCGGAGGGCGGGCTCTACCGCTCCGAGGACGCCGGCGGGCACTGGGCGAAACTCACCGCCGACAGCCGCATCTGGGCCCGGGGCTGGTACTTCGGCCGGATCACGGCGGATCCCGCGGACGCGGATCGCATCTACGTCATGAACACGATCCTGCTGCGCTCCGACGACGGGGGGCGGCGCTTCGTGGCCCAGAGCGGCGACTTCACGGGCGACGACTTCCACGAGCTGTGGATCGATCCCGCCGATCCCCGGCGGCAGATCGTGGGCTCCGACCAGGGTGCCCAGGTCACCGTGAACGGCGGGCGCACCTGGAGCTCCCGGCTGAACCAGCCCACGGCGCAGATCTACCACGTGGCCACCGATCACGGCTTCCCCTACCGCGTCTACGGCGCCCAGCAGGACTCCGGGGCCGTGGGGCTGCCCAGCCTCACCACCTTCCACGGCACCATCAGCCTGGAGCAGTTCCACGAGATCACCGCCGGTGGTGAGTCCGGCATGATCGCGCCCGATCCGGACGATCCCTCGATCATCTACGGCGGCACGGTGGACAAGCTGGACCTCCGCACCGAGCAGACCCGCTCGGTGGATCCCACCCTCGCCACGCCGGACCTTCACCGCCGGGCCTGGACCCTGCCCCTGGTCTTCTCGAAGAAGGGTCCGAAGGCGCTCTACTTCGGCAACCAGCGGCTCTACCGCACCCGCGACGGCGGCGAGCACTGGGAGGCCCTCAGTCCCGACCTCACCCGCCCGCAGCCCGGCGCGCCCCCCTCGCTGAAGGCGGAGGGCATGACCTCCGATGCGGGCGCCGACCCCCGCCGCGGTGTGATCTACGCCATCGCCCCCTCGCCCCGGGACGGCAAGCTGCTCTGGGTGGGCACGGACGACGGCCTGGTGTGGCGCAGCGCCGACGGCGGCGCCCACTGGAACGACGTCACACCGCCAAGCCTCACGCCCTGGTCCAAGGTCGCGGGCATCGAGGCCTCCCCCTTCGACGCGGGCACGGCCTACGTCGCCGTGGACCGCCACCGGATCGAGGACCGGGATCCGCACCTCTATCGGACCCGCGACGGGGGCCGCCACTGGACGGACATCTCCGCGGGGCTTCCGGCCGGCGAGTTCGTGAACGCCGTCCGCGAGGATCCCGCGCGGCGGGGCCTCCTCTACGCGGCCACCGAGCTGGGCGTGCATGTCTCCTTCGACGGCGGGGACCACTGGCAGCCGATGAACCTGAACCTTCCGAGGATCTCGGTCCGCGATCTCGTGGTGCATGAAAGTGATCTGGTGATCGCCACCCACGGCCGCGGCTTCTGGATCCTGGATGGAATCGGCCCCCTGCGTCAGGCGGAGGCCGGGGCACTCCGGACGCGCCTCCTCCGGCCCGCCACCGCCCTTCGGCTCCGCCCCGCCCAGTTCACGGGGACGCCCCTGACGAAGGACGAGCCCACGGCCCCCAACCCGCCCTTCGGCGCCTGGATTGACTATGTCCTGGCCGCAACGCCCCGGGAACCCGTGGTGCTCGAGATCCACGACGGACGGGGCGAGCTGGTGCGCCGCTACAGCAGCGCCGACACGCCGCCCCCAGCGGATCCCGCGACCGCCCATGCCGCGCCCGAGTGGATCCCCCGCCCCAGCGTCCTGGCCACAACGCCCGGCATGCACCGCTTCGTGTGGCCCCTCCACTGGGCCCTGCCGCCGGAGCTGTCCCGC
>DASVZU010000228.1:0-12574 GCA_036391515.1 Holophagaceae bacterium
TTTCATTCGACCCGTTTCGCATGCTGGTGCAGTGACTTGAGTGCATCAGAGTGCATTCATCGATGTCTTCGTGCGGGGACATGTTTTGGACACGGTTTGGACACGGACAAGCAAAAGGCCCGGTTACCCGGGCCTAAGTGCTTTATTTACTGGTAGGGCTAACGGGATTTGAACCCGTGTTACCGCCGTGAAAGGGCGGTGTCCTGACCCCTAGACGATAGCCCCATGGGGTGGAACTTGGTGGGCCCAGCGCGACTCGAACGCGCGACCAACGGCTTAAAAGGCCGCTGCTCTACCGACTGAGCTATGGGCCCTTGCCGGTGGATCCGGGGGCCGCGAGCCCTCGAGCGCGCGGTGCACGCAGCCGTGCGGTACCCGGATGGGCAGGAGGATCAGTGTGCCCGTGAACCGGCGCGGGGTCAACCCAGCAGCGGCTCCAGGAAGGTTCCGGGATAGACGCAGCCCTCGTGGCGGTCCGGGCCTGTGCTGAGGTAGGCCACGGGGACTTCCACGGCTTCGGAGAGGGCTTCCAGGTAGGCCTGGGCCGGGGCGGGAAGCCGGCGGTGGTCGGTGACGCCGCGGGTGCTGGCCCAGCCCTTGAAGCGCCGGATCTCGGGCTTGAGACCGGCCCACTCGGCGGCGCAGCTGGGCAGGCGGGTGGTGACGCCGCCCTCGCCGGTGCGGTAGCCCACCACGAGGCCCACCTCGTCCAGGCCGTCGAGGACGTCGAGCTTCATGATGGCCAGGCCATCCACCCCGTTGGTGCGGCAGGCGTGGGCGGTGATGGGGGCGTCGAACCAGCCGCAGCGGCGGGGGCGGCCGGTGGTGGTGCCGAACTCGCGGCCGGCCTCGCGGAGGCGGTCGCCGGTGGCGTCCAGCAGCTCGGCGGGGAAGGGGCCGGCCCCCACGCGGGTGGTGTAGGCCTTGGCGATGCCCAGCACCTTGTCCAGGGCCTTGGGGGGCAGGCCGGTGCCGGTGAAGAGGCCGCCCAGGCTGCAGCTGCTGGAGGTGACGTAGGGGTAGGTGCCATGGTCGATGTCGAGGAGGGTGGCCTGGGCGCCTTCGAAGAGGATGCTGTCGCCCCGCTCGCAGGCGGCCAGGAGGTGCCCCTGGGCATCGCCGATGAAGGCAAGGAAGGGTTCGGCGGTCTTCAGGGCGCCGTCCACGATGGCCTGGAGGGAGGGCAGGCCCTCGCGGTCGCCGAGACGCAGGCGCACCTCCTCGTAGCCGGGCCGGATCCGGTCGGCCAGGAGCTCGGGGTGGCGCAGGTCGCCCAGGCGGACGCCCATGCGGGAGGCCTTCATCTCGTAGGCGGGGCCGATGCCCCGGCCGGTCGTGCCGATCTTGGCGCCCAGCTTGTCGGCCCGGGCCTCGCGCCAGAGGTCCAGGGCGATGTGGTGGGGCAGGATGAGGTGGGCCTTGTCGGAGAGCAGCAGGCGGCCGGTGAGGTCGAAGCCCCGGGCCCGGAGGCGGTCCAGCTCCTGCTGGAAGACTTCCAGGTTCAGGACGACGCCGTTCCCGACCACCAGGAAGCAGCCGGGGTGGAGGGCGCCGCTGGGCACCTGGTGAAGGGCGATGCTCTGGCCATCCACCACGACGGTGTGGCCGGCGTTATTCCCGCCCTGGAACCGGACCACCTGCCGGAACCGGGGGCTGAGCAGGTCCACGACCTTCCCCTTGCCCTCGTCGCCCCACTGGAGGCCCAGGATCGCCAGATTGGTCCTCGTCTGGCTCATGTTCGCGTCCTCCCGGCCCTCCAGAATACCGGCGCGGGCGGGTTATTCCCAGCTCAAACCCGGGCGGGACAGGGAGGCGGGATGGCGCTACCCTGTTGGACCGGCCTGGACCATCCCGGCTCCGGAGCCGTCAATGACCCGGAAGGGTGTCCCGTGTTCGAGAAGTTCACCGAAAAAGCCCGCCGTGTGATGTTCTTCGCCCGCTACGAGGCGAGCCAGTTCGGGGCGGAAAGCATCCAGAGCGGCCACCTGCTCCTGGGCCTCCTCCGCGAGTCGGAGAAGACCAGCACCCAGCTGCTGGAGCGCATGGGCGTCCAGGTCAGCGCCCTGCGGGAGCGCCTGGTCGCGGCCCTCACGCCCAAGGACAAGAAGATCACCCCCAGCAGCACCAGCATTGACATCCCCATGGAGGAGGAGGTCAAGCGCATCCTCCAGCACGCCACGGCCGAGAGCGCCAAGCTCAACCACAAGCACGTGGGAGCCGAGCACCTGCTCCTGGGCATGCTGAAGGAGGAGACCAGCCTGGCCGGCCGCCTGCTCAAGGAGGCGGGCGCCGACCTGATCGCCGCCAAGGAGATCCTCCTGGAGAGCACCAAGGAGGAGAAGATCGCCAAGAAGAAGAAGGAGCACCCGCTCCTCTCCGAGTTCGCGCGGAACCTCTCCGAGATGGCGGAACGGGGGATCTTCGACAACCTCATCGGCCGCGAGCAGGAGGTGGAGCGGATCGTCCAGATCCTCAGCCGCCGCCGGAAGAACAACCCGATCCTCCTGGGCGAGGCGGGGGTGGGCAAGACGGCCATCGTGGAGGGCCTGGCCCAGAAGATCCACGAGGGGGCGGTGCCGCCCAGCCTGCAGGACAAGCGCATCTATGCCCTGGACCTCAGCCTGGTGGTGGCGGGCACCAAGTACCGGGGCCAGTTCGAGGAGCGGCTGAAGTCCATCATCGCGGAGGCGAGCAAGGACACCTCCGTGGTGCTGTTCATCGACGAGATCCACAGCCTCATCGGCACGGGCGCGGCCGAGGGCAGCCTGGACGCCGCCAACATCCTCAAGCCGGCCCTGAGTCGGGGCGAGATCCAGTGCATCGGCGCGACCACCCACAAGGAATACGCCAAGTACATCGACAAGGACCGCAGCCTGGTGCGGCGCTTCCAGCCGGTCACGGTGAACCCCCCGGACGAGACGGAGAGCCTCCGCATCCTGGAGGGCATCCGCAGCCGTTACGAGCTGTTCCACCGGGTGCGCTACGCCGCGAAGACCATGGAGGCCTCGGTCTACCTGTCCAACCGCTACATCACGGACCGCTTCCTGCCCGACAAGGCCATCGACCTGCTGGACGAGGCCGGCGCCCGGGTCAAGCTGCGCGTGGGGCCCGGGGGCGGGGGCGGCGAGGCCCTCCAGGCCGAGGAGGAGCTGCACCGCGTCATCAACGAGATGAACGAGGCGGTGCTGAGCCGCGACTTCGAGAAGGCCGTCCTGCTCCGCCAGCGCGAGCTGCAGCTCCGCGAGGAGATCCAGAAGGACCGCACCGAACTGTCGGACGAGGACTACGCCCGCTTCCCCGAGGTGACCGAGCAGGACATCGAGGAGGTGGTGGCCAGCTGGACCGGCATCCCCGTGACGGCCCTCAAGGGCGACGAGAAGGCGAACCTCGTGAACATGGAGGGCCGCCTGAACGAGCGCGTCATCGGCCAGCCCGAGGCCGTGAGCGCCGTGGCCCGGGCCGTCCGCCGCGCCCGGACGGGCCTCAAGAACCCCAACCGGCCCATGGGCTCCTTCCTCTTCCTGGGCCCCACGGGCGTGGGCAAGACCGAGCTGGCCAAGACCCTGGCCGCCTTCCTCTTCGGCGATCCCAAGAAGATGATCCGCTTCGACATGTCGGAGTACATGGAGAAGCACGAGGTCTCCAAGCTGCTCGGGGCCCCTCCGGGGTATGTGGGCTACGAGGAGGGGGGCATGCTCACGGACCGCATCCGGCGGAACCCGTACTGCGTCCTGCTCTTCGACGAGATCGAGAAGGCCCACCCCGACCTGATCAACATCCTGCTGCAGATCTTTGACGACGGTCAGGCTTCGGACGCTTTCGGGAACCTGGTGGACTTCAAGAACACCATCATCATCATGACGTCCAATGTGGGCAGCCGGGAGCTGTTGTCGGAGAAGAACCTCGGCTTCGTCGAGCAGGACGGACGTCCGGACGCCAAGGCCGGGGACGCCATGAAGGTCCTCAAGCGGACCTTCCCCCCGGAGTTCCTGAACCGCATCGACGAGATCGTCGTGTTCAACCGCCTCGGCGACGACGAGCTGCGCAAGATCGTCCGCCTGCTGGTGGAGGACCTGAACGTCACCCTGCTGAAGCACAAGCTCACGGTGACCCTCACGGACGCGGCCTGCGACCACCTGGTGAAGACCACCCTCCGCGACCGCGCCTACGGCGCCCGGCCGCTGCGGCGGGCCATCCAGAAGCTGGTGGAGGACCCCCTGGCCGAGCTGATGGTGGGCCAGGACACCGTGCCCTCCGGCATCGTGAACTTCGATCTGGCGGACGGCCACCTCGTCCCCACCCTGTCTGAATCCGGAACCGTGGCCCCTGGCCAGGAAGCCCATCTGGTCGGAGTGCCTGAATGACGCAACAGAACAGCGACCGGAACCGGGTCCGGCCCCGGTGGCGGAGGGGCCTGCTGCCCCTTCTTCTCGTGGCGGGAAGCGCCTTCCCCCTCGCGGCCCAGGACCTGGAGCCCCTCGTCAAGATCGAGGTGGTGGGGGCCCAGAAGCAGACGCCCGAGACGGTGATCTTCAAGTCGGGCCTGAAGGTGGGCGAGGATGTCCGCGACGTGGACTTCACCGCGGTCCTCGAGAAGCTCTGGAAGACCGGCTCCTTCGACGACATCAAGCTCGAGCTGGAGAATGCCGACGGCGGCAAGAAGCTGGTGATCCGCATCAAGGAACGGCCCCTGATCAAGGAGATCGACTACCGCGGGGGCACGGAGATCGGCATCACGTCCATCAAGGACAAGATCAAGGAGAAGAAGCTCACCATCAATCCCGACACGGTCTACGACCCCGACGCGGCGCGGAAGATCAAGAACCAGATCGTGGACATGGCGGGCGAGAAGGGCTTCCGCAACCCGGTGGTGGATGTGTCCCTGGAGCCCATGGGCCCCGGCGTGGCCCGCCTGGTCTTCGACATCAAGGAGGGCGGCAAGGCCCGCATCTACACCATCAAGTTCCGCGGGAACAAGGTCTTCACCAGCTCGCACCTCCGGAGCGTGATGGAGAAGACCCGCCAGCACTGGATGTTCAGCTGGATGACGACGCACGACCTGCTGGTGGACAAGAACCTCGACGAGGACCTCGACAACATCAAGAAGGCCTACTGGAAGCTGGGCTACAAGGACGTCTTCGTGGGCAAGCCCACCATCGAGGTGGAGGACCGCACCACCGCGAGGCAGAAGAAGAAGAACGAGAAGCGCCTCAAGGAGGCCAAGTCCCCGAAGTACGATCTGCGGGCGACGCTCACCATCCCCATCATGGAGGGGGAGAAGTACTACGAGGGCACCTTCAAGGAGGAGGGCGGCAAGCTCTTCCGGCCCGACTTCTACCGGGGGAAGTACGCCGAGGTGAAGCGGGACAACAAGTCCTTCCTCAGGAAGTTCTTCAACATCAAGCCGAGCCTCGAGGATCCCAAGCCCGACGCGAAGCCCGTGCCCTTCGATCTGGACGCGGTCAACCAGACCGTGGACAAGCTGAAGGAGGCCTACAGCGACCAGGCCTACATCCTCTTCCGCACGGAGAAGAAGTTCGACATCCGCGAGGAGAAGGGCCTCAAGTTCGTGGATACCACCCTCAAGCTGGACGAGGGGGAGCCCTACACCGTGCGGCGCATCGAGTTCGAGGGGAACACCACCACCAAGGACAAGGTGCTGCGCCGGAGCATGCTGATGCGGGAGGGCGATCCCTTCCGGACCAACATGTTCAAGGACTCGCTGCTGTCCATCAGCCAGCTGAGCTTCTTCGACGTGAAGACCTCCGAGCCCAAGGTGGACCTGGTTCCCGACAAGCCGCAGGTGGACATCATCGTCCGCGGCGAGGAGGCCGGGGTCAACGAGCTGCTCTTCCAGGGCGGCTACGGTTCCCTCTTTGGCTTCTCCCTGGGTGTGAGCTTCTCCACGCGGAATCTGGGCGGAGGCGGGGAGACGCTGTCGATCAGCTACAACGGCGGCAAGTTCGCCAAGAGCATCTCCGTGGGGTTCACGGAGCCCTTCGTCTTCGACCTTCCGTATTCCTTCTCCACCTCGGTCTCCAACGGCACCGCGGACTACGATGCCTCCCGCGTGGGCATCGCCAACGCCTACAAGCAGTTCACCCGCAGCCTGGGGGTGTCCGTGGGCGCGCGCCTGAGCAATTGGATACCGAACCGGCCCTGGGCCTTCTTCACCACCTACTCGGCGGGGTACAGCTTCTCGCTGATCCGCATCGAGGGTGGCCGCAACTACTACTTCCGGGACATCAGCAACCAGCTGACCTCCACGTTCAGCCAGAGCCTGACCTACAGCACCATCAACCATCAGTTCAAGCCCACGGCCGGCACGAAGCTGGGGTTCAGCCTGGAGTACGGCGGCTGGCAGTTCGGCGGCGACCGCCCGTTCCTCCGGGCCACCTGGGACTTCGCCAAGTTCGCCAATGTCGCCGACCGGCACATCTTCGGCATGAACGCCAGCTATGGCTACCTGCAGAACCTGGGCGTGGAGGATCTGCCGATCTACAACATGTACCGGCCCGGCGGCGAGAACAGCATCCGCGGCTACCGGTACGGCCAGGTCGGCTCGATCCTGCTCGACAACAACGGCTATGCGGTGGTTGTCGGCGGCAACAAGCAGTTCGTGGCCAACTTCGAGTACCAGTTCAAGATCGCCGAGCAGTTCCGGCTGGTGGCCTTCTACGACATGGGCAACGCCTGGGCGCCGGGCACCAAGGTCTTCAGCCACGACACGATCAGCTACCGGGACATCTACACCGGCAACTACCTCACCTACACCAACCCGACCCTGCTGCGCTCCGCGGGTCTGGAGTTCCGGTTCTTCCTGCCCATCAGCCCGGCGCCCCTGCGCCTGATCTGGTCCCGCAAGCTGAACCCCTATCCCTTCGACACCGACGGCCGGAACGATTTCCAGTTCTCCATCGGGACCACCTTCTGAGCCGACCGCTTCTGGGCTGCGGGGGGGAACGCCCCGCGCTAGAATGGCCTTTTCCCCCTGGAGTCATCCCATGCGCCGTCTGATCGCCCCCCTCGTGGCCGCCGCCCTCTGCCTGCCCCTCGCGGCGCAGGAGTCCCCGGCCCCCCGTTTCGCGTTCTTCAGCATCAACCAGCTGGTCCGCTCCTCGAAGAAGGCCGCGGCCGTGTTCTCCGAGCTGGAGATCACCGGCAAGAACCTGCAGGAGAAGCTCCAGGCCAAGGGCGCCGAGCTGCAGAGCCTGCAGCAGCAGATCAACTCCCCCAGCATCGATCCCGCCAAGCGCGAGGAGCTCCAGAAGAAGTACCGCGACCTGGAGTTCGACGCCAAGAAGATGCAGGAGGACAGCCAGCAGGAGTACCAGAAGGTCGAGAAGAAGGTGGGCGACCAGATCACCCTCATGGCCAAGCCCATCGTCGAGCAGCTGGCCCAGGAACAGCACCTCCAGCTGATCTTCTCCGACCAGGCCGTGCAGGTGCTCTCCTGGGCCGACCAGACCTGGATGAAGGGATTCACGGAGGAGGTCGCCAAGCGCCTGGATGCCGCCCCGGACGCCGCCGCCAAGCCCGCCCCCAAGCCGGCCCCCGCGCCCAAGAAGAAGTAGGACAGGCGCTCCGGCGCCCGCCCTGCCCATGAGCCCCGCCCGCAGGCTGCTGCTCCTGCTCACCGGGATCAACCTGGTGAACTACCTGGACCGCTACGTGGTGGCGGCCATCCTGGAGCCCCTCGGGCGGGAGCTGCGTCTGTCCGACGCCCAGCTGGGCCGCCTGACCTTCGTCTTCATCGCGGTGTACATGTGCGCCGCGCCGGTCTTCGGCTACCTGGCGGACCGCTTCCACCGGCCCCGCCTCGTCGCGGGGGGCGTGGCCCTGTGGAGCCTGGCCACCCTCGGCGCGGCCTTTGTCCATTCCTACCCGGCCCTGCTGGTGACCCGCTCCCTGGTGGGTGTGGGGGAGGCCGCCTATGCCAGCCTGGGCCCGGCCATGCTGGCGGACGGATTCCCCGAGGCGGATCGGGCCCGGACCTTCACCTGGTTCTACCTGGCCATCCCCGTGGGCTCCGCCTTCGGCTACGGCCTGGGCGGCCTGGTGGCCGGAGCCTGGGGCTGGCGGGCCTCCTTCCTGGTGGCAGGGCTGCCGGGCCTCCTCCTGGCCCTGTGGATGGCCTTCCAGACCGATCCTGAGCGCGGGGCCATGGACGCTGCGCCGGACGCCGATGCGGCCCTGCCGTACCTCCACCGCCTGAGGCATGTCTTCCTCAACCGGATCTGGCTGGCCTGCACCGCCAGCTACGTGGCCTACACCTTCGCCATGGGTGGCCTCAGCACCTGGGGGCCCACGCTGCTCCAGCGGCGCTTCGACGTGTCCACCGCCCGTGCGGGCCTGGTCTTCGGGGCCCTGGCGGTGGTGACGGGCATCCTCGGCACCTTCCTGGGCGGCTGGCTCACCGACCGGTGGCAGCGCCGCTGGCCGGATGCGGGCGTGGCCATCTCGGGTCTCACCCTGGTGGCCGCAGCCCCGGCCGTGGCCTGGGCCCTGGCCACGGGCCGGCTGCACGTCGCCTACGCCCTCTTCTTCCTGGCCATGTTCCTGCTGTTCGTGAATACCAGCCCCGTGAACGCGCTCACGGTGAGCTGCCTGCCGGCCAGCGTGCGGGCCACGGGCGTGGCCGTGAACGTGCTCCTCATCCACCTGCTCGGAGATGCGATCAGCCCCGAGCTGGTGGGCCAGCGGGCGGACGCCCTCCACGCCCTGGGGGCCTCCAGTGGCGACGCCCTCGCCCGGGGCATGGGGCTGGTGATCCCGGCGATCCTGCTCAGCGGCCTCGCCCTCTGGTGGGCCCGCCGCGGGCAGCCGGCCGAGGGCTGAGGTGGCCCGCGGAGACGGCCTGGCCCGGCCCCTGGCCAGGATCCTGGCCGGCCTCTGGTTCCGGTCCCTGCGCCTGGAGGGGCCCCCGGTTCCCCCTGGGCCGGCCCTCATCCTGATGAACCACCCCAACGGGCTTCTGGATCCTCTGGCCGCCGAGGCCCTCCTGGACCCCGCGCCGGGCTGGCTGGCCAAGGCGACCCTCTGGCGCGTGCCCCCCCTCCGGCCCTTCCTGGCGATGTTCCGGGCGATCCCCGTGACGCGGCCCAAGGATGGCGGCGCCACGCCCGAAGCCATCGCGGAGAGCTTCCGGCGGGTGCATCAGGTTCTCGAGGGAGGCGGGTCCGTGGCCCTGTTCCCGGAGGGGGTCAGCCACACGGGCGCCGACCTCGCGCCTCTCAAGACCGGCGCCGCGCGCATCGCCCTGTCCAGCCCCGTACCGCCCCGGCTCGTGCCCGCGGGCCTGGTCTATGGCGAACGGGCCCTCTTCCGGCACGGGGCCCTGGTCAGGACCGGCCCGGAGATCCCCTGGATGGACCTGCGGTCCCGGGGTACGGACCCGGAGGCGGTGCTGGAGCTCACGGCGCGGATCCGGGTCGCGCTCCTGCCCCTCACCCTCCACGGGCCCGAGGCCGGATCGCTCGCCCTCGCCCAGGAGGTGGCCTGGATGCTGGCGGAAGCGCCGGGCAGCCGGGCGGATCTGGAGGCCCTCCGGCGCCGGGTGAAGGTCCTCCTGCCCCGGCTGCAGGCGATGGCGGCCGTCGATCGGGTGGCGCTCCAGGCCGAGGTCCAGGCGGCCCGCGACTGGCTCAGCGACAAGGGGGTCCGGCCCGACCAGGTGGGGCATCCCTATCCCTGGAGCGAGGTCCGCCACTGGCTGCCCAGGGCAGCCCTTCGGCTCGTCCTGGGCGGCCTCGTTCTGCCCGCCGCGCTCTGCTTCTGGCCGCCCTACCGCCTGGTGGGCTGGGTGGTGGCCCGGGCCACGGACGAGCTGGACGTCACGGCCACGCTCAAACTGATGGCCGGCCTTCTCGTCTTCCCCCTGTGGACCCTGCTGCTGGCACTCGGGGCGGGGCGTTGGCTGGGCTGGCTGGGAGTGGGATGGGCCCTGCTGGCGGCCCTTCTCGCCGTCCTGTCTCTGCCCCTGGGCGAGCGCCTGGCCGAGGATCTCCAGGCCGTACGCGGCTTCCTGCGCCGCCGCGACGCGGCCGTGCCGCACCTCCTCGAGGCCCGGCGGCGGCTCCTGGAGGCCTTTCCGGAGCTGGGTACATGAAAGGGCGGGGCCGAAGCCCCGCCCTTTCATGGAACGGATCGGGCTCAGTGGCCCAGGATGGTGTACTTCCCGGGCACCTGGATGTCCTGGACGGGCACCGGGGCGATGGGCAGGGTCGCGCCGCCCTGGGTGGGATCCACCACGATGCTCGTGCCGGTCACGCCCAGGAAGTAGCGCATCTGCTTCTGGATGAGCAGGAGGTTCGTCATGTTGCTGGGATCGAGCAGGGAGCTGTGGGAGATGCCCGTCTGGTCGAACTGGAAATAGCCCTCGGTGGGGGTGGTGGCGGTCGCCACGGTGGCGGCGTTGGCGACCTTGGGCGTGAGGACGTTGCTGGCCATGGTGTACATGAACACCGAGGGCACTCCGGCCGCGTGGTTCGGCGTTCCGCCTGCTGTGTAGGCCAGCTGGTTGAAGCCAGGTGCCACCGTGGCACCGGCGGCGCCGAAGACGCCCCGACCGCCCAGGGCGTTGCCCAGGTAGCGGGTATAGGCGTTCCCGATGACCGTGTCGCCCACCGACTCCTGGATGCAGATGCGGTTGGAGAGGCGGCTGGGGAGGCCCGCGGCCAGGGGTGTGGTCACGGAGGCGGGATCCGCCGGATCCACGACGCTCTGGGTGACCTGGAAGAACTGGTTGTAGGTGGGGGTGCCCTTGGCGATGCCCACGGCCGCCAGACCGGCATCCACGCTGGGGCCGAAGGTGGGGCTGTTCTGGATCAGATAGGCTAGGCGGCCCCCGGGAACGGCCAGGTAGCCCTTCATGTCGCTGTTGAGGGTGGTCTGGGTGTAGGGGACGCCGGACGTGGCCAGGGTGGTGTTGCCCGCCAGGTAGTAGGCCCCGACGATGGAGCCCAGGCTGTGTCCCACGAACTTGATGTCCGTCATGGAGGGCATGGCGGCGCCGAGGCCGGCGAAGCCGCCCGTGCGCACGGTGAACTCCAGGCGGTCCAGGTTGAAGGCGGCCTGCTGGATGTTCGAGCGGGTGGCAAGGGGTGCCCCGATGGCCATGAAGTCCTGACCCCACTGGGCCCCAGCGGTGTGGCCGGGGACGGCCAGCGCGCCATGCATGGGCAGGTCGATGGCCACGACGGCCCGACCGACGGTGGTCAGGGTCTGGGCCACGCCGAGGACGTTCTCTTTCTGGGCGGTGATGCCGTGCTGGAAGATGACCAGCGGCCAGCCTCCGGAGGGGGGCGTCCCGGCAGGCGCGATGTAGACGAAGGGCACTGCGCGGCTCGTGCTGTAGAAGCCCGTCAAATGCAGGCCGTCGGGCCGGTAGGCCTGGACGACGCCTGCGGCGGGATTGTAGGCGCCAGTGATCCCCGTGAGGTCGAGGCTGGCGGAGTGTGCGGCGACCACAACAGGATCCATGGAGAGGTCGGCGCTGTTGAGGGTGCCGAGCACCACGGTGCCCACGGTGGCGGGGGCGGGGGTGACGGTCTGGCCCGCGGCCGTGAGGACGGCGGCCCAGTAGGCGTCGGGACTGGGGTTCGTGCCTCCCCGGTCGAAGGTGTAGGCCGCAGTGGCGGTATTGGCCGGAACGGTGATGGTGTTGGTCCAGGCCTTCCCGGGCAGGCCGCCCAGGGTCGCGCCGGCGGCGAAGGACCTCAGGGCGGACTCGACCGGCATGGGGACGGCGCCCGTGGCGCTGGGGCTGGTCGTGGTGGCGGAGATGAAGCCGGCGCCGGTGGTGATGAATCGGCCGATGATGGCCAGGTTGGCGCGGCTGGTGATGACGCCCGCGGCAATCATGTCATCCATGACCTTGGCGTAGCCGGACAGCAGGATGGGGTTCGTGGCGCTCTGGGGCTGGGCGGGATTCAGCAGCCGGTTGGCCCGGATGGCCTCGAGGGGCTGGAGGGCGCCGGTGAGGGGCACGGTGGACTTGAGGGCCTCGAAGTAGGGGGTCGCCGAGATGGCGCCACCGGTGGCGGCATCCTTCACGCCCGTTGTCACCATGTAGACGTAGCGGGTCCCGGGCTGCAGGGGCGTGCCAGGAACCAGGAAGAAATCCGTCCCGCCGGTCGCGTACTGGTAGGCGAACATGCTGGTGACGTCGGTGAACCCGAGGGGGTTGTTCTCCGTGCCGGTCGAATCGGGCGTGATCTGGTAGACCTTCACGTTGCCCACAGTGGCCGGGTCGATGGGGCCCGCGAACCGGATGTAGATCGGCGCGTTGACGCCGGCGACGGCGTTGGTGCCTCCCATCTCATGGAGGTTGACGTACGCCAGGGCCTCCGGCGGCGTCATGGGTGTGTTCGGCGCCCGTCCCGCGAGGGGGTCCGCGGCCGTGGCCGTGGCAAGGATGTTCGGGAGCGGCACGACGCTGTTCGCGGGATCGAACAGCACGGTGTTGGCGCTGGGCGTCGACGAGGTGACGGGGACGGGGGCGTTGGAATCGCCGCCGCTGCTGCAGCCGAGGGCGAGCGCCAAGGGCAGGCCCAGAAGCACCAGGCTCAAGGAT
>DASVZU010000229.1:0-3727 GCA_036391515.1 Holophagaceae bacterium
TTGCCCAGCTGGCCGCCCTGCTCCTCCAGCACGCCGATGACCTCGAGGCTGAGGGTGGGCGTGCTGATGATGCGGCCCAGGGGGTTCCCCTTGATGCCCAGCTTCTCGATGACTCGCGGCCCGATGATGGCCACCTTGTTCCCGAGGCGCAGGTCCGAGGGTACGAAGTTGCGGCCGGCCGTGAGGTTGATGCTGTTCAGCTCCAGGTAGGTCTCGTCCGTCATGATGAGGTTCACGTTGGCACTGCGGCCGTCGAACTTCACGTCGGTGCCGTTGAAGAAGAGCGGCGTGACCTGGGTGATCTGGGGCACGGCCCGGGCCAGGGCGTGCATGTTGTCCAGGGTCAGGTCCTTGTTCTTGATCTTGGTGTACTCGGCGAAGGGCATGTCCATGGGGAAGACAGGCCGGACGAAGAGGGTCTGGCTGCCGGCCCGCTCCACCTGCTTCAAGACACTGGTCTTGAGCCCCTGCACGAGGCTCACCACCACGATGACCGCCGCCACCCCGATGATGATGCCGAGGGTGGTGAGGGCCGACCGGAGCTTGTTGGTCTTGAGGGCCCGGACGGCTGCCGAGAGGGGTTCGCGGACGTCCATCAGGACTTCTTCGCCGTCTTGGCCAGGTCCGTGTCGGACCGCGCCCGCAGGGTGAGGGAGGCCTTGTCCTTCAGGGTCTTCAGCTTCCGGATGGGACCCGTGAGGACCTTGTCCCCCTCGGCCAGGCCGCCCTTCAGCTCGAAGAACTGGGTGTTGGCGATGCCCACGTCCACGGCCTGCTCCTGGGCCTTGCCGTCCTTGAAGCGCATCACGACGTTGCGGGTGGCCGGGGCCAGGAGCCCCTGCTTCTGGGCATCCTCCAGGCTGCCCTCCCGCTCCAGCACGGCCTGGAGGGGCACGCGCAGGACGTTCTTCGCCTCGTGGGTGAGGATGACGGCCCGGGCGCTCATGCCGGGGCGGAGCCGGTCGAGATCCGCCCGGTTGCCCTTCAGGAGCACCTTCACCTTGTAGAGGTTGGCGTCCGTCCCGGTGCCCTCGGTGCCAGTGGCCACCTCGATGACCGTGCCCTGGAACACCGTGCCAGGAAGGGATTCGACGTTCACCTGGGCGGTCTGGCCCACCTTGGTACGCACTACTTCGCTCTCGTTGACCTTGATCTCCGCCTGCATCTCGCTCATGTCGGAGATGATCATCAGCACGGCCCCCGGGAGGTTGCTCATGCCGGGGATGGCGGTCTCGCCCTTCTCGGCCTTCAGGCTGGTCACCTTCCCGGCGATGGGCGCGCGCAGGGTGGCCTTGGAGAGCCCGTCCTGGATGGCCTTGAGGTTGGCCTCGCTCTGGGCCACGTTGGCCTTGGCGGACTGGTAGGTGAGCTCGGTGCTCTCGCGGTTCAGCTTCTGCTGGCGGTAGTCCTCGTCGGAGATGAGCCCCTGCTGGCGGAGGGCCTCGAAGCGGCCGAAGCTCTCGCGGGCCCGCTGCATGGCGAACTGGAGGCGGTTGGCGTCCTTGCGGGCGGCGTCCAGGGCGGCGGCGGCCTGGGCCACCTGCTCCCGCAGGCGCACCTGGTCGATGGTGACGAGCAGGTCGCCCGCCTTCACGTCCTGGCCGTCCTTCACGTGGATGGCCTTGATCTCCCCCGCCACGGAGGTGCCGATGTTGATCTGCGTCTTGGCCCGGATCTCCCCGGAGGCCGAGATGGTCTCCCGGATGTCGCCGCGGGAGACCGTGTCCCAGGAGTAGGCGCTCTCGTCGTCCCGGCTGCCGCCCATGGCCACGCCGAGACCGATCAGGACGACCAGGGCCGCGCCGCCGAAGAGGAGGAACTTGGTTTTGCGGGAGGCCATCTAGCGGGCTCCGAGGGCCCGGCCCCCCACCGCGACGAGGACGGATACCACCACGCAGAGGATGGCTCCGCCCGTCTTCATCCGCATGATCTTGCGGAGGGCCAGGTAGGTCAGCACCACATCCGCGATGTAGAAGAGCTCCACCCCGTAGAGCAGCGCATGGACCTTCACGTTCTCCACGTGGAGGAAGTAGCCGAGGGACGTGGGGGTGATCTTCTCGGGGGTGAGCCCGCCGATGGGCTTCAGCAGGCAGATGAGGGTGATCAGCAGCATCACGGGCAGGCGCACCAGGGTGGGCACGGTGGCCGCGCTGAGGGCCTGGAGGTAGCTGGGCTTCTCTCCCTCCGCCGCGCCCTTGGCCACCAGCCAATAGAAGAGGGCGGCGATGAGGGCCACGGCGATGGTGCCGAAGAGGGCGCCCAGCACGCCGAAGGGCATGATGAACTTCTTCTGCATCTCGATGATGGTGTCGATCTGGGCCGAGGGGATCTGCGGGTTCCGCTCGAGGATGGGGCGCAGCATCTCCTCGACGTCCACCTTCAGGCCCCAGATCACGGTGAGGACCACCCCGGCGGCGGTCATGAGGCCGATGGCCCAGCCCCAGCTCGGGGCGGTCCGAAGCCGGTCGAAGAGGGCGCCGGGTTCCGTGAACACCCCCACGATCTGGTCCACCAGGCCGGGGGCCTTGGGTTTCGGCGCCTGGGACTGGTCGCCGTACAGGGAGGGATTCGAGTCGGTCATGGGGACCTCCGGGGGTTCCACAGTAGATGAGGGGTGGGACGATTGTCCCACCAACCCGGCCAGCGGTCGGAATCTTCCGCCGGGCGGTGGCGGGGGGTGGTCCGATGGAAGCTGACGGTTTGTCAAGGCGCCGGGCTGGTGATGCCTGTTCTGGCAGGCCGGGACTAGAATGGCCCCTTCCAAGGGAGGATCCATGGCCACCGTCGCCGCCAAGTCCGAGGCGCTCATCCGGCAGGAGAACCAGTACGGCGCCCACAACTACCATCCGCTCGATGTGGTGTGCACGAAGGGCGAGGGCGTCTTCCTGACCGACGTGGACGGCAAGAAGTACATGGACTTCCTGGCCGCCTACTCCGCCGTGAACCAGGGCCACAACCATCCGCGGATCGGCGAGGCCATGATCGCCCAGGTGAAGACCCTGGCGCTCACCAGCCGCGCCTTCCGCAACGACCAGTTCCCGCCGCTCCTCGAGAAGCTGTGCCGGCTGACCGGCTTCCAGAAGGCCCTGCTCATGAACTCCGGCGCCGAAGCGGTGGAGACGGCCCTCAAGGCCATGCGCAAGTGGGCCTACGACGTGAAGGGTGTGGAGTACGGGAAGGCCGAGATCATCGTGGCCGACGGCAACTTCCACGGCCGCACCACCACCATCGTGGGCTTCAGCACGGATCCCGACAGCACCAGCCGTTTCGGTCCCTTCACGCCGGGCTTCAAGATCGTGCCCTACGGCGACCTGAAGGCCGTGGCGGACGCCATCACCCCGAACACCGCCGCCATCTTCATGGAGCCCATCCAGGGCGAGGGCGGCGTGGTCATCCCGCCGAAGGGGTTCCTGAAGGGCCTGCGCGAGCTCGCCGACAAGAACCACTGCCTGCTGGTCCTCGACGAGATCCAGTCCGGCCTGGGCCGCACCGGCAAGCTCTTCGCCTTCGAGCACGAGGGCATCCGCCCCGACGGCATCACCATCGGCAAGGCCCTCAGCGGCGGCTACTACCCCGTGAGCGCCTTCCTGGCCGATGACGCCGTGATGAACGTCTTCACCCCGGGCATCCACGGCAGCACCTACGGCGGCAACCCCCTGGCCTGCGCCGTGGCCTCCGCCGCCCTAGACGTCCTCGTGGACGAGAAGCTCGTGGAGAAGACCGCCGA
>DASVZU010000230.1:0-11216 GCA_036391515.1 Holophagaceae bacterium
GGCACCTTGTCGCTGTCGCCGTAGCCCCGCAGGTCCGGCGCCACCACGAAGAACCGCTCCGCCAGCCGCGGGGCGACGCGGTGCCAGATCGCGTGGGTCTGGGGATGCCCGTGCAGCAGGAGCAGGGCCCGTCCCCCGGGATCGCCCCCGCAGACCAGGTGGATGCCCACGCCACCCACTTCCACGCGACGCGCCTGGAAGCCGGGGAACAGCGTGGAATCGGCCATCAGGGCTTCCGGCGGGTGGTGGCCTGGAGGTAGGTCGCGAAGGCGTCGGGCTTGCCGGGCGGGGCGATGTCGAAGGCCAGGGTGACGGCGTCGGCGCCCGTGCGCCGATAGGTGAGGCGGAACCGGGGCCCCTGGCCCGGGTCGCTCATCAACACCGCCCCATCCGGGATGGCGGACACGGCGTAGTGGATCACGTGTCCTTCGTTGTCCACGTAGAGAGCCCTCAGCCCGCCGGCTTCGGGATATACCGTGATGCGGTCCTCGTGCCGGAAGGCGGCCCGCCCCGGCGCCGCAGGCGTCTCCGCCCAGCTCCGTCGGACCAGCGCGTGCCCGCCCAGCTCCAGGCTGAAGGTGGCCTCGCCCGAGGCCTGGCCAGGCCGCCCACCCCCCTCGCCCACCCAGGTTCCCAGCAGGAAGCGGAGGGGCGCGAAGGGGTCCGGCGCGGGCGCCTGGGCCGCCAGGGGCGCCGCGAGGAGGAGGGAGATCAGGAGGCGTCGCATGGGGGCTCCAGGAAGGGATTCAGGCTTCAGCCCAGTCCCGCACGAGGGATTCGAAGCGCTCGCCGCGCTCCTCGAAATTGTTGAACTGGTCGAAGCTGGCACAGGCCGGACTGAGCAGCACCTGGTCGCCCGGCCGGGCGAGGGCGAAGGCCCGCGCCACCGCCTCGTCGAAGGCCGGGACGATGTCGTGGGGCAGATCGGAGAGATCGCGGCTGAGCTGGGGAATGGCCTCGCCGAGGAAGACCAGGCGCCGCAGCTTGCCCTCCAGGGCCTCCCGGAGGGGCGCGTAGCTGGCGCCCTTGTCCGTGCCGCCGAGGAGCAGCACCAGAGGCCCCGGCAGGGCCCGGATGGCGGTGAGGGTGGCGTCCACATTGGTGCCCTTGGAATCGTTGTAGGCCTGCACGCCGTCCTTCTCGCCGCAGAAGGCGATGCGATGGGCCAGCCCGGGGTAGCTCCGCAGGCCTTCCCGGATGGCCTCGATCCGCGCGCCGCCGTGCCGGGCCAGGAGCGCCGCGGCGAGGGCGTTCTCCACATTGTGGCCCCCCGGGATCCGCAGCTCGCGGCGGGGAACCAGGGCCTCCTGCCCGAGCCGGAGGATACCCTCCGCATCGCACCAGGCCTCGCAGGGGACCCAACCGAATCGCTCGACCCGCCCGGCCCCGGGCGCATCCTGCCACCACTCCGGATGGGCCGCGGGCACCACGCGCAGGTCTCCATCCTCCTGCCGCTCGAAGATCCGCAGCTTGGCGTGGCGGTAGCCCTCGAGATCCCCGTGCCGGGCGAGGTGGTCTGGCGTGAGGTTCAGGAAGGCCGCGGCCTCCGCCCGGAAGGCCGCCACGGATTCGAGCTGGTAGCTGCTGAGCTCCACCACGAAGACCGTCCCCGGCCCGGCGCCCTCCACGGCTTCGAGGAAGGGGAGCCCGAGGTTGCCGCAGGCCACGGAGGGCAGGCCGGAGGCCCGGAGCAGGTGCGCCGCAAGGTCGGTGGTGGTGCTCTTCCCGTTGGTACCGGTGACGGCCAGCACGCGGCTGCCGTCCCGCCGGGCGCGGAGGACGCGGTGGGCCAGTTCGACTTCCCCGATGACCGGAATGTCCCGCCGCAGGGCCTCGGCCACGAAGGGGGCCGTGCGCGGGATGCCGGGGCTCACCACCAGCTCGCCACAGCGATCCAGAAGCGCGGGAGGATGACCGCCCCACACCCCGGGCACGCCAGCCCGGGCCAGGGCCGTCTCCAGGTCCGGCCCTGGATCGGGACGGGCGTCCGTCAGCACCACTTCGCGCCCCTGGCCCGCCAGGAACCGGGCCGCCGCCAGGCCCGAACGTCCCGCACCCATCACCACGGTCCTCATGCGTCCTCCAGCTCCAGCCTAGGAGCGTGTCCAAGTAATCGATAGGGGCTGCATTGATGGCAAAGGGTTCGCAGGCAAAGAAGCGGGCGCAGGGCGGTGCGGGTCCACCGTTCAAGCCCGGTGACGCCGCCTGGGAGCCCTTTGCCATCAACCTTTTGGGCTGGGGCGGCAGCCGTCGGGATGCAGCGTCAGGCTCCTCGACCTTGGAATCACCAAGGCCTTCGTCGCCTTCCTCGCCTCCCTCGGCTGGCGCCCCAGTGCAGCCCCCACCCATTATTTGGACACGCTCCTTGGAGCCTGCACGGCCAATTGGAACGCCCCGCCCAATGTCCCCGTCACCGGAACACGCGCCGGGGGACTACACTGGCACCCTGGCCCGGATTCGGAGCAGCCATGCCGAAGGGCATCCTCCAGCGTCTTCTGAGCGGGGAGAGCGAGATCGTCTCCCATGTCCAGCCCATGTACCGGCTCCGGGACAACCGCCTCGTGGCGAAGGAATACCTGGCCCGGCACGTGGACGGAGGCGGGGTGGCCCACCCGGTGGGCCCCATCCTCCAGGCACCGGACCTCTCCCCGGCGGACCGCCTCACCCTCGACTTGCGGTTCCTCGAACAGACCTTCGACACGCTCGCCCGCACGGGAGCATCCACCCACCTGCATTTCGTGAACCTGGAGCCCGTGAGCCTGGAGGCCCCGGGGTTCTGGGAGGCCCTGCCCCGCTGGATCGAGATGCTGCCCTTCGCCACCGAGCTGGTGGTGATGGAGTTCACGGAAGGGCAGAAGATCCATGATCCCGAGGCCCTGAGGGCCTACGCGACCCTGCTCCGCAGCTCCGGGCTGCGGATCGCGGTGGATGATCTCGGGGCGGGAGTGGCCAGCCTCAGCCACATGGCACGGCTGGCGCCGGACTTCATCAAGGCGGATCGCAGCCTCGTGGAACAGGTCCACCGGCGGCCCTACCAGGCGGCCCTCCTCAACGCCCTCTCCCACTTCGCCCAGCGCATGCGCATCGGCTTCATCGCCGAGGGCATCGAGACCATGG
This sequence comes from Holophagaceae bacterium, assembly GCA_036391515.1. Classification (GTDB taxonomy): domain Bacteria; phylum Acidobacteriota; class Holophagae; order Holophagales; family Holophagaceae; genus Geothrix. The sequence continues at coordinate 3,118 of DASVZU010000230.1, forward strand.
AGGAACTGGAGGCCGTCATGGACGCCGACGTGCCCTGGGGCCAGGGCTTCATCCTCGGCCAGCCCTGGCCGACGGCGCCACGCCCTATCGCAGCTTCAGAGAGCTGAGGGCGAGGATCGAGCAGACGATGGCGGTGATCCAGAGCCGGATGACCACCTTGGTCTCCTGCAGGCCGCCCAGCTCCATGTGGTGGTGGAAGGGGGCCATGCGGAAGATGCGCTTGCCGCCCCGGAGCTTGTAGCTGCCCACCTGCAGGATGACGCTCACGGCCTCCAGCACGAACAGGCCGCCGGCGATCACCAGCAGGAGTTCCTGCTTGATGACGACGGCCACGGTGCCCAGGGCGCCGCCCAGGCCCAGGGAGCCCGTGTCCCCCATGAAGACCTCGGCCGGGTGGGCGTTGAACCAGAGGAAGCCTAGGCAGGCACCGGCCATGGCGCCCATGAAGACGGACAGCTCGGCGCCTCCGGGCACATGGGGCACGGCCAGGTAGGCGGCGATCTTCGCGTGACCCACGGCATAGGCGAGGATCGCGAAGGTGAAGGCCACGATGAGCGTGCCGCCGGCAGCCAGGCCGTCCAGGCCGTCGGTGAGGTTCACGGCGTTGCTGGTTCCCACCATCACGAGCCAGATCCACGGGATGAGGAGGATCCCCACGTCGGGCTTGAAGTTCTTGAAGAAGGGCACGGAGAGCTTGCTGGTGGAGGCCCCGCGCAGGCCGAAGTGCAGGATCAGGCCGGCCACGAGGAGCGAGATGGCCGTGAGCAGGAGCATCTTCTGCCAGCTCGTGAGGCCCAGGTTCTGCTTCTTCAGCAGCTTCTGGGCGTCGTCGAAGGCCCCCACCAGGCCGAAGCCGAGGAGGGAGAGGAGCACCACCCAGATGGCGCCGCTGCTGAGCTCGCACCAGAGCAGGGTGGACACGGTGATGACCAGCAGGATGAGGATGCCCCCCATCGTGGGCGTCCCGGCCTTGCTGCGGTGGTGCTCCGGGCCCACGTCCCGGATGTGCTGCCCCATCTTGAGGGCGGTCAGGGTGCGGATGACGAAGGGCCCCAGGAGCAGGCTCAGCACCATGGCCGTGGCCGCCGCCATGGCCACCCGGAAGGTGATGTAGCGGAAGACCGAGAACCCCGGGACCATGTCGCGGAAGGGATAGAGGAGCCAGGGGAGCATGGGGATTCCGATGTCGGGAGTCGGGGTTCAGGAGGATCGGCGTTCGAGGAGCCATGCCACGGCGCGTTCGGCGCGCCAGTAGCGGCTGCCCTTCACCAGGATACGGGCTCCGGGGGGAATCGCGGAGAGGCCCGTCCCCTCGTCCCGCAGGGACTCGAAATCCGGGAAAGCCACGGCCCCCGCACCAAAGCCCTCGGCGTAGTCCCGGGCGAACTCGCCGAAGGTCCACAGGCGCGACAGGCCCAGCCGGCGCAGGGCCCGCCCCGTCTCCTGGTGGATGCGGGGGGCCCCGGCGCCCAGTTCGCGCATGGAGCCCAGCACGGCCACCGCCTCCCCGCCCTGCAGCTCGAGGAGGGCCTCCGCGCACGCCAGGATCGAGTCGGAGCTGGCGTTGTAGGACTCGTCGAGCAGCCAGCCACCGCCAGCCAGTCCATGCAGCCGGCCCCGCCCCTCCTCGGGCTCCACCGCTCCGAGCCCCAGCGCCACGGCCTCCGGACGGTGGCCGGCCCGGACGGCGATGGCTCCGGCCAGGGCTGCGTTGCGAATCTGGTGCTGGCCCCGCAGCTTCAGGTGGACGGGCACGGTCCCGCGGGGCGTGCGGAGCCTGAACCGCTCCCCGGCGGCGCCCAGGGACTCGGCGTCCTCCCAGCCGAAGGCCTCCCTCTCGCCGACCGGCAGGGGCTCCGCATGCCGGGCCCAGGGCTGCCCTGCCACCCAGCGGCACCACTGGTCGGCCGCGTGGAAGGCCCAGGCCCCGCCCGGGCGCAGGCCTGCCACCAGTTCGCCCTTGGCCTCGGCGATGCCCTGCTGGCCGCTGGGGAAATTCTCCAGGTGCGCGGTGCCGATGACCGTGACCACCCCGAAATCCAGGGGCGCGATCTCCGTCAGCCGCCGGATCTCCCCTGGGGTGCTCATGCCCATCTCCAGCACGGCCGCGCCGAGCCCCTGGGGAAGCGAAGCCAGGGCCTCCGGCAGGCCCAGGGTATTGTTCCGGTTGCCCGGCGTCTTCCACCCGCCGGTGGCGGCGGCCAGCAGCTCCTTGGTGCTGGTCTTGCCCACGCTGCCGGTGACCCCGAAGACGGTCCTCGGCCGCACCGTCGCCAGGCGCGCCTGGCCCCAGCGCTGCAGCGCCACCAGGGTGTCAGGCACCACGAGCTGCGGCAGGCCCACATCCTGGGGATCGTCCACCAGCAGGGCCACAGCCCCCTTCCCGGCCGCCTGGACGCAGAAGGCATGACCGTCCCGCTCGGCCCGCAGGGCCACGAAACAGGCCCCGGGCTGGAGGGCACGGGTATCGATGCAGAGGCTCGAGGGCACCACGGCGCCGTCGCCGAGGATCTCGCCGCCCACCTGCGCGGAAGCCTCGGCAAGGGACCAGAGGGCGCTCACGACCGGACTCCCAGGATGGCCTCGACGGCGCTGCGATCGCTGTAGGGGTGCTTCACGCCATGGATCTCCTGGTAGGGCTCGTGGCCCTTCCCCGCGAGCAGCAGGAGGTCGCCGGGCCGGCAGTCGGCCAGGGCCCGCCGCACGGACTCCCTCCGGTCGGCCAGACGGTGGTACCGGGCCGCATCCTGGCGAAGGGCCTCCGGAATGCCCGGCGCCGCATCGTCGAGGATGCGCTCGGGGTCCTCCGTGCGCGGGTTGTCGCTGGTGTGCCAGAGCACATCGGCCCCCGCCGCCACCGCCGCCGCCATGAGGGGCCGCTTGGTCCGGTCCCGGTCCCCACCGCAGCCGAAGAGCACGTGAAGCCGGCCACCGGGCGGGAGCAGGCGCCGGCCCTCCGCCAGCAGCTTCTCGAGGGCGTCGGGGGTGTGGGCGTAGTCCACCATCACGCCGAAAGGCTGGCCGCAATCCACCCGTTCCAGCCGGCCGGGAGCGCCCGTGACGCCCGGCACGGCGGGCACCAGGGCGTCCAGGTCGAAGCCGGCCTCGGCGCAGGCCGCGAGGGCGGCCAGCAGGTTGTACACGTTGAAGCGGCCCAGGAGGGGGCTGTTCACGACCCAGGTCCCCCCGGCGGTCCGCAGCGTGAACCGCGTGCCCGTGGGTCCGAGCTCGACGGCTTCGGCCCGGTAGGCGGCGGGACGATCCACGGCGTAGCTCGCGCACGGTCCCGCCTCCAGCAGGCGCAGCCCCCAGGGATCGTCCGCGTTCACCAGGAAGCGGTCGCTCTGCGCCTGGAGCCGCCGCTTGGCCTCGAAATAGGCCTCCATGGTGCCGTGGTAGTCCAGGTGGTCCTGGGTGAGGTTGGTGAACACGCCCACGGCGAACCGCGCCCCGTGCACCCGGGCCAGGCTCAGGGCATGGCTGCTCACCTCCACGGCCGCGGCCTGGTCGCCGGCGTCCACCGAGCGGCGGAGCCAGCGGTAGAAGTTCGGGCTCTCGGGGGTGGTGCGGACCGCCTCCTCCTCCTGGTCCCCCGCGGCATTCATCACGGTGCCCACCAGGCCGCAGCCGAGGCCCGCGCCCCGGAGCAGCTGGCGGATGAGGGTGGTGGTGGTGGTCTTCCCGTTGGTGCCGGTGACGCCGATGAGGGCCAGGGCCTCATCCGGAGCCCCGTTCAGGCGCCGGGCCAGCTCGGCCATGCGCAGGCGTGGATCACCCTGGAACACGCATCCGGCCACGCAGTCGGGCAGGGGCAGATCCTCGGCGGCGATCACGGCGGAGGCCCCCCGAACCAGGGCCTGGGGCACGAAGGCCGTCCCGTCCAGGGTGCCCCCCTTCAGGGCCAGGAAGGCCCATCCGGGGCCCATCTCGCGGCTGTCGGAGCCCAGGTCGGCCACCTCGACATCCGGACCGGAGCGGCGCACGGCCAGCCCCTCGATGAGCGCATCCAGCTTCATGGGTTCCCCGCTTTGATCTTCACGACGCCGCCCGCCTGGAGCGGCGTGCCAGGATCCGGACTCTGGCCCACCACACGCACGGCCGTCACGCCGGGCGCCGCATCCACCTGCGGCATCCCACCGACCAGCACCACGCGCTGGATGGCGGCCTTGAGGCTGAGGCCGGAGAGGTCCGGCACCTTGCCTCGCTCCACATGGACGGAGGCCTCGTCCGTCTCGCTGGCGGGCCAGTCGCGGAGGGAGAGCTTGAGATCGGCCTCGCGGTCCGGATCCGGCGTCGTCTCCCGGTAGCGCATGATCTCGTTGCCGATGCGCCTGAAGAGGGGCGCCGCCACGTCGCCACCCGTGGTGTCGCCGGCAGGGTCGTCCAGCATGACCAGCACGCCGTACTGGGGCTTGTCCGCCGGGAAGAAGCCCATGAAGGAGGCGTAGTGCCGCCGCAGGTCGTACTTCCCGTCGATGAGCTTTCGGCTGGTGCCGGTCTTGCCGAAGGCCTCCACGCCGTTGTCGAGCTTGGCCAGCTTGCCGGTGCCCTGGGTGATGACCCCCTTGAGGGCCTCCTTCATCATGTTGGCGGTCTCCTCGCTGATCACCTGGGCGCGCACCGTGGGCTTAAACTCCTTCAGGAGAAGGCCGCGGTCGTTGTAGATCTTCTCAACCAGGATGGGCTGCATGAGCTTCCCGCCGTTGGCCAGGGCGCATCCGGCCATGAGGATCTGGAGGGGGGTCACGCTGAGCCCGTAGCCGTACGACATGGTGTACTGGGTGGGCAGGGTCCAGCGGTCCGGTGCCAGTAGGCGCCCGGCGCTCTCGCCCGGGAAGTTCAGCCCCGTGGGATCGCCGAAACCGAATTTCCGCAGGAACTGGTAGTGGATGGCCGGATCCAGCCGCGTGCCGATCTTCGCGGCGCCGATGTTGGAGCTCTGCCAGAGGATCTCCTCGAAGGTGAGGAGGCCGTGGCGGTGGGTGTCCGTGATGGGCGGGATCTTGGGGTTGTACTTCCAGCGCCCGCCCATGCAATCGATGCGCTCCCCCAGGTGGACCTTCCGCTCCTCCAGGGCCGCCGCCAGGGTGAAGATCTTCATGGTGGACCCGGGCTCGTAGGCGTCCTCCACGGGATGCACCTTGCGGGCCTCCTTCTGGCGGTCCAGCTCCCGGCGTAGCTCCTCCCGCTCCGCGGTCGAGAGGTCCGACTCGGGCCGGTTCATGAACTTCCTGGGCAGGATGTGGTTCGGATCGAAGGTCGGCGTGCCGGCGATGGCGAGGATCTCCCCGGTCTGGGGATCCACCACCACGGCATAGGCCGTCTTGGGGTGGGCCATGCGCACCCCCTCCTCCAGGGCATCCTCGACGATGTGCTGGATGGTGGCGTCGATGCTGAGCTGCAGCGAAGCCCCATTCACCGGAACCTGGCTGTAGTTCTCCTGGAGGATGAGCAGCTTGCCGTGGGCGTCCCGGGGGGCGATGAGCTCGCCTTTCAGGCCCGCCAGCTGCTTGTCATAGGTCTGCTCGATGCCCAGCTGGCCCACGCCGTCGATGTTGGTGAAGCCGAGAACCTGGGCGGCCAGGCTGCCCCGTGGGTAGTAGCGCCGGCTCTCGGGCTGGAACTCGACGCCGTCCAAGGCCATGTCGCGGATGGCGTCGCTCTTGGCGGGCGCGAGATGCCGTTCCAGGTAGACGAAGGATTTCTTCCGCAGCAGCTTCTCCAGCAGCGCCGACTTGGGCTGCTCCAGGATCGGCGCCAGCTTCGCGGCCACCCGCGCCGCGGCCTTGCGGTCGGGGTCGCCCCAGGTCCGCTCCTCCCCCTTGCCGGCCTTGTAGTCCGGGTAGAACACGCGGGGATCCGCGAAGAGGCTCTCCACCTTGATCGAGATGGCCAGGGGCTCGCCCCGGCGGTCCCGAAGCTCGCCCCGGATGGGGGGGATGGGCACCACGGTGGTGTGCTGCTGCTCGGCCCGGGCTCGGTAGCGGGCGTGTTCCACCACCTGGAGCCAGACCAGGCGCAGCAGGATGGCCAGGGCCCACACCATCATCCCGCCCAGCAGCCAGGGGAGGCGGCGGGCCAGCAGATCCTCCGCCTCCTGGTGGCCGAGCAGACGGCGGGAGGCACGAGGCTGGGTGGCGAACGGAAGGGGCACGGAGAAGCCGGGATCGATCGGAAGGAAGGGCGCGGGGGCGGGGGCCACCCTCCGCCAGGATAGGCGATCCGGCACCTGGCCGGGATTCCGGCTAGAAGGTGTCTGACGAGACGGGCCCCAGCTTCGCCAGCCGCTGGTCGTCCACGGTGAAGGAACGGCGGATCAGGTGGCCCTGCTTGCGGGGCTGGAGGCCGGCCTTCTCGGCGTAGACCTGGACCGCTTCGTCCCGCTGGTAGCGGCTGCGTTCCAGCAGCAGCTTGCGCTGGACCTCCTCCTCCTTGCGGATGCGCTCCTTCAGGTCGCCCATGGCATAGCCCAGGCGGGTGCTCTGGATCTTGAGGTAGGCGATGGTCATGAGGGGCATGGCCAGGGCCAGCACCAGCAGGAGCATGCGCAGGATGCCTTCGCTCTCCACCTTGCGGGGGGGAGCCGCCATGCGGGACTGGACGGACACGGACATCGTCGGCACCTCGGTCAGGGGAGCCGCTCGGCCAGGCGCAGGCGGGCGGAGCGGGAGGGGGGATTGGCAGCGGCCTCGGCCTCGCCGGGGGCGATACCGCCGGGATGGAGGAGGCGCAGCCGTTTCGGGAGGGCCACGGGCGCCACGCGTCCCGGGCCGTCGTAGATGCCCGCGAGGCGGCGCAGCGTCTGCTTGACGATGCGGTCCTCCAGGCTGTGGAAGCTGATCACGGCGAGCCTTCCCCCGGGATGGAGTGCGTTCACCGCGGATTCGAGGGTGGCGGCCAGGCGCGCCAGCTCCCCGTTGACGGCGATGCGGATCGCCTGGAAGGTGCGGGTGGCCGGGTCGCTGAGGCCCTTGCGCTTGGCGGGCTCCCGGGGGATCACGGTGTAGACGGCCTCGGCCAGGTCCCGGGTGGTCCCCAGGCGGCCCTCCCGGAGCGCCGCAAGGATGGCGCGGGCGATGGGACGGGAGGCCCGCTCCTCGCCGAACTGGTAGAGGGCATCGGCCAGGCTCTCGTCGGTCTGCGCGGCGATCCATTCCCGGGCCGTGGGGCCATGCTCCGTGTCCATGCGCATGTCCAGGGGGCCCTCGTCGCGGAAGCTGAAGCCGCGCTCCGGGCTCCGGAGCTGCAGCGTGGAAACCCCCAGATCCGCCAGGATGGCGTCGAAGCCCTCCGGGGCATGGGCGGCCATCCAGTCGAGGAAGGCGGGATCGTCCCAGACGTCCTCGTGGGCGCAGGCCAGGATCGAGAGCCGGGAGTCGTCCCCCAGGCGTTCGAGGGCGAGGGCCCGGGCCTGGGGATCGCGGTCCACGCCCAGATAGCGGCTGCCGGCGTCGCAGCGGGCCAGGAGGGCCTCCGCATGGCCGCCCAGGCCCAGGGTGAGGTCCAGGATCCGCGCCGAGGGCGGCAGGGGGAGGTTGTCCACGACCTCCTGGAGGAGGACCGGGACGTGGAGGGGGGTCGGGGCGGCCACGCTCATATCCCCAGGTCCGCGAGCTGGGCCAGGTCCTCGACGCTGAGGGGCTCGGCGGCCAGGCGGCGCTCGAAGCCGGCCTTGTTCCATAGGGCGAGGTGGTCCATCTGGCCGAGGAGGGCGACCTCCCCGGTGAGCTGAGCGGCCTCGCGCAGGATGGGCGGGATGACGAAGCGGCCCTGGGCGTCGGGTTCCACTTCGCTGCCGTAGTAGGCGGTGACTTCCAGGAAGCGGCGCTTGGCGGGATTGGTGGCGGGCAGCGCGGCAAGGCGGGCCTCGATGGCCTCCCACACGGGCAGGGGGTAGAGGCGGGCCGAGCGGCCGTCCAGCGAGGTGAGGTAGTGCCGCAGGGCTCCGCCCCCCTCGCCCTGGGCGAAGGTCTCCAGCTCGGCCTTGAAGGAGGAGGGGAGCTTCAGACGCCCCTTCTCATCCACCGTGGCCGGTGAGTTTCCGCGAAGTCGCAGCACCGGTGACGCCTTTCAACCAGTTGCCCAGGCGGAATCGGGGG
>DASVZU010000231.1:0-4713 GCA_036391515.1 Holophagaceae bacterium
TGAAGTTCACCGAGAGGGCCTGCACCGGCGGCAGGGTGTCCGCCGTGGTGTTCTCCCAGCCCTCCGGCTCCCGCTGGGCGTCGAAGGCGCTCTGGTCGAGGCGGATGCCCCCGGTCACCCGGTCCACGCCGGTCCGGCGCAGCGCGTGGGCCAGGAGCCAGATCCGCTCGCTGGTGAGGAAGGGATCGCCCCCGCCCTTGAAGACGAGATCCCCCTGCACCGTGCCGTTCTGGAGGTCCCCCCAGACCTCGGTATCCAGGGTGAAGTCGGGCTTCCAGCTCTTGAGCAGTGCATAGGTCGTGACCGCCTTCGTGGTGCTGGCGGGCACGAGGGCCAGGCCGTCCTGGTAGCGCTCGATGGCCTTGCCCGTGGCAGCGTCCCAGAGTCCGGCGGAGACCTTCACCCCCCGCCGCTCCAGCCCCCTGGCCCAGGTCCGGACATCCTCGGCCCGCATTCCCGTGAGGGCCAGCGCCAGGACCATGGCCACGCCGGTGGATCGCTTCAGGTTCATGCCGCCTCGCCTCGCAGGAAGATTCCGCCGCTACTTCTTCGTCGCCGGTGCGCTGGCGTTGGGGTCCAGGACCTTCCGGCCCTTGGCGATGTCGTCCGCGGTGAGGCCACCGCCGCCCAGCCCCAGGAGGTTCGGATCGGCCGTGAAGATCCACTCGGAGACCAGGGTCTTGTGCTGGTAGATGTGGATCGCGTCCTTGGTGCAATGGCTGCGCACACCCACGATGGGGAGTCCCTCCGTGCTGCCGGAGGCCCCCGCCTGCACCTGGGTGACGTATTCCCATTCCCCCCCGGGCGTCATGGGGTCGGTGTACTTCTGGCGGAGGATCCGGGGCCGGACCTTCATGAGCTCGTCCAGGTCCACGGGGTATTTGTGGAACTTGGCGAAATACACCCGGATGGCCTCGGCGATGGCCTCGCCGCGGAAGATCAGCTCCGATTCGTTGGACCGCTGGATCTCGGCGGAAATCAGGGGTTCCGCCTTCATCAGCATGATGCCCATGACCACGATCATGGCCAGGGCGAGGGCCATGGTGAAGCCGCGCTGCCGCCGCCTCCCGGTGGGGAGGCCCGCAGCGAGGTGGGCGTGGCGGCGGGACATGGGAGGAAGGGTACTAGGCCCTGCCCTCCTTCAGTGTCATGAGTTCGAAAAAGGCTTCCACCACCCGGGGGTCAAACTGGGTGCCCGATTCGTTCTTCAGCTCGTCCAGCGCTTGGCGGAACCCCCGCGGACGCCGGTAGCTCTTCCCGCTGGTCATCACTTCGTAGGCCTCGATGAGGGCGATGATGCGGCTGCCCATCGGAATGGCGGTCTCCCGCAGGCCGTCGGGGTAGCCGTAGCCGTCCCAGCGCTCGTGATGGTGGCGGATCATGCGAACCACATCGAAGGGGAAGCGCAGGTCCTTCAGGAAGACCGCCGCCAGCTCGGGGTGGGTCCGGACCCGCTTCATCTCCTCGGAGGTCAGCTCGGCCTTGGCCAGCATCTGGGGATCCAGCAGCAGCGTGCCCACGTCATGGAGGATGGCGGCGATGCTCACCGCCTCCACCTCCTCGGAGGGCATGTCGAGGCGCAGGGCCAGGTCCCGGGCCAGACGGGCGGTGGCGAGGCTGTGGGGCCTCAGGGTGGGCAGGCGGCTTTCGCTGGACTGGAGGATGCGATGGCTGACCGAGATGAAGGCGTGGTAGTAGCGCTCGTGCAGCCGCGCCTCCTGGAGGTACAGCCCCAGCATGCGGCCCAGCTGCTGGATGGCCTCGATCTCCGTGAGGGAGAAGGACTGGTCCTCCTGGCGGAACACCATCAGCAGGTCGTGGCCCTCGGAGGACTCGTTCAGCAGCAGGGGCATGTAGGTCGCGAAGACGCCCTGCATCTCGGGGATGTCGGCCATCTCGACCCGGGTGATGAGGCGCAGGTCCTGCTCCCGCACCTTGGGCAGGTGGAAGGTGGCGTGGGCCAGGATCTGCTGCTGCAGCTCGGTGGAGAGGGGGAACTGGCTGTAGGCCAGGATGGGCCGGATCTCCTCGGGATCCTCGATCCACAGCGCCACGGCGCCGGTGGAGAGGATCTGGGTGAGCAGCCCGGCGATCTCCCAGAAGTAGGCGCGGTGCTCCGGCGGCGTCATGCCCCGCTTCCGGTCGGGACTCGCCGGAGGCATCACCCAGCCGCTGAGGGTGCGGTCCGCCTCCCAGGGCAGGGCCGTGAAGCCCTCCTGGCCCGCGTGGAAGCCGAACATGCGCTCGCGGGTGCCGGGACCCGCCCCGTGGAGGGTCGAGTCCGGCGCATGGAGGGGCGCCGCCGCGGGCCCTGGGGGCGGCGGCAGGAGCCGCTCGGGAGCCGGGGCCACCTCGTCGATGATGGCGGAGGCCGTGGGCAGCCCCTCCGGCACCTGGTTCGGCAGCAGCGGCGCGGGGGCCCTGGGGACGGGCCTGGGGGTGGCGCCGTACAGGTGGAACTCGCGGAGGGCCTCCACCAGGTCCTCGCAGATGGCCAGCGTGGGCGGCTCGTCCCGCTCCCGGTCGAAAGTTCCGCCCTTGATGCGGTCCCGCTGGAGGAGCAGGCCCACCCAGTCGCCCATGAGGTAGAGCGGCGTGATGAGGTACCGCGGCCACTCCCCGCCCTGGCCGAAGGCCGACAGCTCGGGCGCGTCCGAGGCGTCGTTCACCACGAAGGAGCGCCGCTCCCGGTGGGTGCGCACGATCAGCGGATGGTCCTCCGGGATGGACACCGGCGGCCGGGTGCCCCGCGGCCACCCGAAGAAGCTCACCACCTCGAAGACCCCCTGCCCCGGCACGCGCAGGTAGAGGGCTCCCTTGGTGCTGCCCACCTCTTCCAGGCAGCGGTAGAGGACCTGCGAGCAGCGGTTCGCGAGCGCTTCGCCGAGGATGAGGGGGGACGCCTGCATGGGGGGCCTGGGTGGTAGAAGAGTTCCCATCATGGCAGAGGGCTGGACGGACTTTCTATCGGCAGGTGTACCAGGAAAGGCGACTTTTACCAGCCTGCTCGCGGAACCGGTCCTGCTGTTCGAGGAACCGGGCCAGGGCGCCCTCCACCCCCCCGAACCGCCGCGCCAGCCACCGGGACCAGGCCGGAGGCCGCTCTCCGAGGCTGCGGTCCAGCCGCCGGGCCAGCTCCCCAGGCTCGACCAGGCACAGGAGGCCCCGGGCCCCGAGGGCCAGGAGGCGGGCCTCGATCCGTTCGAGGTCCCCACGGGCGAGTCCCCCGTCCAGGGCCGCGCTGAGATGGAACCGTTCCTGGTGGGCGGCGAAAGCCGGGAGCCGGCCGTCCCAGGGCGCCGCGGCCCGGGCCGCGGCCAGGGCCTCCCAGGCGGCGAGCATCCCCTCCAGCCAGGGCGCCACGGCGCCGGGATGGTGGCGCTCCTCCAGGGGCTCGAAGAGGCGCTGGGAGGCCAGGTCCTCGGCGCTCCACAGCACCGGGTGGGCCGAACCCGCCCGCCAGGCCCGCAGGCGCGTGGTCTTCCCCGAGAGCGGCACCCCCTCCAGCAGCCAGAGGCCGTCGGGCGCGGGGGCCGGGCCGTCTAGGAGCATGCCGGCGCGGTCTGCAGCGAGGCCACCACGAGGTCCCGGTCCGCCCAGCGGGTGAGGCCCAAGAGCTGGCTGCCGTGCCCGCACTCCGCCAGGGGCGCGCCCAGAGCCCGCAGGCGGCGCACCACCTGCAGCCAGTCCACCGGCAGGGCCACGGAGGCCAGGCCCTCGTCCCAGGCGGCCCCGCCCTCCCGGATCAGCCGTCCGTCGAAGTGCGAGATCAGCGGGAAGGCCGGGGCTGCCGGGATCACTCCGGAGAGCCGCCGCGCCAGGGCAGGCAGGAGCGGCGCCATGTGGGGCCCGTGGAGCGGGTGCCGGACCGGCAGCAGGCCCGCCTTCAGGGCCGTGGGCTGGAACCGCGCCACCAGGGCCTCCAGGGGGCCCACCGGGCCGGAGACGGTGAACTGCGCCTTCCCGTTGCGGTTGGACAGCACCAGGTCCGGCAGGTCCGCCAGGGCCTCGCGCAGGTCCGGTTCCGGCACGCCGATGAGGAATGCCATGCCCATGGCCCCGGCCCCGAAGGCCGCCTCGCTGAGATCCTCCACGGCGGTGATGAGGTCCAGGGCCGCTTCCAGGGGGACCACCTCCGCGGCCACCAGGGCCGAGTAGAACCCCATGCTGTGGCCCGTGGCGGCCACCGGCGCCGGCATCCCCAGGGCGCGGCGGGTGCGGTAGAGGCCCACGGAATGCGCCAGCACGGCATAGGGCGCATGGCGCTGGGCCCGCAGGTCCTCCACGGGCCCCTCAGCCATGAGCCTCCGCAGCGGCGCCCCCGTGCGAGCCTCCGCTTCCGCCAGCGCCGCGCGCCAGGGCCCGTGGGCCTCCCAGCCCGCGGCCATGCCCACGGCCTCCGTGCCCTGGCCGGGGAAGAGGAGCGTGGAAGCGGGCTGGTCCATGGGGGAGAGCATAAATCGGGTCCTTTGCCGATCTTCATGAAAAGCCGGAACACAGAGGACACAGAAGAAAAAGGAGGACACAGAGAAAGGCCCGCGAAACCGGGGAAGTCTGCGTCAACCGGCTGTGGACCGGCGATTGCCTCTGCGTCCTCTGCGGTTCTCAGTGCCCTCTGCGTTCCGGTTTTTTGACGACCGGAGATGCCTGCGGCGCGGAAGGGCGCGATGCCTTACTGTGTCCCCATGACCACCCCCCGTCCCTGGCAGCAGG
>DASVZU010000232.1:0-2689 GCA_036391515.1 Holophagaceae bacterium
GACGTCACCGTCTTCACCCAGGACGCCATGGTCGCCTCCTTCTCCGCCATCCTCGGGGCCCTGACCCTCACCCTCGCCGGCATCGCGTCGGTCTCCCTGGTGGTGGCCGGGGTGGGGATCATGAACGTCATGCTGGTGTCCGTCACCGAGCGGCGCGCGGAGATCGGCCTGCTCAAGGCCCTGGGCGCGGCGGACCCGCAGATACTCCTGGCCTTCCTCGCCGAGGCGACGATGCTGGCGGCGCTGGGCGGCCTGCTCGGGCTGGCGGCGGGGGCCTCCGGCGTGCGCGTCCTGGCCTGGGCCTACCCGGCCTTCCCCGTGGCCATCCCCCCCTGGGCCGTGGGCGCGGCCCTGACGCTCTCCTTCCTGGTCGGGGTGGGCTTCGGCGTGTGGCCGGCCCGGCGGGCCACGCGGCTCGATCCGGTCGCGGCCCTGGCGAGGCGGTGACCATGGCCGCGCCCGCCGGGGAGCTCCTCCGCTTCGTCCTCGGATCCGTGACCGGGCACCGGCTCCGGTCCTCGCTCTCCGTGCTCGGCGTGGGCATCGGCGTGGCGGCGGTGGTGCTGCTCACGGCCCTGGGCGAGGGCACGCGGCGCTACATCGTGGGCCAGTTCAGCCAGTTCGGGACGAACCTCCTGGCGGTCAATCCCGGCAAGGTGAAGACCATGGGCCTGCCCGGCGTGTTCGGCGGCACCACCCACCCGCTCACGCCGGAGGACGCGGAGTCCCTCCGGCGCCTCCCCGGCGTGACGGCCGTGGTTCCCGTGGCCATGGGCCAGGCCCGCGTCGAGCACGGGGGCCGGGGCCGCAGCGTCTACCTCTACGGCGTGAACCACGAGCTGCCCCAGGTGTGGGGGGTCGGCACGGCCCAGGGCAGCTTCCTGCCCCCCATGGACCCGGGGCGGCGGGCCTCCCTCGCTGTGCTGGGCCCCAAGCTGTCCCGCGAGCTCTTCGGCACCGTCTCGCCCCTGGGCCAGCGCATCCGCGTCGGCTCCGAGAGCCTGGTGGTCATCGGCGTGATGGCGCCCAAGGGCCAGCTCCTGGGCTTCGACCTGGACGACACCGCCTACCTCCCCGTGGGCACCGCCATGGGGTTGTTCAACCTGTCCGAGCTCCACGAGATCGACCTGCTCGCCGCCCGCAGCGAGGGGGTTCCCGCCGTGGTCGCGCAGGTGAAGGCGACGATCATGGCCCGGCACCGGGGCGAGGAGGACATCACCGTCACCACCCAGACGGAGATGCTCGATGTCTTCGGCCGCGTCATCGGCATCGTCACCCTGGCCGTCACGGCCATCGCCGGCATCTCGCTGGTGGTGGGGGCCATGGGCATCCTCACGGTGATGTGGATCTCCGTGCACGAACGCACGGCGGAGATCGGCCTCCTGCGGGCCCTCGGGGTGGATGGCCCCACGGTGCAGGCCCTCTTCCTCCTGGAGGCCATCCTGCTGGCCCTGGGCGGCGGCCTGGGCGGCCTCGCCCTCGGGGCCCTGGTGCAGCTGCTCCTCCGCCTGGCCGTGCCCGGCCTGCCCCTGGCCACACCCCCCGGGGCCGTGGCCGCGGCCCTGCTCATGACGCTGCTGGTGGGCATCGCCGCCGGCGTGCTCCCCGCCCGCAAGGCCGCCGCCCTGGATCCCATCGAGGCCCTGCGGGCGGAGTGATCAGGTGGCGGCCACCAGCAGCTCCTCGGCGGGATCGGGGGGGCGCAGGCCGTCGGTGCGGCCCGCGAAGTAGCGCCGGGCCAGGGCGCCGGAGGATTCGTGGCGCGCCTCGCGGAAGCCGGCGGCGCGGGCCAGGGTCACCAGCTCCGGCGGCTCGAAGAAGCTGAGGAAGGGCGTGCCGCTGGCCCGGGCGCCTTCCATGGCCCGCGCCATGCCGGGACGCACCTCGGGATCGGACGACTCGATCGGCACCAGGAAGGACATCACCAGGGTGGAGCCCGGCGCCAGGGCCGCGGCGCGGCTGAGGGTGGCCGCGACGGCCTCGCGGGTGAGGTACATGCTCACGCCCGTGGAGGCCACCACCGCCGGCCGGACGGCGTCGAAACCCGCGGCCGCCAGCCGGTCCCATTCCCCGTCGCCCGCCTCGAAGTCCACGGGCACCAGCCGCAGCCCCTCGGGCACGCCGTAGCCGAGGTCCAGCAGCCGCCGGCGCTTCCAGGCCTGGGGCCCGGGCCGGTCCACCTCGAAGACCGTCAGGCGGGAAGCCAGGTCGGGCCGGCGTTGGACGAAGGTGTCCAGCCCCGCGCCCAGGAGGACGACCTGATCGACGCCCTGGGCGGCCTGATCCTCGATCCAGTCCTCGATGAACCGCGCCCGGGCCACGATGGCCGCCCGGAAGGGCCGCGTGAACGCCCCCATGTCCGGCCGCTCCCGCCACCCCGCCTCCGGCGCCGCCAGCGCCAGCCCCACCGCGTCCCGGAACACCGCCGGCGGGTCGTCCACCTCCAGGTGCAGCGCCCGCCATAGGGCCACCCGCACCGCCGTGCTGTCAGGCACCGCTTCAGGCTCCTCACGCATCGCGCCTCCGGGAAATCGACCACCGGGGAAGTCTAGCGGGGGACGCCCAGGGAGCCGAGGGAGCGGGAGTTCGGGGTGGGCCAGGGGTCAGGCCTCGGGGGGCTTGGCGCCGGGGAACCATTCCGTGTGCTGGTCGCCTTGGCGGCCGAAGTAGGTCACCCGCTGGCCCCGGA
>DASVZU010000233.1:0-16956 GCA_036391515.1 Holophagaceae bacterium
CGCTGGGCCCGGGGTTCCACGAGCCGGGCGGCCTCCTGCAGGATCTGGTTCACCTGGACGGGCCTCCGCTGCGGCGCGGGGGGATGAAGCACGGTCTGGAGGGGCGTGAGCAGGGCCTGGATGGATTCCACCGCCTCGACGAGGCGGCCGGCCTGCTCGGCCTGGTGGGGATCGAGGGCCGATTCCGCGATGAGCCGGGATTCGATGAGCACGGGCGTAAGCCGGTTGGCGGCTTCGTGGAAGAGCCCCGGCACGAGCCGACCCAGGGCCTCGTGCTTCTGGACGTGCACCAGCTGGGTCTCCAGGGCCTTCTGCTCGCCGAGGTCGCGCACGAGGGCGGAGTAGGCCATGACCCGCTCGTCGCCCCCCCGCACGGGCGCATAGGTGATGCTGGCCGGAAACGTCGTCCCGCCCTTGCGCAGGCGGACGGTCTCCATGTCCCGCACCACCTGGCCCTTGGCCGCCTGCTGCACCACCTGCTCGAATTCCTGGAGGAGGTCGTCCGGGGTGAGCTGCGTCATGTTCCGGCCCACGATCTCGGGGCGGGTGTAGCCGAAGATCCGCTCGGCCGCGGCGTTCCAGGTGAGAATCTTCCCGTCGGCCGTGAACGAGATGACCGCCTCGCCCATGTTCTGGACCAGGCTCTCCAGGTACCGGCGCGTCTTCAGGTTGTCCTGGTTGGCGCGCTCCAGCTGGCTGTAGAGCTGGCTCATCTCCTCGTTCTTCTGCTCGAGGGATTCCTTGACCTGCTTCAGCTCCGAGTAGAGCCGGGCGGTCTCCATGTTGGACTTGAGGGCATCCTCCAGCAGCTCCTGGGCATCGGCGGCCTTCCCCGGCGCGAGGTCGGAGACGCTGACGTTGGCGTGCCGCAGGACCGTGGCCTCGGAGGCGAGGGACGCTCCCGATTCCTTGGGGGGCGGCAGCTCCCGCATGCTGGACCGGATGTTGGTCTCGATGAGGTTGAGCATCTCATCGAAGTCCTTGATCTTCTTGTCCAGGTGGTACTTCTTGAAGGTGTAGCCCACCGTGTCGCGGGTGATGGTGAGGAACGTATCCAGCACGCCAGTACCCCGGTTCGCCACGGCCTCGAAGTAGGGCACGTTCCGGAAGTTCAGGCGGCGGTTCATGACGCCCACGGCCATGGCGTCGGGCAGATCCCGCTTGTTGTACTGGAGGACGAAGGGGATCTGCTTGATGTTCAGACGATTGGCATTGAGGTTGTGGTAGAGGTTCGAGAGCGAATCCACGTTCTCCTGCATCTTCGCTTCGCTGGAATCCGCCACGAACACCACGCCGTCGGCGCCGCCCAGCACCACGCGCCGGCTGGCGTCGTACTGCACCTGGCCGGGCACGGTGTAGATCTGGAGATGGATGGCGTTGCCGTAGATGTAGCCCAGGTTGATGGGCAGCAGGTCGAAGAAGAGGGTGCGGTCCTCCTGCGTGTTGACGGAGAACATCTCCCCCCGCTGGGCTTCCGCGCACATCGCGTGGAGCGACTGGAGGTTGGTGGTCTTCCCGGAAAGGCCCGGGCCGTAGTAGACCAGCTTCAGCAGGATCTCGTTGGCTCGGGTGTTGAATTGGACCATGGGCAGTCGCCGGAAAAGGGTGGAACAAGCCTAGCATGGGGCTCCTTGCGGGATCCCTCTCCCCGTCTCCTCGGCAACCCGCGTGATAGCATGATCTTTTTCACATTCGACGCGCTTCCCGAACCCATGAGCCTTCCGATCCCTGCGGCCCTCCTTGTCTCGGCATCCCCGTGGGGGAGGTCCGAGGGCACCCGCGCGGGGCGGGCCCTCGCCTCCGCCGGTTAGGCCCCTGATGAGCATTCCGACGCGTGTAGCCATCATCTCGGTATCCCCTGCGGGGATACGCGAGGCCACCCACGCGGGTCGGTTCCTCCCCTCCGCTTGTTAGGCCCCCGATGAGCATTCCGACGCATGTAGCCATCATCATGGACGGCAACGGACGCTGGGCGGCCCGGCGGGGCTGGCCGCGCATCAAGGGGCACAAGGCCGGCGTGCAGGCGGTGGAGCGCATCCTCGAAGCCGCCGCGGACGGAGGCATCCGGCACCTCAGCCTCTACGCCTTCTCCACCGAGAACTGGAAGCGCCCTGCCCTCGAAGTGGGCGCCCTGATGGCCCTCCTGCGCATGTACCTCCGCATGTTCGTGCCCAAGCTGGCGCGGAAGGGCATCCGATTCCACCACCTGGGCGACCTGGAGGGAATGCCCGCGGGCATCCAGCAGGATATCCGGACCCTCGAGGCCGCCACCGCCGCGCACACGGGCATGACCTTCCACCTGGCCGTGAACTACGGCTCCCGCCTGGAGCTGGTTCAGGCGGCCCGCCGCTGCGTGGCCGACGGCCTGGCCCCCGAGGCCGTGGACGAGGCGGCCCTGGCCGCCCGCCTCTGGACGGCCGGCGTGCCGGATGTGGACCTGCTCATCCGCACGAGCGGCGAACACCGCATCTCCAATTTCCTGCTCTGGCAGTCCGCCTACGCCGAATTCCACATGACCGACTGCCTCTGGCCCGACTTCGGCCCCGCCCAGCTGCAGGAGGCCCTGGAAGACTACGCCCAGCGGGAACGCCGTTTCGGAGGCCTGTGATGCCCGACCGCACCACGCCCACCGTGGACCGGAAGAACATGACCACCCGGATCATCACGGGCCTGGTGTTCGCCGTCTTCTTCCTCACGCTCCTCTGGCACGGGGATCGCCCCTGGGCCGCCTGGGCTTACCTGGGCCTCATGGGGCTGGGCATCCTCGGCGGCGTGCGCGAGCTAACCCTCATGGCCCGGGTCCGGGGTTTCCGGCCCTCGCTGGTGGCCGGCCTGGCGGTGGCCTGGGGGCTCCTGGCCAACTTCTTCCTCCTCACCGGAAACTCGGATCCGCTGCCCCTCTGGGCCGTGCTCGCGGGGGGCCTGCTCGTCATCCACTTCGGCGCCCTCTTCTTCGACCGCGCCCTGGAGGAGGCCCTTCCCAGCCAGGCCATCACCTGGATGGGGGCCCTGGCCCTGGGCCTGGGCCTGGGCTTCCAGCAGCGCCTCTTCATGCTCCAGGGCGACCTGCCCAAGACCGGCAGCCGCTTCGTCCTGGCCCTCTTCATCATCACGTGGTTCGGGGATACCGCCGCCTACTTCGTGGGCACCTTCCTGGGCAAGCACAAGCTGGCCCCCCGGGTGAGTCCCAAGAAGAGCTGGGAAGGGGCCGCGGGCAACCTCGCCGGCAACCTCGCCGGCGCCTTCCTGATGATCGCCACCGTCTGCCCCGACTGGACCTGGATCGATGCCGTGGCCCTGGGCCTGCTCATGGGGGTGGCCGGGCAGCTGGGCGACCTGGTGGAGAGCACCTGGAAGCGCAGCGCCGGCGTGAAGGATTCCAACGTGGGCGTGGCCATCCCCGGCCACGGCGGCATCCTCGATCGCGTGGACAGCCTCATCTTCGCCGCGCCGGTGCTCTACGCCTACGCCCACTTCGTCCTGGGCTTCAACTGACCATGCGCCACCTCGCCCTCCTCGGGTCCACCGGGAGCATCGGAACCTCCACGCTGGACGTGGTGCGGGCCCACCCGGAACGGCTCTCCGTCGTGGCCCTGGCGGGCGGGCGGAACCGGGAGCTCCTGAAAGCCCAGGCTGAGGCCTTCCGGCCCGCCTGCGTCTCCGTCGGCACCCGCGAGGATGCCGAATGGCTGCGGTCGGCCCTGTCCTACGCGCCGGAGCTCCACTGGGGGACCGAAGGGCTCCTGGCCTGCGCCCTGCATCCGGCGGCGGACACCGTGGTGGCGGCCATCGTGGGCAGCGCCGGGCTGGCCAGCACCGAGGCGGCCCTGCGGGCGGGCCGGCGGGTCTGCGTGGCCAACAAGGAATCCCTGGTGGTGGGCGGGGCGCTCATGCACGAGGCCGCCGTGGCCGGCGGCGGCGAGCTGCTCCCCGTGGACAGCGAGCACGCGGCCCTGCACCAGCTGCTCGACGGCCGGGATCCCGCCAGCATCCGCGAGGTGCGCATCACCGCCAGCGGCGGGCCCTTCCGGGACTGGCCCCTGGCGCGCCTCCAGGCCGCGACGGTGGAGGAGGCCCTCAACCACCCCACCTGGAAGATGGGCCCGAAGATCACCATCGACAGCGCCACCCTCATGAACAAGGGCCTGGAGGTCATCGAAGCCTCGGTCCTCTTCGGCCTCACGGCCGACCAGGTGGGCGTGACCGTCCACCCCCAGAGCCAGGTCCACGCCATGGTGGGCTTCCGGGACGGCAGCTACCAGCTCCAGGTCTGCGCCAACGACATGAAGCTCCCCATCCAGTACGCCCTCCTCTACCCGGACCAGCAGCCGGGGCCCGTGCCGCCCTACCCCTGGGCCGAGGCCCGGACCTGGACCTTCGAGCCGCCGGACCTCCACCGCTTCCCCTGCCTCGGCCTGGCCTTCGAGGCCCTGCGCGCGGGGGGCACGGCCCCGGCCATCCTCAATGCCGCCAATGAGGTGGCCGTGGCGGCCTTCCTCTCCCGGCGCATCGGCTTCTGGGACATCCAGGCCTGCGACCGGGCCATCCTGGAGACCCTCCCGGCCGAGCCCCTGGACTCCCTGGCCCAGGTCCTGGATGCGGATGCCGCCGCGAGGCGTCATGCTGAAGGGTGGGTCGCGTCCCGCTAGTCCCCAGGGTGTTCATGTCCTTCCGCTCCGCCGCCGTTGTTGGTTCCGCCGCCTGCTCCATGGCCCTCGTCCAGCTCCACTGGCCGGGGGTGGGGTTCTGGGGGCCCGTCCTCATGCTGGGCGGCCTCATCTTCCTCCACGAGCTGGGCCACTTCCTGGCCGCCAAGCGCATGGGCATGCCCGTGGAGGTCTTCTCCCTGGGCTTCGGCCCCCGGGTGGCCGGCTTTCGCTGGAAGGAGACGGACGTCCGCCTCGCGGCCCTGCCCCTGGGCGGCTACGTGAAGCTGGCGGGCTTCAACCCCGAGGAGCCCGGCGCGGACGATCCCTACGGCTTCCTGAAGCAGCCCGTGTGGCGGCGCATGCTGTTCTACAGCGGGGGCATCCTCTCCAACCTGCTCACCACCCTCGTGCTCTTCACCCTCGTGGGCATCAGCCAGGCCCGGGTCACCAAGGTGCAGGAGACCTGGACCGTGGTGGACGTGGTGGCGGGCTCCGCCGCCGACCAGGGGGGCCTCAAGGTGGGCGACGAGATCCAGGCCATCGGCCCCCTGAGCTTCCCGGGCGCCACCTGGGAGGACACCGTGGCCTACATCCAGGCCCACCCCGGCCAGACCCTCCCCTTCCGCCTCGTCCGCAACGGCCAGCCCATGGCCCTGTCCCTCACCCCCCGGCTGGAGGGCGGCAAGGGCCGCCTGGGCTTCAGCCAGTTCCCCGTGCCCATCCCCCTGGAGCGCAGGGCCTTCCGTCCGGGCGACGTGCTCGAGGGCACCCGCTACGCAGCCGTCACCTCCTGGCGGCTCACGGGCCAGGTCTTCGCCTTCCTCAAGCGGCTGGTGAGCTTCCAGGCCCGCAGCGCCGAGGTGGCCGGCCCCATCGGCATCATCCGCCAGGGCAGCCAGGCGGCCAAGAGCGGCTGGGAGACCTTCCTCTTCATGTGCGGCGCCATCAGCCTGCAGCTCGCCATCCTCAACGCCCTGCCCATCCCGGCCCTGGACGGCGGCCACATGGCCCTCCTCGGCTTCGAGCGCCTGCGCGGGAAGGATCTCTCCCTCGAGCTGAAGGAGAAGATCCTCACCGGCGGCTTCGTCCTGCTGGCCTCCCTCATGGCCCTGGTGATCTTCCTGGACCTGATGAAGCTGCGGAAGTAGCTACTTCCCCGATTCCGCCTCCGCCTCGTCGTCGTCGCTGGGCGGCGCGTCCTTCGCCTTCTCCACGGCCACCTTGGCGGTCAGCTTCTTCCCGGCGGCCTCCAGGGTGAGGGTGTAGTCCCCCGCCTGGACGAAGGGCCGGCGGCCGGGAGGCAGGCCCTTCCGCAGGGCGGGATCCACCTGCAGGTCCCAGTCCACGCGGTTGAGGCCGGCGGCGCCCTTCAGCGTCCAGCGGCGCTGCACCCCGCCCTTGGCGTCGGCCAGGGTCAGGGTGGCGTCGCCCGCCTGGGCCAGGTGGAACCAGAAGGCCTCGGCCTTCGGCTCCCGCGTCACGAACCAGGTGGGCCGGTCCTCCTTCCACCAGGCCTCGGCCTGGATCTTGGCGGGCTCGAAGAGGTGGGCGGCCTCGGCCCGGAGCGCAGGCGTGAGCTGCTCCAGGACGCCGATGGGGGCCACCCAGGCGCTGCGGCCGTGAGTGCCCACCACCAGGTCGTGGGCCTTGGGCTGGATGGCCAGGTCGTGGACGGGCACATGGGGCAGGTCGGCCCCCAGGGCCTCCCAGTGCCTCCCGCCGTCCAGGCTGGCGAACAGGCCCAGGTCGGAACCCGCGAAGAGCAGGTCGGCGTTGGCCGGATCCTCCCGCACCACGTTCAGGTTCTCCGCGGGCAGGTTCCCGCGCAGCGAGGTCCAGGTGGCGCCGTAATCCGTGGACTTGAAGACGAGCGCCTCGGCCGCGTCGTTCCGGTAGGCGCTGAAGGTGGCGTACACCGTGCCCTCGGCGTGGCTGCTGGGCTCCAGGCGGGTCACCCAGCGGTCCGCGGGCAGGCCCTGCCCGCAGCGGGTCCAGGCATAGCCGCCGTCGCGGCTCACCCACACCCGGCCGTCGTCCGTGCCGGCGTAGAGGAGGCCGAAGCGCTTGGGGCTCTCCACCACCATCGTGAGGGTGCCGAAGGGCACGTTGCCCTGGCGCGGGTTCGACGTGAGGTCCGGGCTGATGCGGGTCCAGGTGGCCCCCCGGTCCAGGCTGCGCAGCACCTCCTGGGCCCCGGTGTAGAGGATGTCGGAGCTGTGGGGCGATAGGGCGAGCGGCGTCACCCAGTTGAAGCGGTAGGGGCCCTCGCCGAGCTTCGGCTTGGGCTTGATGCCCGTGGGCGCGCCGCCGTCGATGCGCGCCATGGAGCCGAACTGGTACTCCGTGTACACCGTGCCGTTCGTCTTCGGGTCCACCTGCACCATGCCGCCGTCGCCGCCGTAGATGGCCTTCCAGCGGTCCTTCTGCTGGCCCGACTTGAGGGGCTCGGCAGGCCCGGTCATCACGCCGTTGTCCTGCAGGCCGCCGTAGATGCGGTAGGGCTCGGCGCGGTCCGTGGTGATGGCGTAGAACTGGCCCACGGGCAGGTTCTTCACGGCCCGCCAGGTGCGGCCGCCGTTGCTGGAGACGTTCAGGCCCCCGTCATTGCCCAGCACCAGGCGCCGGGAATCCCCGGGATCGATCCACAGGGCGTGGTGGTCCGGGTGCACCGTGTCCCAGTCCTCCCCGTTCATGCCCTTGAAGGTGCGGCCCCCGTCCTCGCTGAAGATGGCAGGCATGCCCAGCAGGTAGACGCGGCGGTCGTCCGCGGGATCCACCCGCACCTGGCCGAAGTAGTAGCCGTAGGTGTAGGTGAACTGCTCCAGCCGATCCTTGTGCGTGCAGTGCCAGGTGGCGCCGCCGTCCTCGCTGGCGTACAGCTCGGGCCCCACGATGCGGGCGTCGATGAGGGCCCGCTCCGCGTCGCCCAGGGAGGCCAGCAGCGTCTTCACCGTGAGGGTGCCGGCCTTCATCCGGGCCTGCACCTCCTTCGCCGTGACGGAGGCGTCGTAGCCGTTCCGGCGCAGGAAGGCGTCCAGGCCCTTGGGCTCGAGCTTCGCCACCTCGGCCTCGGACATCGCCTCCAGCTTCGCCGGCGTCAGGGCCTCGGGATCGGCGTAGGGATCCTTCTCGTCCTTCGGCAGGGGGGTCTGGTTGTCCACGAAGGCGAAGAGCTTCCGGGGATCCTGCCGGCTCTGGGCCAGGCCGATGCGGCCCACGGCCGCGCCCTCCGGCAGCCCGTGGCCGAGCCGCGTCCAGGTGCGGCCGCCGTCCGTGGTCTTGAAGACGCCCGAGCCCGCGCCGCTCTCCAGGAAGTCCCAGGGCTTGCGGTCCTTCTCCCAGAGCGCCGC
This sequence comes from Holophagaceae bacterium, assembly GCA_036391515.1. Lineage (GTDB taxonomy): Bacteria > Acidobacteriota > Holophagae > Holophagales > Holophagaceae > Geothrix. The sequence continues at coordinate 8,000 of DASVZU010000233.1, forward strand.
GTAGAGGGTGCCCGGATCCCCCGCGTCCTGGATGAGGTCCACGGCGCCCGTGCGGGCCGGCGCCGCCAGCACCTGGGTCCAGGTGGCGCCGCCGTCCGTGGTCTTGAAGACGCCCCGCTGGCCGCCCTCCGTGTAGAGGGGACCCTGGGCCGCCACGTAGACCGTGTCGGGATTCGCGCGGTCCACCACGATGCGGGCGATGCGGTGGCTGTCGGCCAGACCCGCCGCCTGCCAGGTCCGCCCACCGTCCGTGGACTTGAAGAGGCCGGCGCCGTCATAGGTGCTGCGGCTGGCGTTGGCTTCGCCCGTGCCCGCCCAGATCACCTTCGGCACGCCCGGCGCGCCCCACACCACGGCCACGTCGCCCAGGGCCGCGGCAGGCGCGTGGTCCCACAACGAGGTCCAGGTGCTGCCGCCATCCACCGTGGACCAGAGGCCCCCCGTGGCGAAGGCCACGATCCAGTGCTCCGGGGCCCGCTCGTCCGCCGCGATCTGCACCACGCGACCGCCCTGGCCCATGGGGCCCACGCAGCGGAAGGGCACGGCCTTGAAGGGGCTCGCCGCCTCCAGGGCCGTCCGCGCCGCGAAGGCGACCGCCGCGCCGGACTGCGGGGGCGTAGGCACCTCGGGATGGAAGGCCGCGGCCTGCTGGGCCTTGGCCAGGGGCGCGTCGGCCCCCGGAAGGAGGGCGCCTGACACCGCCAGAACCGCCGTGAGGGCCGTGATCCGCATGGGAACCTCGTGAGATGAGGCCAGCATAGCGCGGCTACAGCCCCAGCAGCTCCTTGAGGCGGGGCGTGGCGCTGCGGCTCACCTCCAGGTCCAGGCCCTCGCCCACGCGGACGGAGGCCCGGCCCCCCTCCAGGGGCTTCAACCCCAGCACCGCCTCGGGGCGGAGGAGCAGGTGCCGCTGGATGCGCACCAGCCCCGCCCCGGGGAAGGCGGCCTCCACCTCGGCCAGGGTGGTCCAGGCCGTGCGGTGGCGGGAGCCCGCCGCCCAGGCCCACACCACCTCCGTCTCCACCTCGAAGTGGGTCGTGCGCTTGAGGTCGAGGAACACGTGGCCCTCGCCGGCCTTCACGGGGAACCGCTGGGCCAGGGGCCCTGCGGGCTCGGGCCGGCGCGGGCCGCCCTCCCCCAGGCGCGCCAGGCACTTGGCCAGGCGCTCGGCAGAGATGGGCTTCAGGATGTAGTCCGCGGCGGCGGCCTCGAAGGCCCGCACGGCGTGCTCGGAGTAGGCCGTGACGAACACCACGGGGGGGCAGTTCCGGCACTCCGCCAGCTCCACCGCCACCTCGAGGCCCGTGGCCCCGGGCATCTGGATGTCCAGGAAGAGGGCGTCCAGCTCGGGGGCCTCCTTCAGGAAGGCCAGCACCGAGGGCCCGTCGGCGAATTCTCCCTTCACCTCGCAGCCCGCCTCCCGCAGCAGCCGGGCCAGCCGCGCCCGGGCCAGGGGCTCGTCGTCCGCGAGGGCCACGCGCAGGGGTTTCATCGCCGGGTCTCCAGGGAGGTGAGGCGGATGGTCGCCACGGACCAGGGTCCCTCCGTTCCCAGGTGGAAGGAAGCGGCCGGGCCGTAGGCCAGCCGGAGACGGGCCTCCAGGTTGCGCAGGCCCACGCCGTTGCCCAGCACCAGGGGCATGGGCCGGCCCGTGTTGGCCACGCGCAGGCACAGGCCCTCGCCCTGGCGGCGCAGGGAGATGGCCAGCTCGCCGCCCTCCAGGTGGGGGGCCAGGCCGTGTTTGAGGGCGTTCTCCACCAGGGGCTGCAGGAGGAAGGGCGGCGCCTCCACCCGGTCCAGGGCCCCGTCCCAGTCCCAGGTCACCCGCAGCCGCGTCCCCAGGCGCAGGGTCTCCACCGCCAGGTAGCGCGCCACCAGCTTCCGCTCCTCCTCCAGGGGCGCCCGCATGCGGTCCCCATGCCGCAGCAGGGCCCGGTAGAGCTCGGAGAGGTCCAGGATGGCCTGCTCGGCGGCCTCGGGATCCTGGCGCACCAGCTCCGCCAGCCCGTTCAGGGAATTGAACAGCACGTGGGGGCTGAGCTGGCCCCGCAGGAGGATCCACTGGGCCTCCTCCAGCCGGGCCTCGGCGGCCTCCTTCTCCTCCGCCGTCGTCTCCCCGAAGGAGATGATGGCGCCGATGATCGACATCATGGGCGCGCCCACGAAGAGCTGGAAACCCAGGATGCGCCAGAAGGAGACCGGGTGCCCGGCTCCCCCGCCCAGGATCTCCGCCTTGGCAGGGCTGGCCCCCACGAGGAACCAGCTGAGGCAGACCAGGGCCACGATGAGGAGGCCGTTGAAGGAAAGGGCCTGCACCGAACCCCGCAGGAAGGGCGCCCGGGCCCGGTCGTCGCCCGTCCAGCGCCAGGGGAGGGGGCTCAGGAACCCGTAGGCGAAGGAGATGAGGAAGGGCATCAGCAGGGCATTGGCCAGGGGCCCGAGGTGGCGGAGCTGGGGGGCGGCCGGAGCCACGAGGAACTGCACCGCCGAGAAGAGGGCGGCGAAGGCGAGGACGATGATCCAGGGCATCCGCCGGCCCAGGCGGACGCGGAAGTGCTGCTGCAGGGGTTCCAGGCGCATGGGGCCAGCTTGCCCCAATCCGCCGGAGAGGCGAAGCCCGCCTCCCCGGCGGGAGGATCGCGCCGCCCAGCGGCCGCTCCGGCCCGGCGATCGGCCCGTGGCATCCTGGGGCATGGCCTGGTACTCCCGGTTCCTCCGACGCCCCGCCCCCCTGCCGGCTCCCGCCCTGGATGACACGGTGGCCCAGCGCCTGGCGGCGGCCGGGAAGGACCCCTCCCGGGTGCAGGCCCAGCCCGCCGAGCCCCTGGAGATCCCGGCCCGACCCCTCCTGCCCGGCTTCACCGGCACCGTGAACCTGGAGCTGACCCTGGACGCCACCGGCCGCGTGGCGGAGGTTCGGCTGGAGGGCGCCCCACCCGACGCCACGGCGGAGCTGGCCGCCTGGGCCCGGACCTGGCGGTTCAGCCCCGCGCGCCTGGAGGGCCAGGCCCATCCTTGCCGCATGGTCTTCCAGGTGGCCTGGCCCTGAGCCTGTCCAAGTCCCGGCCCGGGCGCCCATCCCTGTCACGACCTATACTCACGGCTCCGGAGGGCCCCATGCGCCTGCTTCCCCTCGCCGCGACGCTGCTCGCCCTGGCCCCCGCCGCCTCTGGCGGTCCCGCCCCCGAAAGGAAGGCCCCCATGTCCCTCTACGACTTCAGCCTCGACACCCTCGCGGGGAAGCCCCAGGCCCTCTCCGCCTACCGCGGCCAGGTGGTGCTGGCGGTGAACGTGGCCAGCGCCTGCGGGTTCACGCCCCAGTACGCGGGTCTCGAGAAGCTCTACCAGCGCTACCGCGACCGGGGGCTCGTGGTGCTCGGCTTCCCCTGCAACCAGTTCGGCGCCCAGGAGCCCGGCACCGCGGCCGAGATCCAGGCCTTCTGCAGCACCACCTACGGCGTGACCTTCCCGCTGTTCGCCAAGCTCGACGTGAAGGGCCCCCACCAGGCGCCCGTGTACCAGTTCCTCACGAAGGGCTTCGGCGAGCCCCAGTGGAACTTCCACAAGTACCTCGTGGGGAAGGACGGCCAGGTGATCCAGGCCTTCCCCAGCAAGGTGGCGCCCGAGAGCCCCGAGCTGATCGCCGCCCTGGAGGCCGCCCTGAAGTAGCTACTTCGTCGAGACGACCGCGGCCGGCGGCGCGTGCTGGATCTCCACGGCGAGGGCCTTCACGCCGTTGATGAGGAACTGCATGGCCACGGCCGCCAGGATGAGGCCCATGAGCTTGTTCACCACCTTGGTGCCGATGGCCCCCAGGCGGGCGAACACCGCCGGCGCGTTGCGCAGGAAGAGGTAGACGATCCAGGCGTTCAGGAGGATGGCCACCAGCACCACGCCGTACTCGGACCAGCTGAGGCCCGCGATCATGCCCATCACCGTGGACAGGGTGCCCGGCCCCGCCAGCAGCGGGATGCCGAAGGGGATGATGGCGAAGTCCTCCGGCAGCTTGCGGCTGGCCTCGGCCTTCTCGTCCTCGGTGCTGCGCTCGCGGGGGTCGTCGCCGTAGAGCATGGAGATGGCCCGGTAGAGCACCAGCACCCCGCCCACGAACTGCATGGCCAGGGCCGTGAACCCGAAGAGGCTGAAGATGAACTGGCCCACCAGGGCGAAGGCCACCATGGCCGTCCCCGCCGTGAGGGCCGCCTTCCGCGCGCTGCGGCGCAGGGCCGGCGACGGCATCCCCGCCGTGGAGGCCGCGAAGACCGCCGCGCCGCTGATGGGGTTCAGCACCGAGAAGAGGGTGGTCACCGCGCCGAGGGCGAAGGACCAGGTCGGGAGCGGATGGAGGTGCGGCATGGCCCAGGGTAGCGCGTACCATGGCTGCATGCGCGACCTCGCGGCCCTCCGGGAACAGCACCAGCGCCGGCTCAGCTGGATGCCCTGGCTCTACTTCGCCCTCAAGCCCCGCCACCGGGCCTGGGCCGAGGCCTGGCAGGCGGAGGTGCAGGCCCGCCTCCAGGCCCAGGAGACCGTGCGCCTCGGCGCCGGCTGCTTCATCGCCCCCGAGGCCGCCCTCTTCGGCGAGCCCGGCCGCGGCATCGTGATCGGCGACCGCTGCGCCGTGGCCGCCCAGGCCTTCCTCCACGGCCCCCTGGAGATCGGCAGCGACGTCAGCATCAACGCCGGGGCCCGGCTCGACGGCGGCCGGAAGGGCATCGCCGTGGGGGATGGCACCCGCATCGCCAGCGGCGCCGCCCTCTACGCCTTCGACCACGGAATCCGCCCCGACCGGACCGTGAAGGACCAGCCCGTGCGCTCCCGGGGCATCCGCATCGGCGCCGACGTGTGGATCGGCGCCAACGCCGGAGTCACCGACGGCGTCGCCGTGGGCGATCACGCCGTGGTGGCCATGGGCGCCGTGGTCACCCGCGATGTGCCCGACTGGGCCATCGTGGCGGGCGTGCCGGCCGTGGTGGTGGGGGACCGCCGGGAGCGGTAGGGCGTGGCCCCCTGCAACAGGGGCCGGCCTCGAGGATGCAATTCGCGCGATCCCCCTGGCGACACTTTTCGCAACGGGTGTGTTTGCAGCACCTCCAGCTTTGGCACGGGCCGTGAACCAGGCTGTCCGAGCCCCCGCACCCGCCGCGCGGGGCCGACCTTCCCTGGAGGAAGCCATGCGAAGCCTCGCCGCGCTGGGCCTGATCGTCCTGTCCACCCTGCCCCTCGCCGCCCGCGACCACGGCCGCTGGGCCTGCCGCCCCCGGCCCGTGGTGGTGCTGGAAGCCCGCCCCGGCTGCTACGACCGGTCCTACGATGGCTACGACCGTTTCGACCGCGACGATCGCGATGGCCGGTATGACCGCTACGAGCGCTATGACCGGGACGACGACCGCTGGGAGGGCCGGGCCTGCCGGGCCGACCGCCCCCGGTACCGCGCCTATGACGACGATGACGTGGTGGTGGTGCGCCCCCGGCCCCTGGCGCCCCCCTGGCGGGGCCGGGTCGTCCTCCGCTTCGGGTGGTAGACAGCCACTGTCCGTTCGGGACGCCCACAATGGCCTCCAGGAGCGGTTCCCTCCCCCCCCTTGACAAACACGAAAAAAAGACGAATACTGGCTTCCTCGGACGGAGCCTCCCATGCGGACCTTCGGCTACAAATTCAGCGGCTACTTCATGGAATACGGCCCCGTCGAGGCCGCCAGCCTCGATGCGGCGAAGGCGAAAATCCGGCGGCAACTGGGGGTGACCCGGCTGCCCTTCGGCTTCCAGGTCTGGGATCTCTCGGAGCGTCCCCTCACCCGCTGGCGGGTCGCCGCCGCCAGCTGAGGGGATCGCCTCAGCGGCCGTTCGCCCCCCACCAGGCCCGGCCCTGGGCCACGTCCTTCTCGATCTGGGCCCGCAGCTCGTCCACGGAGGCAAACTTCGCCTCGCCCCGGAGGCGGTGCAGGAAGCGCAGCTCCATGCGGGCCCCGTAGAGGTCGCCCTCGAAGTCCGGCAGGTGGGTCTCCACCGTGAGGCGGCGCCCGTCGAAGGTGGGCTTCTCGCCCACGTTGGTGAGGCCCATGCGGGGCTCCCCGTGGTGCGGGCAGAGGGACTGGGTGACGTACACGCCGTAGGCCGGGAGCTGCTCCTGCTCCCAGGCCAGGTTGGCCGTGGGAAAGCCCAGGTGGCGGCCCCGCCGGTCGCCCTCCACCACCACCCCCGTGAGGGCGTAGGGGTGGCCCAGCAGCTCCGCCGCCGCCGCCACCTCGCCCCGGTCCAGGGCCTCGCGGATGCGGGTGCTGGAGAGGCGGCCGCCATCCGCGGCCTTGAGGGCCAGGGTGTGCACCCGGCACCCGTGCGCCATGCCCCAGGCCTCCAGGGTGGCCACGTCCCCGCGGCGGTCCCGGCCGAAGCAGAAGGCCCGGCCCACGTGCAGCTCCGCGGGCGCCAGGGCTCGCCGGATCTGGTGGAGGAAGGCCTCGGGGGAGAGCTCGGAGAAGAGGCGGCTGAAAGGGATGACCCAGGCCAGGTCCATCCCCTCGGCCTCGAAGGCCGCCAGGCGCTGGGCCAGGGTCATGAGCAGCTTCGGCTTCCGCTCGGGCGCCACCACCACCGTGGGGTGGGGATCGAAGGTCACCACCGCCGCCCGCAGGCCCGTGGCGCGGGCGCGGGCCGCGGCCGCGCGCAGCAGCTCCCGGTGGCCGGCGTGGACGCCGTCGAAGTTGCCGAGGGTGACCACGAAGGGGCCGGCGGCGGGGGCCTCCTCCAGGGTGTGATGCCAGACCTCCATCAGGCATCCTCCCCGCGCTCGACGGGCCAGGCCAGGCTGGCCACCACGCTGCCTGCCAGGACCGCGGCGATCACCAGCAGGCTGTACTGCACGGGGATGTGCACCCAGTCCGCGATGCACATCTTCACGCCCACGAAAGCCAGCACCACGGCCAGGCCCGTCTTCAGGTGGTGGAAGCGGTCCATCATCTTGGCCAGCAGGAAGTAGAGGCTCCGCAGGCCCAGGATGGCGAAGATGTTCGAGGTGTAGACCACGAAGGGATCGCGGGTCACCGCCAGCACGGCGGGGATGGAGTCCACCGCGAAGACCAGGTCCGTCACCTCGATGGTGAGGAGCACCAGCAGCATGGGCGTGAAGAAGCGGCGTCCGTCCCGCACCACGGTGAAGTGGTCGTAGCCGCCCCGCTCGTCGAAGGGCAGGGCGCGGCGGAAGGCGCGCACCAGCCAGTTGTCCGCGGGGTCGGATTCCGTCTCCTTCACCAGGAGCATCTTCAGGCCCGTGTAGACCAGGAAGCCGCCGAAGACGTACATCATCCACTCGAAGCGGTTCAGCAGGGCCGTGCCCGCCAGGATCATGGCGGCGCGCATGACCAGGGCCCCCAGCACGCCCCAGAAGAGCACCCGGTGCTGGTGGCGCAGCTCCACCTGGAAGCTCTGGAATACGAGGACGAACACGAAGAGGTTGTCCACGCTGAGGGACTTCTCCAGCACGTAGCCCGTGAGCCATTCCAGGCCCTTCTGCGTGCCCTCGCCGTAGAAGATCAGGCCGCAGAAGCCCAGGGCCAGGACGATCCACACGGCGCTCCAGGCCGCCGCCTCGCGCATGGAGGGCGCGTGGATGCGCCGGTTGAACACGCCCAGGTCCAGGGCCAGCATGCAGAAGATGAAGGCATGGAAGCCTCCCCAGGCCCACCAGGGTGCGGCTTGAAGCAGGGCGTCGGCCAAGGTTCCTCCGGTCTTCCAGCTTAGCGAGGCAGGGAAGGGGGCGCCGACGGGCCTTGCGGCGCGGCCCGGCGATGGGAAGATGGCCCCGTGAGCCTGCCCCGCTTCTTCCTCGACGCCCCGCCCGCCGCCCCGGCGGAGGGCCTGGCCCTGCCCCTGGGCGCCGAGGCCGCGCGCCACCTGCGGGCCCTGCGCCTGCGTCCCGGCGCGGCCCTGGAGGTGGTGCTGGGCGAATCCCCCTGGCGGGCGGATCTCGCCGAGCTGGACCGGGAGCGGGCCCTGGCCCGCCTCGTGGCCCCCCTGGCCGAGGACCGCGAGCCCCCCTTCGCCCTGGAGGCCTGCCTGCCCCTCACCGCCCAGCTCAGCCTCTGGGACGAGTGGCTGCCCCCCCTGGTGGAGCTGGGCGCCACGCGCATCCAGCCCGTGGTCTACGCCCGCAGCGAGTTCGATCCCGCCAAGACCGCCGCCCGCCTGGAGCGCTGGCACCGCATCCTCCTCGCCGCCTGCGAGCAGAGCCACCGCACCCGGCGGCCCGAGCTGCGCCCCCCCATGGCCTTCGAGGCCCTCCTCGCCTGGCCCACGGCCCAGAAGTGGGTGGCCTACGAGCTGGCCACGGGCCAGGCCAACCCGGCCCTGCGGCCCGAACCCCTGGCCTTCACCTGCGGGCCCGAGGGCGGCATCGCCGACGAGGAGTACGCCGCCCTGGCCGCCGCCGGCTGGGTGCCCGTGAGCCTGGGCCGCAGCATCCTCCGGGCCGTCACCGCCCCCGTGGCCCTGCTGGGCGCCGTGCAGTTCCAGCTGGGGCGCTCGCTTTAGCCGCGTCTTGCGAGGTATCCTGGGCGATCTGCCCCCCGGAGCCGCCATGCCCTCGCGCCGCGCCCTGTCCCTCCTCCTCGCCGCCGGCCTGCTGCCGGCCCAGGCGCCGACCGCGGCTCCGCAGGTGCTGGAAGCCCCCCTGCGGGCCCACCTGGCCTTCCTGGCGGACGATCTGCTGGAGGGCCGGGGCACCGGGCAGCGGGGCGGCGAGCTCACCGTGCGCTACCTGGAGACCCAGCTCCAGGCCCTGGGCCTCCAGCCCGCCCGGGGCGCCTCGTACCGCCAGCCCGTGGATCTCGCGGGCATCCGCACCCTGCCGGGCCGAAGCATCCTCAGCTTCGCCGGGGGCAACACCTGCGCCACGCCCGCCTTCGGATCCGAGATCGTCTACGGCGCGGGCCAGCCCGCCGCCAGCCTCCGCCTCGACG
>DASVZU010000234.1:0-2171 GCA_036391515.1 Holophagaceae bacterium
CCAGGTCTACACCATCCGCCGCCGCCGGGTCCGCGCCCACCACACCGCCACCCACCTCCTCCACGCAGCGCTTCGCGAGGTGCTGGGCACCCACGTCAAGCAGGCCGGCAGCGTGGTGGACGACACCCGGCTGCGCTTCGACTTCACCCACTTCGCCCCCATGGAGCCCGAGCAGATCGCCGAAGTGGAGCGCCTGGCCACCCGCGAGGCGCTGAAGTGCCTTCCGACGCACGTGAACGAGATGGACATCGAAGAGGCCCTGGCCTCCGGCGCCATGGCCCTCTTCGGCGAAAAGTACGGGGAGGTGGTACGGGTGGTCCAGGTGCCGGGCTTCTCCACGGAGCTGTGCGGGGGCACCCACGTGATGAACACCGGGGAGATCGGCGTGGTGAAGATCCTCTCCGAGGGCGCCGTCAGCGCCGGCGTTCGCCGCATCGAAGCCGTGGCGGGCGACATGGCCCTGGAACTCCTGCAGTCGGACGAGGCCATGATCCAGGGCCTCTCTCGCCTGGCCAACACCGGCCGCGAGGCCCTGCCCGAGGTCTTCACCACGAGAGACCAGCGCATCACCCAGCTGGAGCGCGAGCTGAAGGAAGCCAAGCTGAAGGCCGCCAGTGGCGGCGGCTCCGCCGAGCAGGTGGAACAGATCAAGGGCCTCACGCTCGTCACCGCCGCCGTCGAGGGACTGGAAGGCAACGCACTCCGGGAACTGATGGACCAGATCCGAACGCGCCACCCCGGCGCCGTCATCGCCCTCGCCTCGTCGGTCTCGGAGGGCAAGGTGGCCGCCCTGGTCTCCGTGTCCCCGGCCCTGCCCCAGGATGCCGGGGCCCTCTTCAAGGCCATGCTGCCGGCCCTCGGCGGTCGCGGGGGCGGCAAAAAGGACCTCGCCCAGGGCGGCGGCACGAACCCCGGGGGCATCCCCCAGGCCTTCGAGGCCCTGAAGGCGGCCCTGTAGCGGAAGCCGGAACTCAGGGTTCCACCCCGCCTCGCCGACAGGGAGGGGGTACGCCACAGGGACCCCCGCCTCGATGATGTCCATCCGCCGACTGCTCCTGCGGGATCTCCTGATCCTGGCGGGCGGCGTGACGGCACTGATCCTCGGCGTCTCCTGGTGGGAGCAGCGTCAGGCCCTGCGCCAGCAGGCCGACCTCCGGGCGGCGGAATCCCTGAGGCACCTGGACCGCATGCTCCGGGCAGACCTGGAACGGGCCCAGGCCCTCGGCACCGTCATCCAGTCCTGGTGGACCACCGACGCCCTGGATCCGGCGGAGGCCGAGCGCACCGCCCGCCTCGTCATGCCCCTCCTCTCCACCCAGCGCGCTGTCACGAGCCTGAACCTGGCCCGGACCGACGAGCGCTCCCTGCTCTTCCTGAAACTGGGGGGCGCCTGGTCCCTGCGGGAGCTCCGGCCGGCGGGGACCTCCGCCGAGGTGCGCTGGATGCGCCTGGACGGGGGAGGGCACATCCTGAGCCAGGAGGCCTGGACTCCCATGGCCTACGACCCCCGCACCCGGCCCTGGTACCAGGCGGGCGCCGCGGGGGGATCCGGCGCCTGGACCGCTGCCTACACGTTCTTCACGACCCACGACCCCGGCATCACCTACAGCCTCCCGGTCCGCGGCCCCGGGCCGGACCTGCGGGGGGTGGCGGCCCTCGACTTCCTCCTGGACGACCTCACCCAGTCCGTCTGGGAGGCCCAGCCCACCCCCCACAGCCGCTGCCTGGTGGTGGACGACCAGGATCGCGCCCTCATCCTCCCGAAGGAATCCTCCTTCGCCAGTCCGGAGGTCCGCCGGCAGGCTTTCCTCCGGCCCCTGGGCGACGGGTTCCTGCCCCTGCACCACGAGCTCCTCCGGGCCCTGCCCCAGGGTGGGGATCTGGCCTTCCGGTTCGAGGGCTCGCCCCTGGTGGGACGCGTCCAGGCCTTCGAGGGGCTGCCGGGCATCCAGTGGCGACTGGCCCTGGCCATCCCCGAGGAGGATCTCATGGGCCCCGCCCTCCGGCGGGCCCTCAGCCTGGTCGCCCTCGCCCTGGTGAGCCTGGGGCTCGCCGTCTGGCGCATCCGCCGCCTCGCCGTGCAGGTCGCCACCCCCATGGCCCGCCTGGGCGACCTAGCCGAGGCCCTGGGCCAGAACGCCCTGCCGCCCCCCATCAAATCCGACCTCCGC
>DASVZU010000235.1:0-4684 GCA_036391515.1 Holophagaceae bacterium
GCCGCCTCCGCGAGGACCGCGGCCGATTCCAGGGGCGGCCGGGTCCGCCGCCGCGCCCGGGGAGCCAGCCAGAGCAGGCCGCCGACCAGGCCCAGGGCCGCCAGCGCGAGGATCGGGCCGACGGCGCGCCGGCTCATCCCAGCAGGGCCTTCACCTGGGCGAGGCGCCGCTCCTTCTCTTCAGCCTGGCCGCGCAGCTTGGCCACGGCGGCCTCGGGGGCCTTGGTGACGAAGCTCTCGTCCGCGAGCCGGGACCGCAGCGGCTCCAGCTCCTTCTCCAGCTTGGCCAGCTCCTTCTCGAGCTTGGCCTTCTCGGCGGCGGGATCCTTGAGGCCCGCGAGTTCGAGTGCCACGGCACCGCCCGCCACCACGGCCACGGCGCGGGTGGGCGCGGCGAGATCGGCGCCGGTAAAGTTGACCGACTCCAGCCGGGCGATGGCCTTCAGGGCCTCGCCGAAGGGCTCCAGCTCAAGCAGGGTGCAGAAGGCCGCCACCCGCCTGGCGGGATCCACGCCGTGCTCCGCCTTCAGGCGCAGGCAGGCGGAGAGCACCTCCTGGAAGCGGGGGATGAGGGCCGGGTCGCCACCCTTCGCGTCGAGGATCCACTCGCCCGCGGGCCAGGCCCGCTGGGCCAGCAGTGTGGGCTCGCCGGCCGGGAGGCGCTCCGCCATGACCGCCTCGTGGATCTCCTCGGTCACGAAGGGCACGAAGGGGTGCAGGGCGCGGAGCAGGATGTCCAGGAAGTGGAGGATGGCGGCCTTCTGGGCCTGCGTCCCGCTCTGGAGCTGCACCTTGGCCAGCTCGATGTAGGTGGCGCAGAAGTCGTCGTAGACCAGGTGGTAGAGGCGGTCGGCGGCGTCGTGGAAGCGGAAGGCCTCGATGGCCTCGGTGATGGCGGCGAGCTCCTCGCGGAGGCGGCCGATCATCCAGTACTCCGCCTCGTCGAAGACGGGCTGGGTCTCCAGCGTGATCGACGCGTCCAGGTTCATCTGCACGAACCGGGAGGCGTTCCAGAGCTTGTTGCAGAAGTTGCGGCTGGCCTCCAGCCGGGCGGGGCTCATGGCGATGTCGGTGCCGGGGGCGGCCATGATGGCCAGGGCGAAGCGCAGGGCGTCCGTGCCGAACTCCTCCATGACTTCGAGCGGATCGATGACGTTGCCCTTGGTCTTGGACATCTTCTGCCCGCTGGCATCGCGCACCAGGCTGTTGAAGTAGACCTTCCGGAAGGGCACGTCCTTCATCCAGGTGAGGCCGGCCATGGCCATGCGCGCCACCCAGAAGAAGAGGATGTCGTAGCCCGTGATGAGCACGCTGGTGGGGTAGTAGCGCTTCAGGTCCTCCGTCTCGTCGGGCCAGCCGAAGACGCTGAAGGGCCACAGGGCGGAGCTGAACCAGGTATCCAGCGTGTCCGGGTCCTGGGTGAGCTGCGTCGAGCCGCAGGAGCAGGCTGCGGGCTGCTCCATCTCCACGTGCAGCTTTCCGCAGGCGTCGCAGGTCCAGGCAGGGATGCGGTGGCCCCACACCAGCTGGCGGCTGATGCACCAGTCCTGAATGTTGGTGAGCCAGTGGTTCCACACGGCCACGTGGTGCTCGGGCGTGAACTGGATCGCGCCGCTGTTGACGGCCTCGAGCGCCTGGGCGGCGGCCGACCTCACGTCCATGAACCACTGCTCGCTCACCAGCGGCTCCAGCACGGCGCCGCTGCGGTCGCTGAGGCTGATCTTGTGGACGTAGTCCTCCACCTTCACGAGGAAGCCCTGCGCCTCCAGGTCGGCCACCACGCGCTTGCGGGCCTCGAAGCGGTCCAGGCCCGCGTAGGCGCCGGCGGCGGCCGTCATCTTCGCGTCGAAGCCGATGATGGTGATGCTGTCCAGCTTCAGGCGCTGGCCCGCGGCGAAGTCGCTGGGATCGTGGGCCGGCGTCACCTTCACGCAGCCCGTGCCGAAGGCGGGATCCACGAAGCTGTCGGCCACCAGGGGGATCTGCCGGCCCGTGAGGGGATGGTTCATCACCTTCCCGATCATCCCGCGGTAGCGCTCGTCGTCCGGATGCACGGCCACGGCCGTGTCGCCGAGCATGGTCTCGGGCCGGGTGGTGGCCACCACGATGTCGCCGCTGCCGTCCGCCAGGGGGTAGCGGAGGTGCCAGAGCTTGCCCTTGCGCTCCTCGTATTTCACTTCGAGATCGCTGAGGGCCGTCTGCAGGGCGGGATCCCACTGGATCATGCGGGGCCCGCGGTAGATGCGGCCAGCCTTGTAGCTCTCCACGAAGACCTTGCGCACGGCCTTGTTGAGGGCCGGGTCGAGGGTGAAGCGCTTGCGGGTCCAGTCCACGGAGCAGCCCAGCCGCTGGAGTTGGTGTTCGATGGCGCCCTGGTGCTTCTCCTTCCAGGCCCAGATGCGGGCCTCGAAGGCCTCGCGGCCCAGCTTGTGGCGGTCCGTGCCCTCGGCCTTGAGCTGGCGCTCCACCATCATCTGGGTGGCGATGCCGGCGTGGTCCGTGCCCGGCACCCACAGCGCATCAAACCCCTGGGCCCGCTTGAACCGCGTGAGCACGTCGTGGAGCGTGTTCACCAGGGCGTGGCCCATGTGCAGGTTGCCCGTGATGTTCGGCGGCGGGATGACGATGGACCAGGGCTGCTTGTCGCTCTTCGGCTGGGCCTGGAAGGCCCTTGCGGCCTCCCACACCTCGTACCACCGCGTCTGGGCGGTCCTGAAGTCGAAGGCCTTGTCCATCTCGCGCATGGGTCACCCGGAACAGGGAGCCGAAAACACCAGGACACCAAGACCAGCCGAGCCAGGCTGAGGGGCCTTGGTGTCCAGGGGTCCATTTTTGCATGGCGGCCGGGCCCCGGCCAGTTCCGGCGGATCAGCGGGGGTCCCGCCGGGGCCAGGCGACGATGGCGGCCTCGGGGCCCCTCGCGTCGTCCCGGGTGACGCACAGGCCCTCGGGCGCCTGGGCAAAGCGGGGATCCTCGAGCACGAGGCGGGCCTGGCCCCGGGCATCGGGGGCGAGGGTGCCGATCCGCCGCCAGGAGCCGTCCTGGGCGATCCAGGCGGCGTAGCGGTGGCCGGCCGGCGGGGGCGGGAAGTGGGCCAGGGTGAGGACCACCGTGGGGTTCCCGGGCTCGCTGCGCCAGGCGGCGTGGAGGGCCTGTTCGGGATCGGCTGCGGGGGGCGACGGCTCCATCCGCAGGACCTTCGCGCGGCTGCTGGTGAGCATGCCGAGGGCGCGGTCCTGCCGGCCCGCGCGCCGGAGCGCGAGGCCCGCGGGCACGGCCAGCAGCAGCCCGAGCCCCACGGCCACCAGCACCGCGAGGTGCGCGTTCAGCTTCTGGAGCCCGGCGCGGATGCGGGTCTTGGCGGTGCCGAGGGGCACCTGCAGGCGGTGGGCGACCTCCTCGTGGGACAGCTCGTCGAAGAAGGCCAGGGCGAGGGCCTGGCGCTGGGAGGGCGGGAGCACGCGCAGCGCCTCCCGGATGGCCGTCCGCCGGTACTCCCGCCACACCTCCTCCTCCGGGGAGGCGGACAGGTCCGAGAGATCCTCCACCAGGTCGGGCCCGGCCTGGGGGCGGCGGGAGCGGGCCCGCAGCTCGTTGGCGACGAGGTGGTGGGTGACCTGGAGGAGCCAGGGCCGCAGGGGGCCCCGGGCGGGGTCGTAGGTGGACGCCCGGGTCCAGAGCGCGAGGAAGACCTCCTGGGTGATCTCCTCCGCGGCGGACCGGTCCAGGCTGCGGCGGGCCCGGTGGAAGACCATGGGGGCATGGCGCTGGTGGAGGAGCTGTAGCGCCTCCGCATCGCCGGCCGCCACCCGCTGCATGAGGGCCTCGTCGGGGAGCTGCGTCGGAGAGGGTTCGGGCACGGGTACCGGGGCCTCGCTGGAAGGGTGCGCCCACCTTCCCGGGGCCCGCAAGCTGGCATTCACAGCCGGGTTCCGGGGGGGACGGTCATGGCGGGATCCACCAGGAGGGGCCCGCCCGGCTCCGCCTCCTGGACGGCCAGGTGGCGCAGGGGGAGGCGGGCCGGGCCGTGGGTCACGGTCCCCAGCCGGTCGTACTCGCTGCCGTGGCAGGGGCAGACAAAGCCCTCTCCCCCCCACCGCACGCTGCAGCCCCGGTGGGTGCAGATGGAGGTCAGGGCGTAGATGCCCCCGGCATCGGCCATCAGGAAGAGGTTGCCCTGCTTCCGGTAGTCCCGGACCTGCCCGGCGCCCAGGGAGGCCCGGGTCTCGGTGGTCTGGACGGGGGCTGGGGCCGGCGGGGGTGCCGGGTCCTCCGTCGCCTCTGCGGCGCGCGACACGGCGAGGGCGGCCAGCCCGCCAAGCAGGTTCTGGAGGAAGGTCCGGCGGTCGGGATCGGGGGTGGCCTCGGGCATGGGGTCTCCGGGCATCAGGGCTGCACCAGGGGAAGGTCGGTGAAGGGGACCTCGGCCGCGGGCCGGGCCTTCGATCCGGGCCGGGCGTCGAGGTCGCGGAGGCCCAGGCCCCGGAAGGGGACCGCGGGGTCCCAGGGGACGGGGACGCGTTTCGGCTGGGAGCCGGGCGCCGGCAGGGGGAAGATGAGCGACGCGGCGGCGTGGTGGGCGATGTGTCCGGTCATGACGTGGTGCCGCTGGTGGATGTGGCCGTAGAACACCGTCACGTACCGGAAGGGCTGGAGCAGGGCCAGGGCGTCGGCGCCGTCGAGC
>DASVZU010000236.1:0-42454 GCA_036391515.1 Holophagaceae bacterium
TTCGCCGACGGGCACCCCTGGCCCTAGTCCAGGGCCACGACCTTGGTGGCGACCATCCGGCCGTTCATGGGCTCCTTGAACCGGGATGCGCCCGCGAGCCAACCGTCCCTGTGGGCGGCCGGATCGGGCAGGGCGATGACGAAGATGGCCACGCCGGGTTCGACGGCCCGGGCCTCCGCGGCCTGGGTGAGGGCCCCGGGGTCCGCGCCCTCCATCTGGAAGAGGGTGGGCTCAACGGCCGGGCGGGTGGGGGCCCAGGGACTGTGGTCCTGGGCGCCGCGGTTCCGGAGGAAGGCCTCCAGGGCCCCGGGGATGGCCTCCCGCGGGGTGCCAGCCGCCACCAGCCGATCGTACTCGACCACCAGATCCGAGGTGGCGGCCTGAAGGTTGAAGACCACGGCCTTGTCCCGGGCCCGGCCACGCTGCCCCAGCAGGGCCGGGATGGCGATGGCGCTGGCGATGCCCACCACGGGGACCAGGAACACCGGCAGTGCCAGGCCGATGATCCCCGTGACGAGGCCGGTGGCGGGCACAGGGGCGTAGGCCCCCGGCTGGGCCGCGGCCAGCCGCTTCGCCTTGGCGTGCTGGACCAGGGCCACGATGCCGAGGACGAGGGCCACCGGGATCCCGATGCAGGTGAGGGCGAAGACGATGGCGAGGATGCCGCAGACCTTGGCGGCCTTGGCGCCGGGGGCCGGCAGCAGCGGGGAAGCGGACATTGGGACTCTCCGATGGGGGTACCCCAGCATTCCAGCCCTGGGGGCGTCCGCCAAGGGCAACTCCCCTCCCCAGGGATTCCCTGCGCCGCTACACTCTCCGGATCATGTCCCCCCTGCTGCTCCTCCGTGTCCACGCCGACCTGCGTCTCGGGCTGGGCCATGTGGCCCGGGCCCTGGCCCTGCAGGAAGCCTGGCGCGCCCTGGGCGGGCAGGCCTGCATCGCCGTCTCCGGCGACGAGCGCGCGCGCCGTGTCGGCGGCGGACGGCATCCCTTCCTGGACCAGGCCCTGCCCTGCGAAGCCGTGGACCTCGGCGAGGACCCGCACGCGCCGATCCCGGCGGGCCTGCGCGACCGCGCCGCGGTTGTGCTGGTGGACCAGTGGGACACCTCGACCGCCTTCCTCCAGGCCCTGCGCCCCCTCAAGGTGGCCGTGATGGAGGACGACACGGACGCCCACGAGACCGCGGACCTGCTGTTCCAGCCGTACCTGGAGGGCGTGACCTGGCCCGACCATCCGGTGAAGGTGGTGGATGGCCGCAAGGTCCGCCCCTACGAGACCCGATCCGGCGCCTGCCGGGTGGTGCGGGGCTCCTCCTTCATCGTGGTGGATCGCACGGCCCTGGAACTCCGCCCCAAACGGGTGCCCCTGCAGCCGCTCGCGGTGCACAAGCTGCTGGTCACCTTCGGCGGAAGCGACGGACCAAACCTCGCCCAGCGCGCCTTCGATCTGCTGACGCGCCTCGCCGCCGAGGACCGCTGGCGGGGCGCCTGCACCCTGCTGGCGCCCAACGGCATCGAGGGCGAGCCCTTCCCCGGCTGCACGGTGGTCCGCAGCCTGCCCAACCTCACCCGGCGCATCCCCGATTTCGACGCCCTCTGGTGCGCCGCCGGCGTCACCCTCGCCGAGGCCCTCTGCATGGGGATCCCCGCGGCTGTCTGGGGCCAGAACGAGCGGCAGCACGCCATCCTGGCGGACCTGGCCCTGGCCAACGGCTGCTTCGACCTGGGCGTGGGCCCCGAGGCGGATCCCGTCGCCACGGCCGAGGCCCTGGCCGGATGGCTGGGCCCCGAGGGGCAGGACAGCCGGCAGGAGCAGGTCCGCGACGGCATGGCCCTCGTGGACGGCCTGGGCGCCTCCCGCGTGGCCCAGGAGCTCTGGCGGCTGGCCCAGGGGTGAGCGGGTCCGGGAGGGCGGAAATCCTTCCTTGACCCCCCGGAACGCCAGCGATAAGCTTTCCCTTCTGCGGACTCGCCGCCCTGCGCGTGGTGTCCCCGCGGCCCGATCAAGATTCCGGAGCAGGCCATGAGCACTTACTTCCCGAAAGCCAACGATCTGAACCGCCAGTGGTTCCTGGTGGACGCCGCCGGCATCCCCGTGGGCCGCCTGAGCAGCGCCGTGGCCGAGGTCCTGTCCGGGAAGAACAAGCCCACCTGGACGCCCTTCCTCGACACCGGCGACCACGTGATCGTCATCAACGCCTCCAAGGCCGTCCTCACCGGCAAGAAGGGCACCCAGAAGATGTACCGCCGCACCACCACCCAGCCCGGCTCCATGGTTGAGACCCGCGCCGAGGTGATGCAGGCCACCTACCCCGAGCGGATCATCGAGAGCGCCGTCAAGGGCATGCTGCCCAAGGGCCCCCTCGGCCGCGCGATGTACCGCAAGCTGAAGGTCTACGCCGGCTCCGACCACGAGCACAGCGCCCAGCAGCCCCAGATCCTGACCATCCAGAAGTAGAGCAGAGGATTCCATGGCCACGACCCAGAACTACGGAACCGGCCGCCGCAAGAGCGCTGCGGCGCGCGCCTTCCTGCGTCCCGGCAGCGGCAAGATCACTGTCAACGGCCGCACGCTGGAGCACTACTTCCCCAACGCCGTGCTGCGCATGATGGTGCACCAGCCCCTGGTCCTGGCCGACCTCGACGGCAAGTTCGACATGATCATCACCGTGACCGGCGGCGGCCCCGCCGGCCAGGCCTCGGCCATCCGCATGGGCATCTCCCGCGCCCTGCTGGGCTACAACGAGCAGCTGAAGTCCCTCCTGCGCGGCGCCGGGCTGTTGACCCGCGACCCCCGCATGAAGGAGCGCAAGAAGCCCGGCCAGAAGGCCGCGCGGCGCCGGTTCCAGTTCAGCAAGCGCTAGTCCGTTTCTCTGGAAGGGGGATCCTCGGGTCCCCCTTCCGCTTTTCCGGTCCGACCCATCCCAGGGCGGACGAATCGGGCGGAGGGATCCAACCCCACCGCCTCCATCCCACCCGCGGCGCCCTTCACCCGCATGCGCCGCTTGACCAGGGAGGCCAGCATGGCTGCCATCCAGATGAAGGAACTCCTCGAGGCCGGCGCCCACTTCGGGCACCAGACCAAGCGCTGGAACCCCAAGATGAAGAAGTACATCTTCGGGGCCCGCAACAGCATCTACATCATCGACCTGCAGAAGACCCTGCGCCTCTGGAACCAGGCCGCGAACTTCCTGACGAAGTCCGCCAGCGAGGGGAAGAACTTCCTGTTCGTGGCCACCAAGCCCCAGGCCCAGGATCTCATCGCCGAGCAGGCCGCCCGCTGCGGCGCCTTCTACGTGAACAACCGCTGGCTGGGCGGCATGCTCACCAACTTCGCCACCATCAAGAAGAGCCTGGAGAAGTTCCGGGACATCGAGGCCACCCTGGCCGATCCCGCCCGCACCGCCATGCTCTCCAAGAAGGAGCTGCTCACCCTCAACCGCACGCGGCTGAAGCTCGAGGCCTCCTTCCACGGCATCCGCGACATGCGCGCCCTGCCTGACGTCATCTTCGTCATCGATCCCCACCGCGAGGACATCGCCGTCACCGAGGCCAAGAAGCTCGGCATCAAGGTGGTGGGCATCGTGGACACCAACTGCGATCCCGACATGGTGGACTACGTCATCCCCGCCAACGACGACGCCATCCGCTCCATCCTGCTCTTCTCCGAGCGCGTGGCCGACTCCATCCTCGAGGGCCGCCAGTCCTTCCGCGACAAGGGCGACAGCGAGGACATGAAGAAGATGATGGCCGAAAAAATGGAAGCCGAGGGCTAGTCGAGAGACGCCCTGGAACGCCGCCCCATCCCTTCAGCCATCGGCGGCCCAGCTGCTGATGGCTGTTTTTCTGAATACCCCGACTGAACCAGGAGAGATCCCATGGCATTCACCGCCAACGACGTGAAGGCGCTGCGCGAGAAGACCGGCCTCGGCATGATGGACTGCAAGAAGGCCCTGGAGGAGAACAACGGCGAGATGGAAGCCGCCATCGAGTGGCTGCGCAAGAAGGGCCTCGCCGCCTCCGCCAAGAAGGCCGACCGCATCGCCGCCGAGGGCATCGTCGAGGCCTACATCCACCCCGGCGGCCGTGTGGGCGTGATCGTCGAGGTGAACTCGGAGACCGACTTCGTGGCCCGCAACGAGGCCTTCCAGCGCATGGTGAAGGAGATCGCCATGCACATCGCCGCCGCGGATCCCGCGCCCCGCTTCGTCACCAAGGACGAGGTCACGCAGGACTTCCTCGACATCGAGAAGCGCATCGCCACCGAGCAGGCGCTGGCCACCGGCAAGCCCCAGAACATCGTCGAGAAGATCGTCGAGGGCAAGATGAACAGCATCTTCAAGGAGGTCTGCCTCCTCGAACAGCCCTTCATCATGAACCCCGACCTCACCGTGCAGCAGTACCTCAGCCAGAAGACGGCCGAGATCGGCGAGAAGCTCAGCGTCCGCCGCTTCACGAAGTACATCATGGGCGAGGGCCTGGAGAAGCGCAGCGAGAATTTCGCCGCCGAAGTGGCCGCCGCCAAGTAGGATCCTTTTCCTGCTACAAAAGGGGCGGCCGTTCCGGCCGCCCCTTTTGTAGGTAGTCCCCTATCCACGAATCCGGCCTGGAGCCCCCATGAAGTTCGCGCGCATCCTCCTGAAGCTCTCCGGCGAAGCCCTGATGGGCGAGCAGAAGTACGGAATCGACCCCGCCGTGGTCTCGATGATCGCCGACCAGGTGAAGGAGATCCGCGCCCTGGGCGTGGAGGTGGGCCTCGTCATCGGCGGCGGCAACATCTTCCGCGGCGTGGCCGGGGCCACCCGGGGCATGGACCGCACCACCGCGGACCACATGGGCATGCTGGCCACCATGATCAACGCCCTGGCCCTCCAGGACGCGCTGGAGGCCAAGGGCGTCCACACCCGCACCCTGTCCGGCCTGGAGATGCCCAAGGTGGCCGAGAGCTACATCCGACGCCGCGCCACCCGCCACCTGGAGAAGGGCCGCGTGGTCATCTTCGGCGCAGGCACCGGCAACCCCTACTTCAGCACGGACACCGCCGCCGCCCTCAGGGCCAACGAGATCAACGCGGAAGTGGTGATGAAGGCCACGAACGTCGATGGAGTCTATTCCGCCGACCCCAAGAAGGATCCCTCCGCCACCCGGTTCGAGCGCATCGCCTTCCAGGAGGTGCTGGAGAAGGGGCTCAAGGTCATGGATGCCTCCGCCATCGCCCTCTGCATGGACAACCACCTGCCCATCCTGGTCTTCGACATGAACAAGCCCGGCAACCTGGTGGCCGCGGTCAAGGGCGAGGCCGTGGGCACCCTGGTGTCCTGAGCTTCACCCCAGCGCCTCCCGGACCTTGTCCAGCAGCTCCCGGGCATTGAAGGGCTTGCGGAGGAAAGGGGTGGCGGCGGCTCCGGGATCCTCCCGCTCCCCGTAGCCGCTCCACAGGATCGCGGGGATGTCCGCGCGCAGGGTCCGCATCTCGCGCAGGGCCTCCTCCCCACCCATCCGCGGCATGGTGAGGTCCAGCAGGACGAGCCGGAGGGCCTCCCGGTGCTCCCGGAAGGCGTCCAGCCCCGCGAGGCCGTCTCCGGCCTGCAGGACCATGAAACCCGCGCGGTCCAGCGTGTGCTGCACGAAGTCGCGGATGCCCTCCTCGTCATCCACCACCAGCACCAGGCCTTCCCCCCGCCAGGAGGCTCCCTCCGGAAGGGGTGCGGCGGGGCTGGCCGGATCGGGCATGCCTTCCCGGACGGGGAAGTAGACCCGGAAGGTGGTCCCCATCCCCACGGCGCTGTGGACGCGGACGGCGCCGCCATGCCCGCGGACGATGCCCTGCATGGCCGCCAGGCCAAGGCCCCGGCCCGTGAACTTGGTGGTGAAGAAGGGATCGAAGATCCGGGCCAGGGTGTCCCCGTCCATGCCCGATCCCGTGTCCTGCACTTCCACGTACACGAAGCGCCCGGGCTTCAGCGTCTCCGAGGCCTGCAGCGCGGCGGCGGCGTGGTCATCGAGCGTCTCTTCACCGGAGCGCAGGGTGATGATCCCCAGGGCCTCGCCGATGGCCTCCGCCGCGTTGGTCACCAGGTTCATGACCACCTGCTGCATCTGGGCCGTGTCGGCCTCGATGGGGGGAAGGCCCGGCGCCAGCTCGAAGCGCAGTTCCACCGACTTGGGGATGGAGACGGCCAGCAGCTGGGCAATCTCCTGCACCACCTCGTTGAGGCTCGTGGCCTGCACATGGAGCCTGCCGCGACCGGCGTAGGCGAGCATCTGCCGCACGAGGTCCGAGGCCCGGCGGCACGTGTCCTCGATGTTCCGCAGGCAGGCCGCAGCCCTCTCCGGATCATCCGGAATCTCCCGCAGGATGCCGGCGTTGCCCTGGATGACCGTCAGCAGGTTGTTGAAGTCGTGGGCCACACCGCCCGCGAGAAGGCCGAGGCTCTCCAGCTTCTGGGCCTCCAGCAGCTGCCGCTCCATGCCGACCCGGGCTTCGGTGGCCACCACGCGGTCAGTCACATCGAAGGCGGTGCCCAGTCCCAAGGTCCGCTCCCCGGCCTGGACTGTGCCGGCGGTGAAATCGATCCAGCGGGTAGCCCCATCCTTCGTCAGCAGGCGGAACTCGTAGCGGGACGGGATCGGCTCGCCCCGGAGTCGCGCGGCAGCCCGCCCCCGGATCCAGTCCCGGTCGAGGGGGTGGACCAGCTTCCAGAGGGGCTGCCCGAGGATCTCGGCCACCGGATAGCCCGTCATCTTCGCCCCGGTGGCGTTCATGTACTCGATGACCTCAGAGAAGGTGAAGATGGCGCAGGAGGCGGTGTCGGCCAGGGAACGGAAGCGCGCCTCGCTCTCCTGGAGCCGGTGGGCCAGCGCCAGGGAACGACGCCTCGACCGGGAGAGCACCAGGGTCACAGCGAAGGCGAGAAGGCTGGCCGCTGCGCCGCCGAGGGCCATCAGGCGGGGCCGGTCCACCCGGGAGGCTTTCGCTTCCGGGACGAAGCCCGCCACCAGCTCCCAGCGCCGCCCCCCCAGCCTCAGCGGAATGCGCCGCGCCCCGGGACGCTGGGCCATGGGAAGGCCGCCCTGGGCCACGCAGAGATCCCGGTCGTAGAGGAGCGTGCCGGCGCCGCAGCCCGGATCTCCGTAGATCTCCACGTCCAGTCCCGCGATGGGGCTGGCCCCGAACAGGGGCCGGAACATCTGCGAGGCCTCCGCGACGCACACCACGGCCCCCTGGAAGGTGGCCCTACGGGCCGTGGCATCATCCGGGGCCGAGAAATCCCGGAACACCGGCAACACGAGGGCGATGACCGAGGCACCCGGGTCGAACCCCTGGAGGCGGCCCGACACGGCCAGCTCCCCGCGGTCCCGGGCGCGAGCCACGGCCGCCTGGAACTCGGGATCCGCCATCAAGCGGCCGCCGCCGGGCCCCAGATCCCGCGCGGCAGCCTCGGGTTCCAGCAGGGGGCTGCTCCCCCGGGTGCCCTCGAGGCAGGCCCGGGGGCAGTAGCCCATCAGCCGCGTGGCCGGGGAGTATCGGCCCAGGTCCAGGCTGGACACGAAGGCCCGCCAGTCTTCCGCGGCCAGCCGGGGGCGGCCGCTGGCGAGCCCCTGGGCCCCCCGCAGCAGCCGTGCCTGCTCCTCCACGGCGTGCTCCACGCCCTCCCGGGTCTGGGCCAGGGCCCCCTCCAGCCGCGCCTGCTGGTAGCTCACCTCCTGGACGGAGATCGTCGACCAGGCCCAGGCCGTGGCCGCCAACCC
Organism: Holophagaceae bacterium; assembly: GCA_036391515.1. GTDB lineage: Bacteria > Acidobacteriota > Holophagae > Holophagales > Holophagaceae > Geothrix. The sequence continues at coordinate 7,753 of DASVZU010000236.1, forward strand.
CACAGCCAGCACCAGCCAAGGCACCGCCGCGCCCACGGCGCGGCCCAGCGGGGCCCGGGGCCGCAGGCTGGGCGATCCATGGCTGGGGAACATGGGCCCCAGGGTAACCGCAGGGAGGAAATGCCGTCACACTGGGGACGGGAGCCTCACGCCATGGACGCCCTCCGCCGCCTGCCCGAAGCCACCGTCCTCACGGACGCCGAGGCCCTGGAACCCTACCGCCACGACGAATCCCACGTGGTGGGATGTGCGCCCCTGGCCGTGGTGAGGCCCCGGGGCCCCGCGGCCCTCCGCGAACTGGTGCGGCTGGCCAAGGCCGAAGGCTTCGGCCTGGTGCCCCGGGGCGCCGGCACGGGCAAGGCCGGCGGTTGCGTGCCCACGGACCGCACCGTGGTGGTGGACCTCGCGGCCTGGCCGGGATCCATCCAGGTCTCCCCCCAGGACCTCAGCCTCACAGCCCCCGCCAGCGCCCTCCTGCGCGACGTGAAGGCCGCGGCGGCCGAGGCGGGCTTCTTCTACCCGCCCGATCCCAACTCCTGGGAGAGCTGCGCCCTGGGCGGCACCCTGGCCACGAACGCCGGCGGCCCCAACGCCTGCAAGTACGGCATGACGCGCCACTGGGTGCTGGGCATCGAGGCGCTCCTGGCCGATGGCGAGATCCACCACTTCGGCATCCGCAGCGTGAAGGCCAACACGGGCCCCAGCCTCGGCCAGCTGCTGGTCGGCAGCGAGGGGATCTTCGGCCTCATCCTGGGTGCCACCCTCCGCCTCACGCCCATGCCGCGCGAGTACGCCACCCTGCTGCTGCCCGTGAAGCGCTGGATGGACCTGCTGGACCTGCCGGGCCGCCTCTCGGCCGCGGGCTTCCTGCCCTCCGCCTTCGAGTTCTTCGACCCCGCGGTGCTGGCAGATCTGCGCGCCCACGGTCCCGAGGAGGCCCGCCGCCTGCCGGGCGAGGCCCTGGCCATCCTCGAATTCGACGAGCGGGGCTGCACCTCGGACGACTTCCTCGAGGCCCTCGCCGACCTCCTGGGTCCCGTGGCCGAGGGCCTGGAGATCGCCTCCGACAGCCGCCAGCGGAACGCCATCTGGGCCGTGCGCCGCGTCACCAGCGCCTTCCTCAAGGAGCGCTACCCCAAGAAGGTGAGCGAGGACATCGTCGTGCCCCGCAGCCGTCTGCGCGAGTTCTTCGAGCGCCTGGAGGCCAGCGGCATCCCCTCCGTCAGCTACGGCCACCTGGGCGACGGCAACCTGCACGTGAACCTGCTGGCCGCCGGCGAGACGCCGCGCGAGGAGCTGGAGGCCCAGCTCGGAACCCTCTTCCGCCTGGCCGTGGAACTCGGTGGCACCCTCAGCGGCGAGCACGGCATCGGCCTCGCCAAGCGCGACGCCTTCCTCGCCCTCTCCGAGCCCGGGCACATCGAGACTCTGCGGGCCCTCAAGCTGGCCCTGGATCCGGACGGGATCTTCAACCCGGGGAAGGTGGTCTGACGGAAGGCCCGGTCAGCCCTCCCCCATGACCTGGATCGGTTCCTCCAGGCCGATGAGCTTGGCAAAGTTCTGGAGCTTCTCCACGTGGGAGGGCAGCAACCGGGTCCCCCCGCAGACGACCAGCATCCCCATCCGCGTCTTGACGTCCGCCGCGAGGAGCATCCCCGCCTCCAGGGCCCCGACAGGCAGCAGGCGCGGCCCCTGAGCCGGGGCCTCGGGAACCTGGCCGCAGAACTGTTCCAGCAGGGCGAGAATCTGCGGGTCGTACCACCCCTTGCGAAGCTTCAGGTGCTCAAGGGCCACGACCCGGGATCCTCGACGCTCCTCGATATCGACGAAATCGGAAAGCACGTGGAGGATCCGGGCCGCCAGGGGGATCTCCTCCCCCGCGGGGCCTTCCTGGGGATAGCCACCCCCCGCGTAATGCCGACGCTGGTACCGGACCGCCCGGGCTACCCCTTCCAGCCGGGGGATCCGTTCCAGCAGGCTCGCGCCGAATTCCGGCACTCGCTGGAGGGTCTCCCGCTCCTTCGGGTTCAGCGCCTCCTCGGCGCGATCCCGGACCAGGAGAGAGGGCGGAACCGTCACGAGACCGAGGGGCGACATCATGGCCGCCACGCCTATCTCCCAGCTGTCCATCACGCCCAGTTTCTCGGCCATCCACAGCGCGCGGTCCCGGACCACGCCGGCCCGCCCGAAAGCCTCTGGCTCGCTCACGGAGAGGATCTCGGTGAGCACCTTGAGGCTGCCGGTGAGGGTGTGCTCCAGCAGTTCCCGTTCGGCCTGCTCCAGCGTGTGCTGGCGAATGCCCGCGTCCAGGACATGGCCCAGTTCCTCCGGGGTGCAGGGCTTCGTGAGGAACCGGAAGACGCGCCCCTGGTTGATGGCGTCCATGGCCGTGCGCTGGTCGAGGTTCCCGGTGAGCATGACGCGGATCGTGTCCGGGTGGTGCTCCTGGGCCTTCTGAAGGAGTTCCACGCCGTTCATGCCGGGCATCTGCATGTCCGCGACCAGCACCGCGTAGGGACCGTGCCCCTCCATGGCCTGGAGCGCCTGAGGTCCGCCCAGCGCCACGTCCATCTCGAAGCGCCGGCGAAGCACCCTGTGGTAGCCCGCCAGCACGTTCTCTTCGTCATCCACCAGCAGCACTTTCCGTGTCATCGCGTCTCCCCCGTCCCGGGGACCGCCCCATTGAGGGCCCCCCGCCACACATGAAGGCGATCCTGCTTTCCGACCACAAGAAGATGGTAATTATCCACGAAAGTACGTTCGAACACCGGATGTTCCCCGGTCTTCGCCCCGATGGTATCGGCCGCATGCACCGCGGTGAGCGGCCCGAAGGCCGTCTGCCCGGACCAGGACGGGCCGTGGTGCCAGGCCACCGCCTCCACCACCCGTTCTGGAAGGCGCCAAAGACCCAGGAGATGCGCACCCACGCCGGAGTGGGTGGCCCCGAAGGTCCGGCGCTCGACCTCCTCGACCTCCACCCCTTCGGTGACGGCCGCCGCCAACACCTCCTCGTACCGGTGGCCGAACATGGAGGCCAGGACGAGGATGCCGGCGTCGTGCAGCAAGCCGGCGAGAAAGGCCTCGTCGGCTTCGCACCCCGGAACACCCTCCAGCTCCATGATCGCCCTGGCGCCAGCGGCCACTCCGAGGCTATGGGCCCAGACCGCCTCGCGGATCAGCGAGGGGGTCCCGAGGTCGCCCATCTGTTCAAAAAGCCCATGGGCGAGGATGAGGGCTCGGACATTGCCCATCCCAAGACGGGCCGCAGCCTGATTCGGACCCCGCACATCCGGCGAAGGCCCGGAGATGCCGGAGTTCACCGTCTGGAGGAGCCGCACCCCCATCTCTGGATGCTCCTCAAGGACGCGCTCCAGTTCCTCCGCCTCGCCAAGGCCCGAATCTGCGGCCACCTTGAGGCGCTGGTAGGCCGGGGGCAGGACCGGGAGATGATCGGTCAGGCCCGCCAGTTCCCCGCTGAGAGGTCTGGGTAGGCCCCTCCCCAAGGTGCCTGCCTGTCGGATGCGGGCCTTCAGCAGCCCGGGGTCGCAGGGCTTCGACAGGTACTGGTGCGCCACCTCTAGGCATCGGAACGCCGTTTCCCGGTCGGCCTGCCCGGAGAGGGCCATCCGGACGACAGACGGGTAGCGGGCCTTCACCCGGGACAGCAGTTCCACACCACTCATCCCGGGCATCTGCAGGTCGGACACGACGACATCGAAGGCCCCCTCGTCAAGCCGCGACAGGGCTTCCGCCCCCTCCTGGACGAAGGCCATGTCCCAATCCCCCCTCAGTGAGCGCAGCGAGCGCTCGAGCCCCTTGAGCACGAGGGCATCGTCGTCGACGAAGAGGATGCGCTTCCTCATCGACTCGTCCCCGGGTCCGCCAAGGGAAGCCGGACCATGAAGACCGTCCCCTGGCCGGGCTCCGAAACGAATTCGATGGTCCCGCCATGCTTGTCCACCACCACGGAATGGGCGATGGCCAGCCCCTGGCCGGACCCTTTTCCCACTCCCTTGGTGGTGAAGAAGGGATCGAAGATCCGGCTCCGGATCGATTCGGGAATGCCGGTGCCAGTGTCCTCAACCTGGATCAGGGCCCAGCCCTCCTCCCGGCGGGTGCGGATCCCGATGCGCCCCTTGCCCCCGCTCCCCTTCACCACCTCGCCGATGGCGTGGGCCGCGTTCACGAGGAGGTTCAGCACCACCTGGTTGATCTCGCCCGGGTGGCAGGGGACGGGAGGCAACCCCGGGTCCAGCTCCATTTCGAGGTCCGCCACGTACTTCCACTCGTTCCGGGAGATGGTGGCCGTGCTCTCGATGGCCCGGTTCAGGTCGGCCAGGGTCTTCTCCTCGCTGCCCGGATGGGAGAACTCCTTCATGGCCCCCACGATCTTCGAGACCCGTGCCACACCCTCCAGGGACTGCTCGGCCGCCTTGGGGAGTTCCTCCCGGAGGTAGTCCAGGTCCGCTTCCGCCAGGGCCTTCTGGACAGCTGTCAGGCTGCCCTCGCTGGGCGGCATCGGACCCTTCAGCAGGGAGGCTGTCGCATCCACGGCTCTGAACAGGTCTGCCAGGGACTCCAGGATGAACCGGGTGTTGTCCCCGATGTACTGGGTCGGGGTGTTGATCTCGTGGGCAATGCCCGCCGCCAGCTGGCCGATGGACTCCAGCTTCTGGGCCTGGCGGAGCTCGACTTCCATCCGCTGCCGTGCCCGCTCCGCCTCCAGCCGGGAGGTGATGTCCCGGGCCACCACCAGAATCTGCCGCTGCCCGTCCCCGCCCTCGGAGATCACCGCGAAATGGGCCTCGAAGGTCTTCAGGGTCCCGTTCTTGCACCGGAGCCGAACTTCCTTCCGGATGGATGTCCGCCCACCCTCGTCCATGCTCCTCATGCTGCGGGCCACCTCGTCCCGGTCCTCCGGATGCAGGAAGGCGAGGGGAGCCATCCCCTTCAGTTCATCCACCCGGTAGCCGAGCACCGTCTCATGGGAGGGGCTGAAGTAGAGTCCGTGCCCCGAGAAATCCGCCAGCCCGATGAGATCCTCGGCGTTCTCGGCGATGAGGCGGAAGAGGTTTTCGCTGTGCCGGAGTCGCTCCTCGGCGACCTTCCGGTCCGTGATCTCCCGGTGGGCCACGACGACCCGTTGAAGCCCTTCGCACTGAAACCGCGTGACGGTCGCCGCGTACCAGCGGGTGGTGCCCTCGGACGCCACGGGATACTCACCCACCACCGTGCTGCGAGACCCCATGATGACTTCGATAATCCCCGCAGCCATCGCGGCAAGGTCATCCTTCCGCGCAACGAACTCAAGCAGGCGCCCGAGGTAGCGGTCGCCCGGACCCACACCATAGATCAGGGGATTCGCCCCGTCCCTGAACACCCGCCAGGCCATGTTCGTGGCCAGAACGCCCCCCCGCCCGTCGAGGATGCACATGCTGGCGGAGAGGGTGTCCAGGGTCGCGGCGAACAGCCGCTCGGAGGCGCGGAGCAGGCCCTCTGCCTGGGCCCACCTCCGCTCCCGCTCCATGTGTTCCAGCGCGTACGAGAGATCCTCTCCCAGCCGCTCGATCAGCCCCATGGCCTCGGCCCGGAAGGCATCGGGGTGGGTCGCATAAAGGCAGATCGCCCCGACGACCCGGTCCTGCTCCCGCAAGGGCACCACAGCCGCCGCGGTGATGCCGTACAACCGGGTGGATTCCCGCCAGTCCTCAGTGGGCGCCGCAGCCTGGAGCTCCAGCTCGATGGCCGGCACGCCGGTGCGGAGGCTGCGGGCCAAGAGCCCCTGCCCTTCGGCCCCCTCCGGTCCGACCTGGATGCGGCGCCCCTCGATGTACCGGCTCGCCGGGCCGAAGACAGCCGCGGGCACCACCTCCTGGCTCGCCGCATCCAGCAGCCCCACCCAGACCAGCGGGAGCTGTCCCACCTGGACCGAGATCCGGCAGACTTCCGCGAAGAGCTGCTCCCGCGTCTCCGAGCGCACGATGGCGCCGTTGAGCTGGATGAGGGCCTGGTTGAGGCGGAGCAGGCGGTCCGCCCGCACCTCCAGCTTCCGGATGAGGGCCAGGGACGTCCCCGCCGGCCCGGTCCCCTCGCCCCGCTCCGGGTACGGCGCGTCCCCTTCAGGGTCCCTCTGGCGATCCAAGGCGCTCATGGCGGCTCCATGGCACTCCCCTTATCGTCACATCCCGCCCGGGGCTTACCTTTTCCGTCAGAATCGGGGTATCCGCCCGGAGATCCCATGTCCAAGCGACCCCTCATCCTCGGCCACCGGGGCCTCTCGTCGAAGCACCTGGAGAACTCCCTGGAGGCCTTCCGGGCCGCGCTAGCGGCCGGCATGGACGGCTTCGAGCTGGACGTGCAGCCCACCCGGGACGGAGTGTGCGCCGTCCTGCACGACGACGACCTCTCCCGCACGGCGAACGGTTCCGGAATCCTCCGCCAGATGAAGGCCGCGGAGTTGCCGGCCCTGAAGAACGGCGAGCCCCTGCCGCGACTGGCCGATGTGCTGGAGCTGCCCGCGAAGCTCATCAATGTGGAGCTGAAGGGCGAGCCCGGCTGGCAGCAGGCCCTGGCCACGGTCGAGGCCGCCGAGGCCCTGGACCGCGTCCTCTTCAGCAGCTTCGAGCCCAGCGAGGTGCTGCAGCTCTGGGCCGCCTGCGAGACGGCCCGCTGCGGCTTCCTGTGGGAGACGGACGAAGCCCTGGACCTCACGGCGGAGGAGCTGGCCGACCTGCCCGAAGCCCTGTGGCTCCACCCGCCTCTCGCCGCCGTGAAGGCCCAGCCGGAACTCTGGGCCCCCTACGCGGACCGCCTCGCCCTCTGGGGCATGAAGACCCCCGCCGAGGCGGCGGGCCTGCCCTTCTCGCCCGCCGTGCTCATCGCCGACGGGATCTGAGCCAGCTTTCGGGAAGAACAGGCTGGTCGCGGAAGGCGCGGAAGGAGCCGGGAAAGCTCAGAAGAAAAGATCTCACTCCAGGAGACAGGTTCGGTCGTGGCCGGCCTGTTTCCGTGTTTTCCTTGAAATTCCGCGCCTTCCGCGACCAGATTTTTCCGCTCGGGCCCCGGCTTCACGCGCGGGGAGCGTCCCCCGACACCCGCCGGTTCCACCGCCCCAGGGCAGCCGCAGTGCCGAACCAGGCGGCGGAGGCGGCCATGGCGGCAGCCCCGGCGGGGATGGCCACGAGGGCCAGGGCCGAGGGCGCCCACACGCCCAGCAGGTCGCCCGTGCGGTAGACGAAGGTGTCGAGGAACGGCTTGCTCTTGTACTTCTCCTCCGGGCCCAGGGGAATGTAGAGGATCTCGCGGGCGGGCCGGTCCAGCGCGTAGTGGAGGCCGCGGCGCGAGACCTGCACGAGGGCCAGCATCCCGAACGTGGGCAGGGCCCAGAGGCCGCCGAAACCCAGCAGCGTGAGGGCGGGCAGCACCAGGAGGATGCCGGTCATGCGGAACCGCTGCAGCACGCGGCCCGTGAGCAGCAGCTGGCCGGCCAGCGTCAGCAGGTTCGCCCACAGGTCCAGCCGCGCGAAGGCGGCGGTGCGCGCGGCCCGCGAGGTGAAGGCGTGCGCCACGATGGCGCCCTGGGCCAGGTAGAGGAAGGTCGAGGTGATGGTGTAGAGCAGCATGTAGCCGCCCATGAGCTGCAGGTAGCGCGAGCCCGCCACCAGGCGCAGCCCCTCCCAGGCGCCGGGTCCGGGCTCCGCCGGCGCCCCTGCGGCCGTGCCCAGGTGGAACCGCCGCGCCAGGGCCAGGGCGCACTGCGCGGCCAGCTCCAGGAAGATCACCGAGGTGACCATGAGCCCGCCGGGACCCAGGGCGAAGGGCAGTCGCCAGCCGAAGGCCTGGCCGCGGCTCAGGGCCTCCGTGAGGCCGGCCCCGGCGATGGCGCCCAGGGTGCCGCCCATGGCAATGAAGCCGAACAGTCGCTTGGCCTGCGCCTCGTTCATCAGGTCCGTGAGGAAGCCCCAGAACACGCTCACCACGAAGAGATTGAAGACGGAGAGCCAGACATAGAAGGCGTAGCCCAGGGCCGCGCCATGGCCCGTCCGCCAGCGGAAAAGGGCGGCGAATACCAGGAGGTTCAGGGCGAAGAAGCGGGTGGTCCAGGGGATGAACCGTCGGCGCGGGAAGCGGGACACGAGGGCGGCGAAGGCCGGGTTCACGAGCAGCATGGCCAGCAGCGTGCCGGTCATCAGCCAGGGCAGCTTGTCGGCGCCCCGGGCGATGCCGAAGGCCTCCCGCACCGGCCTCAGCAGGTAGTAGCCCCCGAACAGGCAGGCGAAGTTGGCCGTGGCGGCGGCGAGCACGGGGCCCTCCCCCGGTTCGAGGAGCACGAGGCGGCGGAGGAGCCGCGCGGGGCCGGAGGGGGAGGCGCTCATGGACGATCCTGGGAAAGAGATTGCGAAGCTCAAGGGAGTATACATAATTTCACGAGGCTTTCTTTTCCCACCCGATTCCGGAGGTCCCCATGACCGTCTCCCGCCGCGAGTTCCTCCAGTGGTCCGCCACGGCCGCCGCCCTGGCCGCCACGGGCCTCGACCTCCAGGCCGCCCCCGCCAAGTCCGCCCCCAAGCGCATCCTCATCCTGGGGGGCACAGGCTTCCTGGGGCCCGCCACCATCGAGGCCGCCCAGGCCCGCGGCCACCACGTGACCATGTTCAACCGCGGGAAGACGCGGCCCGACCTCTACCCCGGCGTGGAGAAGCTGCACGGCGACCGCGACCCCAAGAAGGGCGAGGGCCTGAAGGCCCTGGAGACGGGCACCTGGGACGCCGTCATCGACAACAGCGGCTACTACCCGCGCATGGTCGGGGCCTCCGCAGCCCTGCTGGCGCCCCGCACCAGGCAGTACCTCTACATCTCCAGCATCAGCGCCTACAAGGAGCCCAATCCCGAGAACGGCACCGAGGACGCGCCCCTGGCCACCATGGCCGACCCCACGCTGGAGACCATGGGCAAGCAGTACGAGTACTACGGCGCCCTCAAGGCCCTCTGCGAGCAGGCCGCCGAGAAGGCCATGCCCGGCCGCGCGACCATCATCCGCCCCGGCTACATCGTGGGGCCCGATGACCCCTCAGGCCGTTTCACCTACTGGCCCGTGCGCTTCGCCCGGGGCGGCGAGATCGCCGTGCCCGGAGCCCCCGAGGATCCAGTGGAGGTCATCGATGTGCGCGACCTGGGCGAGTGGCTGGTGCGCCTCGTGGAGCAGGGCACGGTGGGCACCTTCAACGCCTGCGGGCCCGAGAAGCGCATGGCCTGGGGCCGCGTGGTGGAGGCCTGCCGGAAGGCGGGCGCCGCCGATGCGAAGCCGGTCTGGATCCCAGAGCCCTTCATCTCGCAGCAGAAGGACGTGGAGTTCCCCATCTGGGCGCCATATGCGGGCGACACCAAGGGCTTCCATACCTGGAGCAACGCCAGGGCCCTCAAGGCCGGACTCCGCTTCCGCCCCGTGGAGGAGACCGTGAAGGACACCCTGGCCTGGTACCAGGCCCAGGAGAAGCTCGAGAAGGGCCGCACCCGACTTGCCGGCCCCGACGCCGCGCAGGAGGCGAAGCTCCTCGCCGCCTGGCGGGCCTCGCTGGCTCCCAAGAAGGGCTGATCCCCGCTGACGCTGGTGCTACCTGGGCTTCAGCTTGAAGTCCGGGTGGCACTCCAGGCACTTCACCACTGCCGGCTTGTGCTGGTGGTGGCACTCCGGGCAGGCGAAGGGGCCCGCGTGGGGCGGCTTCGGCGGCGCGTGGGGATTCACCGGCAGGTGCTTGGTGAGCTCGGCCATGGCCGGGTAGTCCCCGTGGCAGACCATGCAGGACTCGTCCGCCACCGCGGCGCTGGTGGGCTTCTCCTTCTGGTGGCAGTCGTGGCAGATCACCCCCGCCTTCTCGTGCCAGGGAGGGAGGGGTCGCTTCGCCTCGGCCGCCCGGGCCCCCGAGGGAATCCCCAGGAGGCCGGCAAGCCCGAGAGCGGCCAGGTGCACACGCGTCATGAGGCCCTCGCAGGATCGGTGAACTTGAAGGTGGGGTGGCATTCCAGGCACTTCACGGCGGACGCCTTGTGCTGCCGGTGGCACTCGGGGCAGGTGAAGGGGCCTGGATGGGGGGCAGGCGGCGGGGCGTGGGGATTTGCCGGCAGCTGCTTGGTCAGCTCGGCCATGGCCTTGAGATCCCCGTGGCAGGCCATGCAGGACTCGTCCGGCACGGGCGCCGTGGTGGGCTTCTCCTTCTGGTGGCAGTCGTGGCAGATCACCCCGGCCTTGGCGTGCCTGGGCGGAAGGGGGTGCTTCGGATCCTCCCCCAGGGCCCGGGCGTGGACCCACCCCGTGCCCGCCAGGAGGCCCAACACCAGGAGGTACTCGCGTCTCATGGATCCTCCCACGGGGATCGGGGGCTTCCGCCCCTGGCATCGTACTCCGCCCTTGATCCAAAGGCGATCTTAGGGTCCAATTTGGTGCCAAAGATCACAACAACCTCCTCTATGTGATCTCCGGGGCTCAAACTCGAAACCAGGCAGTCAGGAGGAACCTCATGAGGTGCACGTTCAAACCGAGAGTCTTGGCGCTCTGCCTGGCTGCAGGGCTCCCCTTCGCCCCCCGGCTCGCCGCGCAGGCCTACCAGGTCCGCGCCCAGGTCTCCGACCGACTGCCCCACTACCAGCCCGCGGCCGCCATCAAGGGCCCCCTGGACATTCCCTGCACCGACACGCTCCAGGACGTGAGCGACGAATGGCGCCGGGGCTTCCGGAGATACCACGCCGACTCGAACCCGATCTTCCACCTCCAGCTCAGCGGCGAGGCCGCCAAGCAGCTGATCGACGGGAAGGCGCCCCTGGTGATCATGGCCCGGGAGCTGTCTCCTGCGGAGATGAAGGCCTTCCGCGACAAGTACGGCTACATGCCCATGCGCATGCCGGTGGGGATGGACGCCAACATCGTGTTCGTCAACAAGAGCAATCCCCTCTCCGCCATCACCATGGAGCAGCTGGACGCCGTCTATTCCCGGACGCGCAAGGGCGGCGCCAAGGAGCCTGCGGCCACCTGGGGGGACCTGAGCGTCCGGGGCGAGCTGGCCAAGCGGCGCATCGATCCCTTCTCCCGGGGCGAAGGGTCGGCCGTGCGTTCCTCCTTCAAGGAGATGGCCCTCCAGAATGGCGAGTTCCGGGACGGCATCCAGGAACGGGAAGACTACGAGTCCCTGACGGAGGCCATCGCCACCAACGCCGCCGGGATCGGCTACGGCCCCCTGATCTGCTGGAACAACGCGGTCAAGATCCTGCCGGTGGTGCCCTACGACGGGACCGAAGCCCGCTACCCCACCCAGGAGATGGTGACCACCAGCCGCTACCCCATGACCCGCCTGTTCTACGCCTACCTCAACCGGGCTCCTGGCGCGGCAGTGCCTGCGCCCGTCAACGAGCTGATCCACCTCCTGCTGTCCCAGGAAGGGCAGAACGAGGTGGCAGACGCCGGCCTCCTCCCCGCCCCGGTGGAGTACCTGACCATCGCCCTGAAGCGGCTGAGCCGCTGATCAGTTCTGGATGTAGGTCACCAGCTGGTCGATGGTGAACTGCTGGTCGGAGATGGTCTCCTTCACCAGATCGCCGATGGAGAGGATGCCGATCACCCGATCGCCCTCGCCGATCACGGGCAGGTGGCGGACCCGCTGTTCCGTCATGAGGGCCATGCACTCCTCGACCGTCTCTTCGAGCGTCACGCAGCACACCTTCTCGCTCATGATCTCCCGCACGGGCGTGTCCCTGGAGGTCTTGCCCTTGAGGACGATCTTCCGGGCGTAGTCCCGCTCCGAGAAGATCCCCACGAGCCGCCCGCCGGCCAGCACCACCAGGGCGCCGATGTCGTGCTGGGCCAGCAGGGTCAGCGCCGTGAAGACCGTGTCGTCCGGCCCCACCGAGACGAGGGGTTTCTTCCCGCCGATCAGCTGCTTCAGTGGCCGCATGCCTGCCTCCTGCCCAAGGGGCCTGTGGGTGGGTTGGGGAACGTGGCCTGAACTATACGTCCGGATCGCGCCCTCCGGAAGGGGGTTCCCCCCCGACACTTCGTCAACCCGAACCTGCCCGCGAAGCCTTCTCCTTGTTCCCATTCCCGCCCAACGGGTACCCTTTGTCAGCCACGTTTGGGAGGTCTCCATGGCCGTCAACCTCAAGGGACGCAGCTTTCTCACCCTGATGGACTTCACTCCGCTGGAGGTGCGCTACCTCCTGGACCTGTCCCGGGACCTGAAGGCCAAGAAGCGCATGGGCCTCCACGGCGAGACCCTCAAGGGCAAGAACATCGTCCTGCTCTTCGAGAAGACCAGCACCCGCACCCGCTGCGCCTTCGAGGTCGGCGCGCTGGAGGAGGGCGCCCACGTCACCTTCCTCGATTCCGCCAGCTCCCAGGTGGGCAAGAAGGAGAGCATCGAGGACAGCGCCAAGGTGCTGGGCCGGTTCTACGACGGCATCGAGTACCGCGGCTACAAGCAGGAGGTGGTGGAGGCCCTGGCGAAGCACAGCGGCGTGCCCGTGTGGAACGGCCTCACGGACACCGACCACCCCACGCAGATCCTGGCTGACTTCCTCACCATCGAGGAGCACGTGGCCAAGCCCCTGAACAAGGTGAAGCTCGTCTTCTGCGGCGACATCCGCAACAACATGAGCTACGCCCTCATGTACGGCGCCGCCAAGACCGGCATGCACATGGTGGCCCTGGGCCCCAAGGCCCTGTCGCCGGATCCGAAGGTGCTGGAGGCCGCCCGCAAGGCCGCCGAGGAGACCGGCGCCGTCATCGAGGTCACCGACGACGTGGACGCCGCCGTGAAGGGCGCGGACGTGCTCTACACCGATGTCTGGGCCAGCATGGGCGAGGAGGACCAGATCCCCGAGCGCGTGAAGCTGCTCACGCCCTTCAAGGTCACCATGGACATGATCCGGAAGACCGGCAACCCCGACGTGAAGTTCCTCCACTGCCTGCCCGCCTTCCACGACTTCGAGACCAAGCTGGCCAAGGAGATGAAGGAGAAGGGCCACGACATCCGCGAAGTCACCGACGAGGTGTTCCGCAGCCGCCACAGCGTCGTCTTCGACGAGGCCGAGAACCGCATGCACACCATCAAGGCCGTGATGGTGGCGACCATCGGGTAGTCCGCCGGACCTACCCGGAGAAAGGGCCCCGGACGGGGCCCTTTCTCCGGGATCCGATGCTATGGTTGGGACCACCATCCCCATCGGAGCCTCCATGCGACTGGCGAAGTCCCTCGTCCTCCCCGCCCTCGTGGCCCTCTCACTCTCCGCCCAGGAGCCCGGCATGGACGGGCTGTGGCACCGGACCCGGGTGGACGACATCCCGGCCGCCATCCAGGCCTGCACCGCCAGCATGAACTTCATCACGCGGCCCATCGCCCGGCACAAGCTGGCCAACGTGAACCCGGCCTACCAGAAGGTCACCCTCGCCATCACCCCCCAGCAGGTGTCGGTGAAGCTGGATGACCGGAACCCCATCCTCATGCCCGCCAGCGGGCAGGAAGCCCCCTGGACCCGCGAAGACGGGGACAAGTTCCAGGTGGCCGCCCACCTGGGCCAGGGCCAGATCACCCAGACCTTCCGGAACGACGAGGGCGCCCGCACGAACATCTGGCGCCTGAGCCCCGACGGGAAGACCCTCACCCTCTCCGTGACCGTGACCAGCCCCCGCATTCCCAAGCCCCTGACCTACTCCATGACCTTCGGGCGCTGACGCCCCGTGCGGGAACCCCTCCGGCTGGCCGCCTGCACCGCCCTGGTCTCCTGCGCCCTTCCGGGCCTCGCCCAGACGAACAGCCTCGGCGCCGTCTCGGGACGATCCGCCCTCTTCCCGGCCGCCGGGCATTCCTACCTCCTGACCGCGCCGCCTGGCTGGATCTTCGATGGGAAAGGAGATCTGCCCGGCGCCCCCCGGGCAATCTTCCGTCCCGCTGCGGCCTCGGACCCGCCGCCCATTGCCTACACGAACTACTTCGCAGACGCGACGAATGCCGCCGGATTCGTGGAGACCGAACTCGCCCGCTTCAGGGCGGCTAATCCCCAGGCCATCCTCCAGACCCACCCGGACCTCTCGACCCTCTGGGGCATGAAGGTCTCCGTCCATTCCTTCCGGGGTGACCGCCACGGGCACTCTGGATGGATCGGGTATGTCGTGGCCCCCCAGGGCGTCATCCAGATCGTCATGCTGATCCCCGCCCCGGAGGCCCGGCCCTTCGAAGCGGCCTTTGCGACGCTGGTCAGGTCCTGTGTCTGGCAGAAGTTCGATTTGGTTCCTTCCCCCTGAAGAACCCGTTCGGGAAGGTCACTTCGTCAGCGTGATGGCATCCAGTTCCCGCCCTCCGGCGTCGAGCTGGCGCAGGCGCAGGGTGCGGCCATCCACGTCCACTTCGGTGAAGGAGTGCCGGTCGGAGACGAAGGCGCGGGTCCAGGGCCGCCAGGAGGCCCGGTCCGCGCCCTGCGCCTTGTCGTAGAGGTGAGCCCCGCCGGCCCCCGTGACGATGTGGATGATCCCGTGGGCCCGGGTCACCGTCTTCCCATCGAAGGCCGCGTCCACCGCGAAGCGGCCTTCCACCGGCTCGCCGCGGCGCCCCACCTTGGTGGGCACGAAGCGCAGCGGCGCTGTCCGCTGGTAGTTGTGGACATGGCCCGCGAACACCAGGTCCACGCCGTACTTCTCGAGGATGGGACTGACGGGGCGCATCCACTGGTCCTCGAAGTGGCTGCGCGAGCTCTGGAAGAGGGGGTGGTGCAGCGCCACCACACGCCAGGCAGCCCCCTGCGCGGCCTTCAGGTCCGCTTCCAGCCAGCCCTTCAGGGCCGGGCTGTCCCAGTCCGCGTAGGCGTTGGAATCCAGCACCGTCCAGTGCACGCCGCCGTACTCGAAGCTGTAGCTGGCCATGCGCGGATAGGCCGGGCCCGCCGCCGCCAGCACGGCGTCGTGCAGGCCCGGGAGGGCGGGCGCGGCGCTGGGATCGCCCGGCCGGAGGGCCGGCCCGTCGAGGGGCAGGGACCACTCGGAGAAGTAGGCCAGGGTATCCGGCCACCGCTGGAGATCCCAGGGCACGTCATGGTTGCCGGGCACCCCCAGGAAGGGCACCCGGCGCATCAGCGCCGCCGCCCCGGCGTTGTAGACCGGGAAGAACCGCGCCCGGTATTCCACCGCCCGGCCCCGGCCGTATACCAGGTCCCCCACCAGGAACACGAAGTCCGGATGCTGTGCCGCCATGGCCCCGGCGATGGCCGCCTGCTCGGGCGTGCCCTCAGCCGCATCGCCGGTCACCAGGAACCGATGGGCCCCCGGTTTCCGGACCTGGGCCTCCGCCTCGAAGACCACGGCGCCGTTGCACCTCACCCGGTAGGGCACGCGCGCCCCGGGCACAAGGCCCCGCAGCGCGGCGCGGTACATCCGGTGGGGCGGCAGGGGCGGGGCGGCCATGCGGCGGAAGGCGGGCTCGGCCTGGGGGATCCAGCCCTCCGGGCCGCGGATCTCCACGGACCAGGCCGCCTCCCGGTCCTCCGCCTGCCACAGGAGATCCATGCACTCCCGCGCCGCCGGCAAGGGCGCGTCGCCCAGCTGCAGGTAGGGCGGGACCAGGAATGGGGACTGGGCCTGGAGGGCCGCTGCAAGGAGGAGGGTGGCCAGGATGCGCATCCCCCAGGGTAGGCCCGTTCTCGTTCCGCTCCGAAGGGCCCCCGCACCGCGTGCCAGGATGCACTCAACGCCTGCGAAGATCCGCCATGCCCGGGACCCTTGCTCGCGGCACGGAAGACCCTATTTTCCAACTGGCAGTCGTTCGTGCAGGGCTGCCCGGAAGCCGGAGGCGGCATGTCCAAGCCCCTCGCATCCCTGGTGCCGACCATCGAGCAGCGCGAGTGCGCGTGGACCGAGCTGCAGGAGCGCCTCGCCCACCCTCCCAAGCCGTTGATCCTGCCCTCCATCACGCTCTCCCGGGAGTTCGGGTGCGAGGGCTATCCCCTGGCCCTCCATCTGAAGGACCTCCTGACCGAGGTGTCTGGACTGCCCTGGACCGTCTTCGACAAGGCCCTCGTGGACCGCGTGGCCTCGAATGAACAGGTCTCCCGGGACCTGCTGACCCACCTGGGGAACGAGAGCCACGCCCAGGATGTGCTCAGGGCCCACTTCGGCTTCCTCACCCACGACGATGCCTACGCGAAGGTGGTGAAGCATCTCGTCCAGATCGCCATGGCGGGCTGCGCGATCATCGTGGGCCGGGGCGGGGCCGTCGCCTGCCAGGACCTGACGAACTGCTTCCATTTCCGGCTGGTGGGGGGCTTCGATTTCCGCGTGCGGACCATCGCCCGGCGCCTCGAGATGCCCCTGCCCGAGGCGGAGGAACTGGTCCGGCGGCAGTCGAAACTCCGGGAGAAGTTCATCAGCGAATGCCTGCATGCGGACATCACCTCCCCCCGGTGGTACGACGCCGTGTTCAACAACGAACGGCAGCGGGTGGAGAGCATCGCCCAGGCCTGCCTGCGCATCGTCGAGTGCGGCTGGCCGGAGAAGAGCGGCTTCAAGCGGGCCCTGCCCCGCCCGGACCTGGTCACCCCCTGAGCCCTCCGGCACGAGATGACAGCGGGCGCCAGAGGCGCCCGCAGATCGTGATGGGAAAGCCGAAGGCCCTAGTGCGCCCCGACCTGTGACAGCAGCCGCGAACCCTTGGCGTAGCAGGTCTTGTGGGTGATGTGATGCTCAAACTCGTGCCGGAACTTCTGCAGGGCCGAGTCCATGGGCCCGCAGGCGGCATCGCCCAGGGGGCAGAGGGTCCGCAGGCCGATGCGCGGCGTGAGGCCGGCGAGGAGATCCAGGTCCTCCATGCGGCCCTCGCCGTGCTCGATGCGATAGAGGACCATCTCCATCCAGTTGCACCCTTCGCGGCAGGGCGTGCACTGGCCGCAGCTCTCGTGGGCGTAGAACCGGATGAGGCGCAGGGTGGCCTGCACGATGCAGGTGTCCTCGTCCATGACGATGACGCCACCGGATCCGCCCATGGACCCCCGGGCCTTCAGGTTGTCGAAGTCCATGGGGACGTCGAAATCCTTCTCGTCCAGCATGGGGCAACTGGAGCCACCGGGGATGATGGCCTTGATCTTCCGGCCCGTGCCGGTGCCGCCCGCCAGCTCCTCGACGAGGAAGTTCAGCGGCGTGCCCATGGGCAGCTCGTAGAGGCCGGGGCGCTTCACATGGCCGCTCACGCCGAAGATGCGGGTGCCGCTGTTCTTCGGGGAGCCGATCTTGGCGTACTCGGCCCCGCCCATGCGGAGGATGGGGGGCACGGCCGCCAGGGTCTCCACGTTGTTGATGGTGGTGGGCTGGCCGAAGGCGCCCTTGGCGGCCGGGAAGGGCGGCTTCACGCGGGGCTCGCCGCGGCGGCCCTCCAGCGAGTTCAGGAGGGCCGTCTCCTCGCCGCAGATGTAGGCGCCTGCGCCGCGGTGGACGATGATGTCGTAGTCCCAGCCCGTACCCAGGATGTTCTTCCCGAGGTAGCCGGCCTCGCGGGCCTGCTGGATGGCCGCCTCCAGCTTCTCGATGAGCCAGAGGAACTCCCCGCGGATGTAGACGAAGCCCAGCTGGCACTGCATGGCCCAGCCGCCGATGATCATGCCCTCGACGAGCTGGTGCGGGTTGTACTCGAGGATGGCGCGGTCCTTGAAGGTGCCCGGCTCGCCCTCGTCGCCGTTGCACACCAGGTAGCGGGTGAACTTCCGCTCCGCCGTGTCCTTGGGCATGAAGGACCACTTCAGGCCCGCCGGGAAACCCGCGCCGCCGCGGCCACGCAGACCCGAGGTCTTCACCTCCTCGGTCACCGCCACGGGCTCCATCTTCAGGGCCTTCTTCATGGCCACGTAGCCCTCGTGCTTCTGCTCGTAGACCTTGAGGTGCCAGTTGTCCAGGTCGCCGGCACCCCGGAGCATCAGGTTCGGGAACTTCTCGGTGCCGAAGCCCGGGAAGGTGTAGAGCTGGGGGTCATGCTTGGTGCGGATGGCGGCCATGTCCTAACCCCCTCACTGCGCCCAGGGGCGGTACTCGCCCCGCTTGCAGGCTTCCATGACTTCGATCAGCTTCTTCTCGTCCACCAGCTCGTCGTAGACGTCGTGGTTCACCTGGACGCAGGGGCCCACGCCGCAGCCGGCCAGGCACTCCACCTCTTCCACGCTCCACAGGCCGTCGGGGCTGGGACCGTGCCCGGGCTGCACGCCGGCCTTCTCGCAGACCTTCTCCAGCAGCTGGGCCGCGCCGCGCAGGGCGCAGCTGATGTTCGTGCAGACCTGGAGGTGGAACTTACCGACAGGGGCCTTCTGGTACATCGTGTAGAAGGTCGCCACGCCGAAGACGTGACCCTCGGGAATGCCGATGGCCCGGGCCACGGCCTTCATCGCCGAGAGGCTCACGAAGCCGAACTCGCGCTGGGCGATGTGCAGGGCCGGCAGGGTGGCCGCCAGCTTGTCGGGGTACTTGGCCATGATGGCCTGGATCTCGGCCAGGGCCTCCGGGCTGAACTCCTTGCGCTCGCTCTCCGGCAGGCGCTGTCCCGGGGCCAGGGGTTCCGGGGAAGTCTCGGGGGACTGGGGATGGTTCATGGGCGCGCTCGCATGAGGGGCCAGTTTAGCCCGAAACGCAGACAGGGGGCCCGGGTAAACCCCGTGCCCCCCATCACGTCCGGGATCTCCGGCCAGCGCCCTGACGGCTTCCGGCCCGCCCGGCTCAGAGGTTGCAGTGGCTCCCGTCGCAGAAGGGGGCCGTCTTCGTGTGCTTGCACTGGCAGAGGGCCTGCTTCCCGGCCTCGCCAATCTCCACCTTCATGGGCCGGAGGTCGCAGACCTTGTGGGCGCCGTCGCAGAAGGGCTGCTTCGCGCTCAGGCCGCAGGCGCACCACCAGTAGGTGCCCGGCTCCAGATCCAGCACGGCCGGGGCCTTGGCCGCGATCCTGGGATACCCCTCACTCATGGCCGCCTCCTTTACTTGGACACCTTGTCGGCCTCGACATCCAGCGAGATCGCCACGTCGTCGCCCAGCACGCCGGGGAAGGTCTTGATGCCGTAGTCGTTGCGGTTGATGGTGAGCGCGCCGTCCGTGAAGCCCGCCACCACGCTGCCGGGCTGCATGCCCTTGGCCGTGCCCGCGTTGGTGATGGGGAACGTGATCTGCTTGGTGACCCCATGCAGGGTGAAGTCGCCCGTGATCTCCAGCTTGCCCTTGGCCACTTCCTTCACGGCCGTGCTCTTGAAGGTGATGGTGGGGAACTTCGCCACGTCGAAGAAGTCGGGGCTCTTCAGATGGTTGTCCCGCGTCTGGTTGTCGGTGTTGATGCTGGCGGCGTCGATGGTGACCTCCACCGAGGACTTGGTGATGTCCTTGGTGTCCACCCGGATCTCGCCGGAGAACTTGGCGAACCGGCCGCTCACCTTGGAGACGAAGTGGCGGATCTGGAAGGCCACCTGGCTGTGGACGGGATCGATCTTGTAGACGTCCTGGGCAGAGGCGGGAAGGGCCGCCAGCGCGAGGGCGGCCAGGAGAACGCGGAAGGGGTGTCGCATGGAACCTCCAGGGATTAGGTGTTTCACCATGCAATGAAGTCTAGGCCGCTTTTAAGAAGTTGCAACACCTTTTTCGGAAATTCGTGCGATCCTGTCCGGGCGGGAGCGGGACCATGCACCTTCGAGAGGAACTCCAGATCACCAAGCCCTTCGAGCCGGGCCAGGAGGTGGCCCTGGCCCTCCTCCTGGGGCGGGAATACCTGACCCGCCTCCTGGACAAGGGGGTCTTCGAGCCCGAGGGCATCTCCGATCAGCAGTTCAACGTGCTGCGCATCCTGAAGGGGGGACCGAAGGACGGCTACCTGGTGAAGGACCTCCGCTGCCGCATGATCTTCCGCTTCGCGGACGTGCCGCGCCTGGTGAACCGCCTGGAGGACCGGGGCCTGGTGAAGCGCTGCGAGAACCCCGCGGACCGGCGCGGCAGCCGGGTCCAGATCACCCCCAAGGGCCTGGCCCTGGAAGCCCGCCTCCGGACCCGCCACCAGAACGTCGGCGAGAAGGTGGACCGGGCCCTCTCCCCCGAGGAGCGGGAGCAGCTCCTGGCCCTCCTGGAGCGGCTGCGGGACGACCACCGGGCGCAGCTGGCGGAGCTCGAAGGCTGAGGCGCCTATGCGATCGAGCTCACCCGCGATGACGCTCACTCGGCGCTCTGCACCTCGCCCTCCGGGCGGTGCCTCCGGCACCGTGGGACTCGCTCCGCTCGTCCTCATGGCACCGAGGACGGCGACGGCGTCAGCGATGTCCCGGCTCCGTTGAGCCGGAGGCGAAACGGGAAGGAGGCCCCGGGTGGGGCCTCCTGATAGCCGGGAGCCGAATCGCCGGCTGGACCGAAACCTCAGCGGTCGAGCTCACCCGCGATCACATTCATCGCACCCAGCACCGCAACCGCGTCGGCGATCAGGCAGCCCTTCACCTGGGTGTCGAAGCTGCTGTAGATGGGCAGGCAGGGGGGGCGGACCCGGATGCGGTAGGGGTTCTTGCCGCCGTCGCTGACGATGTAGAAGCCCAGCTCGCCGTTGGCGGCCTCGGTGGCGCTGTAGACCTCGCCCACGGGCATCTCGATGCCATGCATGACGAGCTTGAAGTGGTGGATGAGGCTCTCCATCCGGGTGTAGACCTTCTCCTTGGGCGGCAGGGCCACCTTGTAGTCGTCCACGATGACGGGACCGGGCTCGAGGCGGTCCAGCACCTGGCGAATGATGCGCAGGCTCTGGCGCATCTCCTCCACGCGGACCAGGTAGCGGTCGAACACGTCGCCGGTGGTGCCCACGGGCACGTCGAACTCGTAGGTCTCGTAGCCCAGGTAGGGCTGGGCCTTCCGCAGGTCCTGGGGGACGCCCGCCGCGCGGAGGCAGGGACCGGTATAGCCCCAGTTGATGGCCTCCTCGGCCGTGATGGCCCCCACGCCCTTGGTGCGGTCGTACCAGATGGGATTGTGCGTGAGCAGGCGTTCGCACTCGTCGACAGCCTCCTCGCACTCCACGAGGAAGCGCTCAGCCAGGGGCACGAAGCCCTCCGGGATGTCCCGGAAGAGCCCGCCGATGCGGGTGAAGCTGGTGTGCAGGCGCTGGCCAGCCGCCATTTCGAAGAGGTCGTAGGCGGTCTCGCGCTGCTTGAAGAGGTAGAGGAAGGCGGTGAAGGCGCCGATGTCCACGGCGTTCACGCCCACGCACACGATGTGGTCGGCGATGCGGGCGATCTCCGACATCAGCACGCGGATCTGCTGGGCCCGCTTCGGGATCTCGATGCCCAGCAACTTCTCCACCGCGCCGGCGTAGCCCACGTTGTTCATGATGGAGCTGCAGTAGTTCAGGCGGTCCGTGAGGGGGATGAACTGCTGGTAGCTGAGGTTCTCGCCCAGCTTCTCCACGCCTCGGTGGAGGTAGCCCATCCGGGGGCTGGCCTTGACGATGGTCTCGCCCTCGAGCTCGAGGACGATGTGGAGCGTTCCGTGGGTGGTGGGGTGCGAGGGCCCCATGTTGACGATCATGCGATCGCCGTCGAGCTGCTGCCTGGAGAGGGCGATGGATTCCATGATGGCCGCCTAGTTCCGTTCGCCGTTGTTGTAGGGGGCGGTGCAGCCTTCCATGCAGAAGGGGTCCCCGCCGTCCAGGGGGAAGTCCTTGCGCAGCGCGTGGCCCGGGAAGTCCTCCCAGGTGAGCAGGCGCTCCAGGTTGGGATGCCCCTCGAAGAGGATGCCGAAGAGATCGAAGACCTCCCGCTCGAACCAGTCCGCCGTCTTGAACCGGCTCGCCAGGCTGGGCAGCGCCTCGCCATCCGCCACGGGAACCTTGAGGCGCAGCCGCTCCTGGCTGGCCAGGTTGAGCCAGTGGTAGACCACGTCGAAGCGCACCGGCTTCCCGTCGATCTCCCGTTCCGGCCAATCCACGGCCGTGATGTCCACCAGGAGCTGGAAGCCCTCCCGGTGAAGGAGCTCCACCAGTTCCAGGAACCGCGCCTTCGCCACCACGATGGTCTGGTCCCCGCGGAACGCGTGGCGGTCCACGATCACGCCAGGCATCTGCGCGTCAATCTGCTCGATCACCATGTCCATGCCCCCGCCTAGAAGATCGTGCCCGCGCCGCGCTCAGCGGCGTCCATCAGCATCTCGCGGATGGCCTGCTGACCCGTGAGCCCCTTCTCCGCCTGGCGGGCCTCCTGGCGGGCCAGGCTCTCGTAGAAGCGGGCGATGTGGTCCTTCCGCATGGAGAGGGATTCCTTCTCGATCTTCTCCTGCAGCTTCATCACGCCGTAGATCATGCTCTCGGGCCGCGGAGGGCAGCCCGGGACGTACACATCCACGGGGATGATGCGGTCCACGCCCTGGAGGGTCGCGTAGGTGCGGTACATGCCGCCAGAGCTGGCGCAGACGCCCACGGAGATGACCCACTTGGGCTCGGCCATCTGGGCGTAGATGGTGCGCAGCACGGGGGCCATCTTGTTGGTGACGGTGCCCAGGATGAGCATCATGTCGCTCTGCCGGGGGCTGAAGCGCATGGCCTCCGCGCCGAAGCGGCTCAGGTCGTACTTGGACGCCATCATGCTCATGAACTCGATGGCGCAGCAGGCGGTGCCGAAGGGCATGGGCCACAGGCTGTTCTTGCGGCCCCAGTTGACCACGGCGTCCAGACGGGTGGTCAGCACGGCATCGTTGAGGGTGGTGTCCGTCATCTCAGCGCTCCCACTCGAAGGCGCCCTTGCCCCAGGCGTAGATGAAGCCCACGAGCAGGGTGGCCATGAAGCTCAGCATGGCCCAGAAGGTCCAGAGGGCGTGCTTGTAGTTCACGGCCCAGGGCAGCAGGAACGCCGCTTCCACGTCGAACAGGATGAAGAGCATGGCCGTGAGGTAGAACTTCACGGAGTACTTGTGCCGGGCCCCGATCTGGAGGGGCGGCACGCCGCACTCGTAGGGCCTGAGCTTCGCGGCCTGGGGGTTCCTCGGCTTCAGGAGGCTGAGCACCTTGCCTGAAAGCACCAGGATGGCCACCGCGGTCACGGCGGCGACCAGGAAGAGGATCAGGACCGGCAGGAAGGGCGATGCGGGGTTGGCCATGGCGCACTCGGGCGGAGGGATCCGCGAACGATCAGCTTAGCGCCCTTTGGCTTTTGGCGGTCCGTGCCGAAATCACAAGCTTCCGGATAGAATCGGGCTTCCACAGACCTGCCGGGAATTCCATGAGCGACCTGAAGCTGCGCGTCAAAGAGATGATCATCGACCGGCTGAAGCTGGAGGGGATGACCCCGGACCAGATCGAGGACCAGGCCCCCCTCTTCGGGGAGGGGCTGGGCCTGGATTCCATCGACGCCCTGGAACTGGTGCTGGGGATCGAGCAGGTCTTCGGCGTCAAGATCGAGGACGAGGCCTCGGGCACCAAGGCCTTCCGCTCCGTCGAGGCCCTCACGGCCTTCATCGCCGAGCACCGCAAGGCCTGAGGCGCCATGACCGACATCCCCGGCCACCTGCCCCACCGCCCTCCCTTCCTGCTGGTGGACCGGATCCTCGCCCGCGAGCCCGGAGTCCGTGTCGTGGCCGAGAAGCTGGTGACGGCCGGGGAGCCCTGCCTCCAGGGGCACTTCCCGGGCCGCCCCGCGGTGCCCGACACGCTGCTGCTGGAGATGCTGGCCCAGACGGCCGGCTTCCTGGAGGCCGACACCCTGATCGGCCGGGCCATGTTCCTGGCGGGGATCCAGGATGCCCGGTTCGAAGCACCCGCCCTCCCCGGCGACCGGCTGCGCCTCGAGGTGGCGCCCGAGGGGGCCTTCGGCGGCCTGATGAAGGTACGGGGCGCCGTCACCTGCGAGGGCCGCGAGGTCTGCGCCGCCAGCCTCCTGGTCAAGCGGCCGTGAGCCCAGCCCCGGCCGGCCGAATCCGCGTGGCCGTCACAGGCCTGGGCATCGTGTCCTCCCTGGGCGCGGACCGGGAGCGCACCTGGTCCGCCATGCTTGCCGGCCGGGACGGACTGGGGCCCCTCTCCGGCCTCGAGCTGCCCCTGGAAGCGGCCCAGATCGCCGGGGAGGTGCCCCTGGCCGCCGGGAGGCACCAGACCCGCTGCGAGGCCATGGCCGTCCAGGCCCTGGCGGAGGCCCTCGACGGCCTCGTGCCCTCCGGCGACCCGCGCCGCATCGGCGTCTTCCAGGGGGCCGGCACCTCCGGCCTCCCGGCTGCCGAAGCCTACCTGGCGGCCCGGCTGGCCGGGCGGCCGCATCCGGCCACGGAAGCGGCCTTCCAGAATCCCTGCACCGTCACCGACGCCCTGGCCCGCCGCCTCGGCGCCCGGGGTCCCCGGGCCACGGTGATGAACGCCTGCTCCTCCAGCCTCCTGGCCCTCGGCCAGGCCTGGGAGCGCATCGCCGCTGGCGAACTGGACCTGGCCGTGGCGGGGGGCGCAGAGACCCTCTGCATCACCACCTACGCCGGGTTCTCCAGCCTGAAGGCCGTGGACGCCGCCAGGTGCCGCCCCTTCAGCCGGGACCGCGCCGGCCTGAACCTCGGCGAGGGCGCCGTGCAGATCCTGCTGGAGCCCCTTGATCGCGCCCGGGACCGCGGCGCCGTGATCCTTGCGGAGGTGATGGGCTACGGCGCCAGCATGGACGCCCACCACCCCACGGCCCCGCACCCCGAAGGCGAGGGCGCCGCCCGGGCCATGGCCTTGGCCCTTCGCGTCGCCGGCCTGGAGCCTGCGGAGGTGGATCTCGTGAGCGCCCACGGCACGGCCACGCCCGCCAACGACGGCGCGGAATGCAAGGCCATCCGCCGGGCCCTGGGAAGCGCCGCGGACCGGGTGTCCGTCACCAGCTCCAAGAGCCAGTTCGGCCACACCCTGGGCGCCGCGGGGGCCTTCGGCGCCGCCACGGCGATCCTCGGCCTGCGGGACCAGGTGGTGAGCCCCACCCTGCGCCTGGAGGAGCCGGATCCCGAATGCGACCTGGACTGCACGCCGCTGACGGCGAGGGTGCGGATGATCCGCGCCGCCCTGGTCAATGCCTTCGCCTTCGGAGGCAACAATGTCTCCCTGGCCCTCCGCCGCTGGGAGGGACGATGAGCGGCGACCTCGTCCTCACGGGCCTCGGCCTGGTGCTGCCCTGCGGGGACGGGATCGACGCCGCCCGGGCCAGCCTTCGCTCGGGCACGCCCTGCTTCGCGGAGCTGCCCGAGTCCCTTGGCCGCGGCCGGGGCGCGGCCTGCAAGGATTTCAACCCCGCGGGGATCATCCCTCCCATGCAGCTCCGCCGCCTGGATCGTTGCTCCCGCTTCGCCTGGGGCGCGGCCCACCAGGCCTTCGCCGACGCGGGGCTGGATCCCCGGCCCCTGGGCCATCGCATCGCCGTGGCCGCGGGCACCCTCACAGGCGGCAGCGAGGCCACGGAGGGATTCCTCCGCCCCTACCTCCAGCGGGGCCCCGAGGGCGCCTCGCCCCTGCTCTTCCCCAACAGCGTGGCCAATGCCGCCAGCGGCCACCTGGCCCAGGCCTTCGGCCTCAAGGGCCCCAGCGCCACCTTCCTGGAGTGGGAGTGCGCCACCTTCGCGGCCCTGGAGCAGGCCGCCCGCTGGCTGCGCAGCGGGATGGCGGAAGCCGCCCTGGTGCTTGGCACGGACGGCCTCTTCCCGCTGCTGCTGGAGATCGCCCGGGGGGCGCGACTGCTGGCCCGGCACGGCGACCCCGTGGCCGGCTCGGGCTGCGGCTTCCTGCCCGGCGAGGGGGCCCAGGCCTTCCTGCTGGAGACCCGGGACCACGCCGAGGCCCGGGGCGCCCGCATCCGCGCCACCCTCGCCTCGGTGGCCGGCATCCCCGCCCTGGCGAACGATCCCCTGGAACGGGCCCTGGCCCTGGCCGAGGCGGTGGATCGCGTCCTGCCGGATCTGCCGCCCGACCGTTGGATCGGCGGGAGCTGCGGCTCCTCGCGGATCGATCCCTCCGAGGCCTCGCTCGGACGCGCGCATTCCGGCTGGCCGGCCCCCCTCCAGCCCAAGCTGCTGTGGGGCGAGTTCGCCGGCGCGGGTGGCCCCCTCCTGGCGGCGGCCCTGCTGGAGCCCGCGACCCGGGTGCTGGTCACCGCCCCCGCCAGCTTCGGACCCCAGTACGCGGCCCGCTTCGAAGGCGTTAGGCTGTAGCCCCATGAACTCGCGCGACCAGATCAGCATCACCAGCCAGTCCATCCTCTGGGTGGCGGGCGTGGGCGTGGCCCTGCTGACCCTCGCCTTCGTGATGGGCGTCCAGGTCGGGAAGCAGAGCGCGGCCCTGCGCAGGCCTGCGACCCGCTCCGGGGAGGAGGACCTGCGCGACCTGCCCGAACCCCTGGTGGACCAGCTGAAGGTCTTCGAGGGCGACGGCCCCGACAAGCTCGTGCCCACGCCACGGGTGGACCCCACCGTGCCCCCACCCGCCCCGGCAGCCGTTCCGACGGCATCCGCACCGGCCGCAGGCCGCTGGACCCTCCAGCTCGTGGCCACTTCCGATGCCGCCGAGGCCAAGCGGGTGGCCGACCGGGCCAGGGCCGCCGGCTTCGCCACCACCACCGTGAAGGAGAAGGGTCAGGTGAAAGTGCGCCTGTCCAAGGCGTCGGACCGCGCCGCCGTGGACAAGACCGCGGAGAAGCTCAAGAAGGCCGGCTTCAAGCCCTTCGCCGTGAAGGCGGAGTAGGTCCCGGCTCCGCTCGGCCGACGGTTTGGGATAGACGCGGAGGCCAATCCACTTCCTCTCGGCATCGCCTGCGGCGATGCGCGAGACACCGCTTGCCCTTCTCCGCCCCGTCTCCGATTGAGGCTATGGCTTGGGATACACGCGGAGGCCAATCCACTTCTTGAGGATGACCTTGCCGGGGGCGAAGCCGCGGGGCTTGCTGATGTCGGCGATGCGCGCCAGGTGAACCTCCACCTTGCCGCCATCCCGGGCCTTGCTGTGGTAGGCGGCCAGTTCGGCGGCGCGCTCCAGCACGTGGCGGGGTAGCTCGCTCAGCTTGTCGGGATTGCGGATGACGACATGGCTGCCGGGCACGTTGGCCACGTGGAGCCAGAAGTCCAGGTTGTCCGCGACCTTGAAGGTGAGCTGGTCGTTCTCGGCGTCCCCCTTCCCGATGAGCACCTCGAAGCCGTCCACCACGACGCTGCGGAAGGCTGCGCCCTTCCCGTCCTTCCGCTTCGCAGCCTGCTCGTCCATGCGCCGGGGCTCCTTCCTCGTCCGTTCCGCCTTTGGTTGTCGCGCACGGGGCACCTCGGTCGCAAGGGGCCCCTCCTCCCGCCGGCGGTCCAGGGCCGCCCGCTCCCGGGCCAGCTCCGCCTCCAGTTCCGCCACCCGGGCTAGGCCCCGCTCGGCCTTCTTGGCGGCAGCGAACCAGGCCTGGGCCGCCGCCTCGGCGGTCTTCCCCTCGGGCAGGACGACGCGCGTGCCGTCCAGCAGCACCGCCTCCCGGGTGGCGCCCTTCAGCCGGTAGAGCTCCGCGGAGATCCGCGCGGCCTGGACCTTGAGCGGCAGGGCCGCCCCGTGGCGGGCCCGGTCCCGCGCCAGGGCTCCGGCCAGGCGGTCCAGGCGGGCGGCCTCGGCCTGGAGCTTCCGCTCCGCCGCCCCCCGGGCGGGGAGGAGCACCAGGGCCTCGGCCCGTTCCCGCGACCAGGCCCGGTGGCGCGCCAGCAGATCGCCCTCCCCCTCCAGCACCTCGGGAATCTCCCCGGCCAGGGCCGCGTCGAGCCGGTCCCCCCAGCGCTCGCGCCAGCGGCGGAGGGGCGGTGGCTCGTCCACGGGCTCGGGCGCCGCCGCCGGGAAGGGGGAGCCCAGCCCCAGCCGCGGAGCCTGCACGTCGAGGCCGTCCACCCGGAGGCCCGCCCGGCCGGGGATGGCCTGGAAGGCCAGGCGCAGGGTCTCCAGGCGGCCGGTGATGGCCCGGCGCTGGAACACGAGGCCAAGCCAGCGTTCGCGGGGATCGCCCTCGACCGCCTTCAGACGCGCACCGCTGAACCAGGGACCCCAGAGCCGGGGGCTGTCCTTGCCGGCCTCGGCCTGGAGGCGCCCCCAGGCCTCGTCCGAGGCTTCCAGGAGCCACAGCTCGGGCTTCGGCTGGAGCAGGAGCACCCAGCCCTCCGCGGCCTTCCGGCCCGCCCAGCGCAGACCCAGGGCCCGCCCCGAGGCCCACACGGCTTCCACCGGAAGGTCCGGGCGCTGGGCCATCCAGGCCCGGGCGAGGGAAAGGAGAAGGGGCGCGTCCATTCGTGATCGATATAATCCGGATATTCAGCCAAGATGGTGGGTTCGTCCCTGCTCCAGCATCCCATGGGGCAGCCCCGGATTTCAGGTTCCCGTCCCGTTTCTTCGATAAGTGGATCCTATGAACGCCTCGCCCGCCAGCCCCCGCCCGCTCCAGGTCCTGCTGGTGGACGACAACCCCATCCAGCTGAGCCTGCTCCGGCACCTGTTCCAGCGCCACGGGCACCACACCCTCGAAGCCCGGAACGGGGCCGAGGCCCTCCTGGTGCTGGCCACGGAATTCCCCGACGTGGTCGTCAGCGACTGCGTCATGCCCCTGCTGGACGGCTACCAGCTCTGCCGCCTCCTCAAGGACGATCGCGCCACCCGCCACCTGCCCGTGCTGCTGCTGACCGCCCAGGGCGGCGGCCTGGCGCGCTTCTGGGCGAAGACCTGCGGGGCGGACCGCTTCCTTGTGAAGGGCCGCGACCTGGACCATGTGGTGGAGGTGGCCACGGCCCTGGCCCAGCAGACGGGCCGGCCCCGGCGCGGGCACCAGGTGCCGCGCCTGGCCCAGGAGAACTTCGGCGTGGACGCCATCCAGCGCCAGCTGGCCCAGGCCCTGGAGCAGCGCCTGGTGGAGACCGCCATGCGCGACTCCATCGGCCGGCTCTACACCGTGGAGCACGACACCACCAAGCTCATCCAGGGCTTCATCGAGATCCTCCAGGAGCTGGTGCTCCCGGGCGCCCTGGCCGTGGCCTTCCTGGGCGAGGACGGCGCCTGGTCCGCCGGCGTCCACGGCGCCTCCACCAGCGAACAGGATCGCGCCTCCCTGGAATCGGAGCTGGCCCAGCGCCTCGGCCTCCCCGCTCCCCTGGAATGCCACTGGCATCCCGCCAGCGATCCGGAGGAGCGCCGCCGCAGCCTGCGCGACCCGGTGCGGGTGGTGCTCTCCACCGCCATGCCCGGCTACCCGGTGACGGGCGCCGTGGGCGTGCTGGCCGAGCGGCGGGCCGCCGAGGAATACGAGCGCCTCTTCGAGATCGCCGCCGAGGAGTTGGGGCGCCTGCTGAGCCTGGAGGATTCTCGCCTCAGGCTCTACCACCAGGCCATCCGGGATCCCCTCACGGGCCTGTACAACCGCCGGCACATCCTCGACATGCTCGGCGTGGAGCTGGACCAGTGCGGGCGGTTCGGCCAGCCCGTCTCCGTCATGGTGGTGGACCTCGACCACTTCAAGACGGTGAACGACCGCTACGGCCACGCCACCGGTGACCAGGTGCTGAGCGTCGTGGCCCAGCGCATGGCCTTCGGGCTGCGCAAGGTGGACCAGTTGGGCCGCATCGGCGGGGAGGAGTTCCTGTCCTACTGCCCCCAGACGGACCTGGAAGGCGCCCGGGCCCTCGCGGAGCGGCTCCGCGAGCAGGTAGCCGCCGAGCCCATCCCCGGCCTGCCCGAGTCGGGACGCGTGACCCTCAGCATCGGCCTGGCCACCTGGAACGGCGGCGAGGACAGCGCCGAGGCCCTGCTGGCGCGCGCCGACCGCAACCTCTACAAGGCCAAGGCCGAGGGCCGCAACCGCGTCGTGGGGTGATCTTCCGGTAATCCAGGAAAGCGGCTGGTCGCGGAAGTCACGGAAAATCGCCGGAAAGCACGGAAGAAAGCGGACAGGCCTGCTTCCGTGCCCTCCGCGGGATTCTGTGTCTTCCGCGACCAGTCTGGCCTTGACAGGACGGGCGCCAGGATCGGATGATGCCATACGCTTCCGTATGGAGAACCCATGGAACCCGGATCCCCGGTCCCCGAAGACCTGGCCGCACGCGTGGCGCGCCTGGAGGCCCAGGTGGCCTGGCTTCTCCAGCAGGGGCAGGTCCCCCGGCCTGCGGCTCCCCTGCCGGCTCCGCGCCCCCAGCCCTCGGCTCCGTCGCAGGCTCCGACCCGGCCGGCCCGGGAGATCTCCCCCGTGGTGTGGATCGCGGGCATCGGCGCCGTGCTCTTCCTGGCCGGGGCGGTGTTCTTCTTCCGGTGGGCGGTGCAGCAGGGCTGGATGGGCCCAGAGCTGCGCTTCGCCCTGGGCCTCCTCGCCGGGGGTGGATTGACGGCCTTCGCCGCCCGGCTGGTGCTGGGCACGCACCGGCCCCTGGGAGTGGCCCTGCTCCTGGCGGGACTGGGCACCCTCCAGTTCAGCTTCCGGGCCGGCGCCTTCACCTTCCGCTTCTTCGATCCGGCCCTGGGCTTGGCGGCCGTGGCCGTGCTCACCCTCCTTGCCGGGGCCCTGGCGGCCCGGGTCCGCAGCGGCGGCGCCCTGACGGTGGCCCTGATCTCAGGCCTGGCGGCCCCCCTCGCCTTCAGCCAGGGCGGGCACCACGAAGTGGCCCTCTCCGTCTACCTCGCCGTCCTCATGGCCGCCGCCCTGGCCGTGCCCTACCTCGCCCGGGCGGGCGCGGCCTGGGCCGGAGCCCGCTGGACGGCCCTGCTGGGCACCTGGCTTCTCCTCCTCTCCGCCTGCGCGGAAGTGGCGAAGGCGGACGCCGCCCTGGTCGGCCTCCTCCTGCTGCTCCACCTGGCCCTCGCGGGCCTGCTCGCCTGGCTGCCCGGCGTGGAGGAGCGCCCGGGCACGCCCGCCGCCCTCTGGCTGGCGGCCTCCATCCTCGCCACCGCCTTCGGCTGGCTCCTGTGGAAGCGCCTGGGCTGGACCCCGGAACTGTATGCCGGCCCCGTGCTGGCCGCCGCGGCCTGGAACCTGGCCCTGGTGAGGCCCGCGCGGCTGCGCCTCGGGGGACGTTCCGCGGACCTGGCCCTGCTGGCCCTCGCGGCCGGCCACCTGGCCCTGGCCGTACCCGTGGCCCTGGCCTGGCGATGGGTGGGCCCCCTCTGGGGCGCCTTCGCCCTGGCCCTGGCCTGGGCGGCCCACCGCGGGGGCGAGGCCGCTTCGGAGGAGGCCGTCGCCCTGCGGCGCCTGGCCCTGGGCATGGCCCTGCTGGCGACGCTGCGATGGGGCTTCCACGGCCTCGACGGGGCCTTCGAGCCCTGGCGGGCGGGCCTGCCCTTCTTCCGCGCCGCCTTCGCCGAGGGCGTGCTTGCCGCCGCGGCCTGGGGGCTCCTGGTCCGGGACCGGGATGGCCTGACGCGCCTGCTGGCCTTCCTGGCCCTGGAAGTCACCGCGAACGCCACCCTGGCGGTGGAGGCGGCCCGCCTCGTCCACTGGCTGCAGGCTCCGGACCCGCGCCAGGTGGCCTGGACGGCCACCCGAGCCGCCGCCATCGCCCCCACCCTGGTCTGGGCCCTCTCCGGCGCCTGGCAGTGGATGCGCGGCCTCGGCCTCGAGGGGGGCCCGCGAAGGGCCCTGCTGGCCGCCGGGTACGCGTGGATGGGGATCGCGGCCCTCAAGCTGCTGCTGGCCGACCTGGCCACTGCCGACACGCCCCTGCGGGCGCTGGCCTTCCTGGCCGTAGGCGCCATCGGCATGACCGCGGCCACCCTGGCCCGCCGTCATCATCCGGAGGCCCGCCCATGAAACCCGCCCGCCTCGCCCCCCTCCTCGTCCTCCTGGCCCTGGCCTGCGCGAAGGAGGACGCCACCGCCCTCCGCCGCCGTGCCATCGTCCGCCCCGCCAGCAGCGGCTGGGTCCGCCTGCCCCTGGACGCGGCCGCCCAGGCCGACACGAAGGGCCTGTGGATCTCCGATGCCGCCGGCCGCAGCGTGCCCTTCCTCGTGGCCCGCGAAGGCCTGTGGACGCCCCAGCCCCTGGACCTGGACCACCCGGTCCTGGGCACGGACGCCCAGGGCCGTCCCAGCGCGGAGTTCGGCGTGAAGCTGCCCGAAGGCTGGCGCGTGGGCGAACGGGCGAAACTGCGGATCGACCTCGACCTGGAGGGCGTCGCCCCCTGGGTGGCCACGGCGGAGACCGCCCGGCAGCGCCCGGGCGGGGCCTTCCTCGCCTTCGACGCGGCCCCCTCCGCCCACCTCTACGACCTGGCCCCCTCGGGCCGCTGCACCCGCCTCGAGCTGCCCTGGGACGGGGAGCGCTACCGGATCGCCCTCCGCGCGGACCAGGGCCGGGCCCCCCGGATCACGGGCCTGCGGGTGGCCGCGGAGACGGGACCGGAGGCCCTCGCACCCGAGCAGGCCCTGGCGGTCGCCCCGGAGCCGGTGCCGGACCGGCCCCGGGAGTGGCGGCTCACCCTGCCCCAGGCGGACCGCATCGTGGGGCTGGATCTCATGCTGGCCCCACCCGCGGCGCCCCTCCACCTCGAAGCGGCCCTGGACGACGGGGCCTTCGCCCCCTTGCCCGAACCGGTCTGGAACCTCCCTGCCCTGGGCTCCGCCGCCACCCGGCTCTCCCTGCCGCCCACCCTCGCGCGGCGGGTGACCCTCCGCCTGCCGGAGGGCGCGCGGCTCGAATCGGCGAAGGTCCGGATCCGCCACCAGGTGCTGTTCTTCCCCGCCGAGGCAGGCCAGGCCTACGCCCTGCACCTGGGCGGCGAGGCCCGGCCCGCGCCCGGCGACCTGGGTGCCCTGCCCTCCAGCCGCCTCCTCCTCGCCGCCGAGCCCCTGGCGCTGGGTCCCGAAGCGCCCGATCCGGACGGCCTGCCCCAACGGGTGGGTTCCGGCGAACGGGCCCGCCCCTGGATGCCCTGGCTGGCCGGCGCCGCCGTACTCGTCCTGGGGCTGGCGGCCTGGCGGCTGCTGCGGGAAGGCGGTTCCGTCTAGAAGCCTGCCAGCACCTCGTCCGTGGTCTTCACCGCGGCGAACTGGCCCCGCAGCTCGGCCAGGGCCACGCGGTGAGCGGTCTCGGCGGGGATGCGGCCACCCTCGCCGTCGTCCAGCGACAGCGCGGAGCTGGCGTCGGACACCACGGTGACGGCGAAACCCAGGTTGGCGCCCAGCCGCGCCGTGCTCGACACGCAGAGGTGCGTGGTGATGCCCGCGATGACGAGGCCGGTGATCCCGTGGGCGCGGAGGTGCTCCTCCAGGCCCGTGCCCAGGAAGGCCGCATGCACGGACTTGGTGAAGAGGGGCTCGCCGGGCAGGGGCGCGGCCTCGGGCTTGAAGGCGTGCCCGGGCTGGTCCGGATGCAGCGGCGAGGCCGGGTTTCCTGAGGCGTGGCGCACGTGCAGCACGGGCCGGCCGGCGGCGCGGAAGCCCGCCAGCAGCCGCGCCACGTTGGCCTCGGCCCCGGAGGTGCTGCGCGTCCCCCAGCTGGGATCGTCCCAGGCCTTCTGGACGTCGATGAGCAGCAGGGCGGTGGTCATGACACCTCCGGTTGGGATTCGGGGAGGGACGCGGGCCGGAGCTGCACGAGGGCCACGGCCGAGAGGATGACGAGCATGCCCGCCAGGCCCCGGGCGCCGAAGGGCTCCTTGAGGATGAGGGTGCCCAGCAGTACGGCCACCAGCGGGTTCAGGTAGGCGTAGGTGCCCATCTTCGCCGGGGGCCAAGCCTTGGCCAGGTAGATGTAGGCGCTGTAGGCCAGCACCGAGCCGAAGACGGCCAGGTAGCCCGCCGCCAGCAGGGCATGGGGGTGGAGCGGGGCCCGCAGGTAGCCGCCGGTCAGGGGCGCCACCGCCCAGCCGATGAGGGCCGCCGTGGCCATCTGGAGGCCGCCGTTGGTGAGCAGGCCGCCGCCATGGACGAAGCGCTTGCCGTGCAGGGTGCCCCAGGACCAGATGACCGGCGCGAGGATCATCGCCGCGAGGCCCTTCGGGTCGATGCGAAGGCTGCCCGCGGGCCAGACCAGCACCACCACGCCTGCCAGACCCAGGCCCAGGCCGGCCCATCCTTTGGGTCCCAGGGGCTCCTTCCCCATGGAGAAGAAGGCCAGCCAGAGGGGCACGAGGGCCGCCAGCACGGCGGTGACCCCCGAGGGCACCGTCAGCTCCGCCCAGGACACCATGGCGTTGGACACGCCCAGCAGCAGGGCGCCGACGAAGACGATGTGGCCCACCTCGCGCGCCGGCGGCCAGGGCTCGCGGCGCAGGCGCCCCAACCCCAGGGCCAGGATCGAGGCCAGGGTGAAACGGACGGCCACCAGGCCGTAGGGCGTGAAGGACTCCACCCCCACGGCGATGGCGAAGTAGGTGGAGCCCCAGACCAGGGCCACGGTGAGGTACGCCAGCCAGCCCATCATCCGCGGGACTCCTGCACCGACGCGCGCTCGACGCGGCAGACCCGCAGGGCGAAGGCCCCGTACCAGCGCTCACGGCCCAGCCGCTGGGCCACGGCATGCTCCGCGTGGGCCTTCCAGGCCGCGATGCTGGCCTCGTCCCGCCAGTAGGACACGGTGAGGCCGAAGCCCTCCGGGTCCCGGGCGCTCTCCACCCCGAGGAACCCGGGCTGCTGCCGCGCCAGCTCGACCATGCGCTCCGCCATGGCGGCGTAGCCCTGGTCCCCGTCCGTCCGCTGGCTGGTGAAGATGACGGCGTAGTACGGCGGCTCCGGCGTCGCCGCGATCACTT
>DASVZU010000237.1:0-3445 GCA_036391515.1 Holophagaceae bacterium
GCACATCCCAGTTCCCCGGGAGGTAGCCGGTGCGGCCCTCGTACCAGTTCAGGTGCAGGCCCAGGGCCGAGCCGATGGCCCGGGGCAGGGACTGGCCGGGACGGGAGATCACGTAGTCCCGGGCCCCCGCCAGGTGCAGCACGCTGAGGACAGCCACGAGGACCAGCAGGCAGGGCAGGATCCGGGCGGCCCGGCGGGCGTAGAAGGCCCGGACATCCACCGCGGCCAGGCTGCCCCAGCGGTCAAGGGCATTCCGGGTGATGAGGAAACCCGAGATCACGAAGAAGATGTAGACCGCCTCGTAGCCGTTGTAGATCAGGGAACTGATGGCCCACCTCGGCAGGAAGGCGGCGAGCACTCCCTGGCGGAGGGGGATCCTCAGCCCCACGTGGTGGACCACCACCAGCAGGATCGAGAGGCCGCGCAGGAGGTCGATGCCCGGGTTGCGCGGCCCTGCGGTGGAATCCTGTGGAAGGGTCGATTCAGCCATCGGGCATTGTAGCCCGCCCGTACGTGCGGAGGCCCCCGCGGGCGGGGGCCTCCGGTGACGCGCGGGCCTCAGTCCTCGGCCACGCGGAAGGACAGGGCGGGCTCGGCCTCCGCGGGAGCCCTCACCGCCTCCTCGGCCGTACGCCAGGTCCAGACACCGCCCACCGCCTTGAAGGTGAAGACGATCACCGCCAGGGCGCCCAGACCGAACAGCGTATCGCCGGGCATGCGCAGCCAGGTGAAGGTCCGCATGAGGGGGCTCTGCACCACCGCGGCGCTGCGGGCGTACCAGGTGCCGTGGGCCAGGCTCTGGGTGATCTGGTAGAGGCCGCTGGGAATGAGCGACATCACCAGCATGAGGCCCAGGCCCAGGTTCAGGCCCCAGAAGCCCCAGCGCAGCCACCTGGCGTCCCAGGCCTTGTCCGGCGTCATGCCGCGCAGGGCGAAGAGCATGAGCGAGATGGCGAGGAAGCCGTAGACGCCGAAGAGGGCGGCATGGCTGTGGATGGGCGTGGTGTTGAGGCCCTGCCCGTAGTAGAGGATGGAGGGCGGGTTGATGAGCATGCCGAAGACGCCGGCGCCCACCATGTTCCAGAAGCAGACGGCCGCGAAGTACTTGAAGGGCCATTCGTAGCCGCTGCCCAGGGCCCGGCCGCTGCGGAGGCTCGCCACCAGCTCGTAGCCCACGATGGTGAGGGGCACGATCTCCAGGGCGCTGAACACGGCGCCGAGGGCGGAGATCGAGGAGGGCGAGCCCGTGTAGTAGAGGTGGTGGAAGGTGCCGATGACGCCGCTGCCCAGGAAGAGGCCCATGCTGAGCGCCACGGCGCGCAGCGCGGTGCTCTCGCGCAGCAGCCCCATGCGGGTGGACAGCAGGGCGATGGCCACGGTGGCGAAGACCTCGAAGAAGCCCTCCACCCAGAGGTGGACCACCCACCAGCGCCAGTACTCGGCGACGGCGAGGTTGGTCTCGCGGGTGTACATGAAGCCGGCGGAGTAGAAGAGCGGGATGGCGATGGCGGCCATGACGAAGAGCTTGAGCAGGCCCAGCTGGCCCTTCTCGCCGCGCAGCGCGGGACGGAGGGCGCGCACCACCAGCACCAGCCAGCCCACCATGCCGATCGTCAGGAGGATCTGCCAGAGGCGGCCCAGCTCGACATACTCATAGCCCTGGGTGCCCAGCATGAAGGAGCCGGACAGCTTGCCCAGGATGGCCTCGTAGCTGCCGCCGAGGGCGCCCACCACGACCACCACGAGGGCGACCAGGAGGCCCGCCACGCCGATGGCCTGGCCCTTGGGCTCCCTGGCGCTGAGCTTGGGGCCGAGGTAGAGGCCCGTGGCCAGCCAGCAGGTGGCGATCCAGAAGACCGCGAGCTGCAGGTGCCAGGTGCGGGAAGCGGCGTAGGGCAGGATATGGGAAAGATCAAGACCATACAGTCCGTTTCCCTCCACCGCATCGTGGGCCGTCAGGACGCCCATGCCGATCTGCACCAGGAACAGGGCCATGGCCACGGCGAAGTAGAGGGCGGACCAGCGCTGGCTGGGGGTCGCCGGGGCGGGCGCGATGGGCTTGGGGTCGGGGAAGGCCTCCTCGGGCTGCCGGGCGTGGTGCCACACCATGAGGCTGACGCCCAGGATCAGCAGCACGAAGGACAGGATGGTCCAGAGGTGGCTGATGGGGGTGATGGCGTTGCCCACCAGGGGCTCCTGGGGCCAGTTCTGGGTGTAGCTGTGATCGGCGCCGGCCGGGCGCGCAGCCGCCGCCCAGGCGGTCCAGAGCCAGAAGTCGGCCACCCGCTCCCCCTCCTGCAGGGTGGGGATCCAGCGGGCCGGGATGGCGGCCGACCTGTCCCCGTCCACGGCCACATGGGCCAGTTCGTCGCGGGTCTTCAGGTAGGCCGCGGCCCGGACAGGGTCCAGCGTCAGCGTGGCGGCGGAAGAATCATATCCATTGGTCTGAAATAAGGTCTTGAGCCGGGCCTCGGCTTCGGCCTGGGACAGCCCCTGCGCCTTCAGGCCCTCGAGGGTGTGGAAAGCCCACTGGTGCAGGGCCTTGGCCGTCCAGTCCGGAGCCAGGTAGGCGCCATGCCCCCACACGGAACCGATGTGCTGGCCGCCGTGGCCCAGGTAGCTCTCCTGCCCCTTGAGGATCTGGCCGGGCGCCACGAGCGCGGAACCGTCCGCCGAAAGGATGCGCTGGGGAACCGGAGGCGCGTTCTCGGCGATCTCCCGCCCGCCCCAGCCCAGGACGCCGAAGCCCGCCAGGAGAACCAGCAGGACTGCCCACCATCGTGCCTTCATCGGAACCTCCCTGCGGCCATCCCGGGCCGCCGGAGCCCAGTATGGACGCAATCCTGATATTTAGGACAAACTTTTCTTAATTGTGATCCCGGGCACCCTCATGGTGCGACCCTCCTTGGCCGAAACCTCTGGTCGAGGCCCCTGGATTCCAAGTACCTTGGGCCCAGATGCCCTCGCGGCTTGAAAGGGAATTCCAGGCCATGGCCCAACCCGCGCTCCTGCCCGTCACCCTGACCTGCAACACGGACCTGCGCTTCATCGACCTGATCCAGGTGGTCGGTTCGGAATTCCTCAAGCACCTCAGCTTCTCCCAGGAGGACGGGGAACGGCTCTGGCTGGCGATCCAGGAGGGCATCGCCAACGCCATGCGCCACGGCAACAAGCTGGAGAAGGAGAAGCCCGTCAAGGTCACCTTCACCCCCAAGGCGGACCGCTTCGAGATCCGCATCGAGGACCGGGGCCCCGGCGTGGACCTGGACTCCCTGCCCGACCCGAACCTCCCCGAGAACCTGCTGAAGCCCGGGGGCCGCGGCGTCTACTTCATGAAGGCCGTCATGGATGAAGTGCGCCTCGACCGCCGCCCCGAGGGCAGCACCCTCGTCCTCGTGAAGGCCCGGAAGGTCCGCGAGACGGAAAACTAGGCCCGAGGCTGGCG
>DASVZU010000238.1:0-1523 GCA_036391515.1 Holophagaceae bacterium
GCGATGTGGGTGCATCGTTCGAGGCCGGTGACGCCGCCAGGCGCGCGGCTGGATCCACCCCGGAGGGCAGGGGCAGGCGGCCGTCGCCATCCGGCGTTAGGCTCGCTCGACAGACGCCCAGTCTGCCTTCGCTCGCCTGCCTGGGCTGGCTCCGCCGGCGGCCCCTGCGCGGCATCGCGCGACTTTGAAAACAGACCCTCGTCCTCCAGGATAAGCCCCGGGGGCTCCGGCTCCTACCGCACGGTTTCCACGGCAGGAGAGGCCTCGCCCTGGGGATTCCGGGCCCAGAGGCCCAGGGTGCTGAGGAGAGCCGTGCCATCCTCCGCGGGCTTCAGGGTGGCGGTCCCATCCAGGGACTCGAGGTGCAGCTCCATCCGCGCCACGTCGCCCTGGGCGAAGCGCACGCTGAGGTCGCAGAGGGCCAGGAGGCCGGGCCCCACCTCCACCATCACCCCCGAGGCGTCCAGACCGGCGGGGAGGCGCAGGCTCCAGACCGGCAGGCTGCGGGTCCCGAAGCGGAGGAAGATGGGCTCCCGCCGGGTCTGGGGCGCGGGGCCGGACAGGTAGAGCAGGCGCTCGGCCCGGGCCAGGAGCACGGCCTGGGCGTAGGGCGTGCCCTGGTTCCGCTGGGCCTCCAGGCGCCAGGTGGACATGCGGGGCTTCTTCACCCGGTTGTGGCTGGTGGTGCCGGGGGCGGGAAGCAGGTCGAAGCGGGTCTCCAGGGGCCCGGTCCCACCGCGCATCCAGACCTGGAACCGGTAGCGGAGGCCGTCCGCCGCCGCCGCGGGCATGGCACAGGCCAGGAGGAGGACGAGGAGCCGGGAGCGCATCAAGGAACACCTTCCCCTTCGAGCATGCCATCCCGTGCGATCCTGGGCCATGGGCGCGGCTTGCCTCCGTCGCGGCTCGCACCCCCCTGAGGACAGGCCCATGCCGCTCTGCTTCGACCTGGACGGAACCCTGGGCCACTTCAGCTCGGGCTTCGTGCTGCTGCGGGAGGCCCTGGGCGGCCTCTGGGGCGGAGCGCCCACGGCGGAGGAGCTGGGCCGCTGCGGCGGTTCCACCGACTGGGAGATCGTGGACGAGCTGCACCGGATGCGGTTCGGCCTCCCCCTGACCGAGGCCGGCTACGCAGCCTACGAGCGGGCCTGCGTGGCCCGGTTCCAGGCCGCCTTCGCCCCCGGCGGCCTCGCCCCGGCGGCCTTCGCCGGGATCCTGGAGGGGCTCCATTGCCTGGCCGCCCGCCACCGGGTCTGGCTGGTCTCTGGCAATGCGCCGGCCCTGCTGGCCTTCAAGGCCGAGGCCCTGGGAATCGATCCGGCCATCCCCCGCCTGGGTTCCCTGCCCCGCCACGATCGGGCCGGGCTCATCCGCCGGGCCCTGGAGGGCTGCCCGGGCCCGCATCTCTACGTGGGGGACCGCCCCCACGACCTGGCCGCGGCCCGGGCCGCGGGCGTGCCCTTCCTGGGGATCGGCGGCGCCGTGCCCGGGGATCATCCGGCCTTGGACCCCGGTTCCGAGGC
>DASVZU010000239.1:0-18982 GCA_036391515.1 Holophagaceae bacterium
TCCAGCAGTTCCAGAAGGAGGGCTACCTCCGCTGGGATTCCCTGGGCGAGTTCAGCGCCTTCTGCGCCTCCCTTGAGCACGTGGCCAACGCCTACAAGAACGCCAAGGCCGGCGTGCTGGCCGAGACGCTGGACCAGGCCATCGCGAAGTTCCTGGACAACGACAAGTCCCCGGCCCGCAAGGTCGGCCAGATCGACAACCGCGGCAGCCACTTCTACCTGGCCCTCTACTGGGCCGAGGCCCTGGCCGCGCAGGGGAAGGACGCCGACCTGAAGGCCCGCTTCGCCCCCGTGGCCCAGAAGCTCGCCGCGAGCGAGGCTAAGATCAACGAGGAGCTCATCGCGGCCCAGGGCAAGCCGGTGGACATGGGCGGCTACTACCACCCCGACCACGCCAAGACCGCGAAGGCCATGCGCCCCAGCGCCACCCTGAACGCCATCATCAACGCGATGTAGGTCATCAAGCGCTGGAAGGCCGGGGTCCTGGCCCCGGCCTTCCGCGTGTACGGATCAGAGGGCCTGCGACAGGCCGCCCTTGGCGGGGACAGGCGCGGCGGGTGCCCGGGGGACCTCGACAGTCGGGGACTTCGGAGCCTCCGGGCCCTTCACGGGCGCGACCTGGGGCGCGGCGGGAAGAGCCACGCTGGGCGCCGGGGCAGGCGCGACGGCCTTCGGCGGCACCGGGCCCTGGAGGCGCACCACCAGGTCCGGCCAGCCGTAGAGCCGCAGGAAGAGGGCGCCGTCCGCTGCCGGGGCCGGCGCAGGCCCCGTCTCCAGGCCGTCCTGGAAGCCGAAGCCGAAGGGCGTCCAGGGGCCGCCGGGCGCCGGAGCCACGGCCTCGATGGTCTCCAGGACGGGCCCCTCCAGGCGGGCCGAGGTGCCTTCCAGGTGCACGGCCTCCACCTCGGGCAGTTCCAGGAAGAGGGGCTGGAGGGGAACCCAGGCACTGGCGCCGGCCTTGGCGTCGCTCACTTGGAGCTCCAGGTGGCCCGCCCCCGCGGCTCCGAAGAGGTCCGACAGCTTGAGCGTGGCCAGGAGCCGCTGGCCCCGTCCCACCATCCGCAGGTGCTGGGGCGGCACCGGCCGCGCCGTGGCGGGATCCTCGCTGCTCCGGAGGAGGATCTGCGGCTTCCGGCCGAAGGGATAGGCGCCCTTGCGGCCGGGCAGGACGGAGATCATCACGGGCGCGTCGGGCGGGATCAGGGGCCGGTCCGCCGAGAGGGGCAGTCCCTTGGGGGCGTGCTCGGGAATCACCTGCACGGGCCCGATCTGGGGGCGCGGGGGGAGGAGCGGCACGTCCTTCAGGGACAGCACGCGGTCGTCACCCAGGCGCAGCTCGCCTTGCAGCAGGTCGCCGGCCTCCCCGGGCACCGGCTTCTGGGCGTTGAGGAAGGTCCACCCCTCGGGGGTCCGCTGCCCGGGGGCGAAGGTGACCCCGGCCAGGACGCAGGCAGAGGCCTCCTGGAGATGGCTCCCCACCACCCTGAGGGCGTTCTCCCCCTGGTGCACCTCCACGTGGTCCACCACCGGCAGGGGCGGCAGGAGGGCCACCGGCACGCGCAGGGCGGGCTGGCCGCCGCCGCTCGGGAAGAGGTCCAGGGTGCCCAGGCCGGCCGGGCCCTGGGGCGCCTTGAAGGCGGCCAGGCGCGAGCCGTCCAGCTGGACCTTCAGCTCCGCCTCCAGGGTGGAACCGGTGGCCTGGGCGGGGTGGAAGACCAGGCGCCCCACGCAGGCGGCCCAGGGGGCCGGCAGGCGGAAGGCGCAGGCCTCGCCCACCATGAAACGGGCCCGCTCGGCCTCCGAGGGCTTCCAGGCCGGGTCGAGGCCGGCCGGGAGCTCCACCGCCGGGGTGCTGACCGGATCGAAGCCCCATTGGCCCTCGATCCGGGCCTTCACGCCCAGGAGATTCCGGGCACGCAGGGCGTCCTGGGCAGGCCCCGCGGCGAGGATGAAGGACTGGCGGTCCGGGCTGGGCGTGAGGGGGAGCGGCGCCAGGGGGCCGTCCTTGGGAGCATCGAGCACCAGGTGCCAGCCGTGGCCGTAGAGGGCGAAGGGGAGGTTGCTCTTGGCCTTGGGGTGGACCTGGAGCCGGCCGAAGGGCTGGAGTAGGCTGCCGTCGGCAGGCAGGTCGAAGGTGAAGGCGGGCGGGTCCGCGTCCGTCCAGCGGCAGGGGCTGAAGACGAGCGCCCCCCGCACCTCGCCTGTGGTGTGGATCCAGTCCCCGTACCAGAGCTGGGCGCGGGGGCCGTCGAAATCCCGGGCCAGAGCCGGCACGTACTGGAACTGGTGGCCGGGCCACAGGTTCTGGAAGATCTGCACCAGGTCGAAGGCGATGGCCACGTAGGCCGAGGCCGGGCGCAGGGGGCCGGAGACCGACTGGCCCTGCAGGCTCACGCTTCCGTCCCCCGCGGTGGGCGACAGGAGGTTGGTCCGGGTGAATTCCTGGGTGAGGAACTGGAACTTCTCCAGGTTGGAGGCGTCGTTCCGGGCCAGGAACACCTGGAAGTCCTGGGAGAGTGGACCGCCGTAGGCCTTCAGGAAGTTGTACACCGCCGCATCGTAGGAGGCCGGGGACTGGTCCTTCCGGATGGTGTCCAGGCTGGCGAAGAACCGGTCGGCATTCGCGCGCTGCTCCGTGAGATCGGAGAGCTTCAGGCAGATGGACCGGAAGGCCTCCAGGTGGGCCGAGAGGTCCGTGAGGATCTTCCGCCGCCCCCCGGTGTCGGGCACCAGGAAGAACATGGGGATGGCATCGTAGGGCGCCGTGAAGGGGGCGGCCACCATGGCCTCCCCCTTCCGCTTCAGGCGCAGCTCCACCACGCCCCGCTCCGTGGGGGCCACGGTGCGCGGGAGGAACACCACGACAAGGGTCCAGTCCGCCTGGGTCACCCGAGGATCGAAGGCCTCGCCCGACAGGCTGACCTCCACCCGGTCCTCGTAGCGGAGTACGGGCACCTGGAAGAGGGGCAGCCGCGCCCCCTTGCGAATGACCTCCGCCTGGAGGCCGATGGGCCCCTTCTGGAAGGCGTCGCCCAGGTCCCTCGCCACCGCAGGCTTGGCGGGAGGATCGTCCGCCCGGAGGAGGGGACCGGAGGCCACGGCCAGGCCCAGCAGGCAGGCCGCGGAACCGCGGAGGCAGCCACGGAGGAGGGAACGTCCGGTCGGCATCACAGAACCCGTCTCATGCGGGCTTGATGCTACCAGCAGCCCCCTTCGTTCCCGGCCGCCTCAGAACAGGCCCACCACCCGGCCCGTCTCTGGATCGATGTCCACGTCATAGAAACCGGGCCGCGTGGGCAGGCCGGGCATGGTGGCCATCTTCCCCAGAAGCGGGTAGAGGAAGCCGGCCCCCACGGAGGCCCGGATGTCCCGGACCGGGATGCGGAACCCCTTCGGCGCCCCCTTCAGCGCGGGATCGTGGCTCAGGCTGAGGTGGGTCTTGGCCATGCAGATGGGCAGGCGGCCGTAGCCCAGGCTCGTGAAGCGCTCGATCTGTCCCTCCGCCTCGGGGCTGTAGTCCACGCCCTCCGCGCCGTAGACCTCCCGGGCGATGGTCTCGATCTTCTGCTTGATCGTGGCCTCCAGGGGGTAGAGGAACTGGAAGGCCGAGGGCTTCTCCGCCGCTCGCATGACGGCCTTGGCCAGGTCGAGGGCCCCTTCCCCGCCCAGGGCCCAGTTGCGGCACACCACCGCGGCCTCCGCCCCGGATTCCTCCGAGGCGGCCCGGACCAGCTCCAGCTCGGCCTCTGAGTCGGTGGCGAAGCCGTTGACCGCCACCACCACCGGCACGCCGAACTTGCGCGCGATGCCGATGTGGGCCTGGAGGTTCGGCAGCCCCTTCCGCAGCAGGTCGAGGTTCTCCTCCACGTAGACCGGATCGAGCGGCTTGCCGGCCACCACCTTGGGGCCGCCGCCATGCATCTTGAGGGCCCGCACGGTGGCCACCAGCACCACGGCGTCGGGCACCAGGCCGGACACGCGGCACTTGATGTCGAAGAACTTCTCCATGCCCATGTCCGCGCCGAAGCCCGATTCCGTCACCACGTAGTCCGCCAGGCGGAGGGCGATCTGGTCCGCCAGGATGGAGCTGTTGCCGTGGGCAATGTTGGCGAAGGGCCCCGCATGGACGAAGACCGGCGTGCCTTCCAGCGTCTGCATGAGGGTGGGCTTGAGGGCGTCCCGCATGAGCACCGTCATGGCCCCGGCCACGCCCAGGTCCTCGGTGGTGACGGGCCGGCCCTGGCGGTCCAGGCCGATGACGATGTCCCCCAGGCGCCGCCGCATGTCCTGGAGGCCCGAGGCCAGGGCCAG
Organism: Holophagaceae bacterium; assembly: GCA_036391515.1. Classification (GTDB taxonomy): domain Bacteria; phylum Acidobacteriota; class Holophagae; order Holophagales; family Holophagaceae; genus Geothrix. The sequence goes on from DASVZU010000239.1 coordinate 4,311, forward strand.
GACGGCCATGATCTCGCTGGCCACGGCGATGTCGAAGCCCGTCTCCCGGGCGAAGCCCTTCTCCTCCTCGCCCTGCCCCACCGTGATGCCCCGGAGGAAGCGGTCGCTGGTGTCCACCACGCGCCGCCAGGTGACGGCCGCCGGATCGATGTCCAGGCGGCAGACGCGCCGCCGCTCCTCGGGCGTCAGGTGTTCGGGGTCCCGCGCCGGCAGGCCCAGGCGCTCGCACCGCGTGCGCAGCGTGCGGGGGAAGCGGCGCTTCCCCTTGCGGTCCTTCGGGAAGATCCGGTCGAAGAGCTGCTCGTCCGTGGCCCCGGCCTCGTGGAGGATGCGGGCGTCGATGGCCGCGGCCACCAGGTTGTGGGCGGCGGTGATGGCGTGGATGTCCCCCGTGAGGTGGAGGTTGAAGTCCTCCATGGGGATCACCTGGCTGTAGCCGCCGCCGGCGGCGCCGCCCTTGATGCCGAAGGTGGGCCCCTGGCTGGGCTGGCGGATGCAGGTCACGACCCGCTTCCCGAGGTGGGCCCCCAGGGCCTGGCTCAGGCCCACGGTGGTGGTGGTCTTGCCCTCGCCCAGGGGCGTGGGCGTGATGGCCGTGACATCGATGTACTTGCCGAGGGGGGCCTGGTGGAGGCGATCCAGCACCTCCAGCCGGACCTTGGCCTTGTGCGGGCCGTAGAGTTCCAGTTCGTCAGGCAGGATCCCCAGTTCCTCCGCCACCTGCATGATGGGCTTCAGGTCCGCCGCCTGGGCGATCTCCAGGTCCGAGGGGACGGGCTCGATGCGCCGGAGGGCGGTGGGGGTGAAGGGAATCGCGGCGGGACGCATGCGTCCTCCATGGCAAAGAGCCACCCCAAGATAGAGACGGGGCGGGGGTCCAGCTTCCCATGGCCCGGATTCTTGATCCAGGTCACACGGGCCCCCATGCTGGACCCATGAGGCGTCTGACAGGCATCGCCACCCATCGGTTCCGGGAGAAGGCCTCGGTCTTCCTCACGGAGCTGCATCCCGCCGCGGATGCCGGGGCCCGCGCCGCCGTGCTGGCGGCCCTCCGCAAGCGGGACTTCGACGCCACCCACCACTGCAGCGCCTGGCGGGAGGGGGCCCCTGTCTCCGCCTCCGGGTCGGATGACGACGGCGAGCCCTCGGGCACCGCGGGGCGGCCCATGCTCGCCGTGTTGGAGGGCGCCGGCGCCACGGACCTCATCGCCGTCTGCATCCGGTGGTACGGGGGCACCAAGCTGGGCACGGGAGGGCTCGTCCGGGCCTACACCGAGGGGATCCAGGGGGCCCTGGCCGAAGCCGAGTCGCTCGGACTGTGGGAGGAGGTCCGCATCGTCCGCGCGGGCACCATCCGGGTGGACCTGGCCCTGGCGCACCTTCCCTTCGCTCTGCTGGGAGCCTTCCCGGGCGTCAGGGTCCTCGAGCAGCGCTACGAGGGGCCGGCTGCCGTCGTCCGCTTCGAGTGCCCTCCAGAGGCCTCGGAGGCCCTGGAGGCGGCCTGGCGCGAGCGCAGCCGGGGCGGCAATGTCGATTGGACCTGACCGCTCGCCGATCCCCGCCCCCCGTTCGCCGATCCCCGCTCGTCCCGGCCCCCCGCGCCCCGTAGCTTGGTCACAGCGGGGAGGAATCCATGGTCCATGCCGGTTGGTTTCTCGACAGCCCCTGGTGGTGGATCGCGCTCTGGCTGCCTGTCTTCGGATTCGCCCTGCCCTTCGGTTCCCCCAGGAAGGATCGCAAGCCATGAACGCCCCGGACCGCCCCCACGTCTTCACGCCCAAGCTCGTCTTCGGCCTCGCCCTGATCGCCCTGGGCCTGCTCCTCACCCTCGACCAGCTCGGCTGGCCCGGCGCCTGGGGCCTCTTCCGCTTCTGGCCCGTAGTTCCCGCCGTGTTCGGCCTGGCCCGGCTCCGCCAGCGCGGGTGGGCGCACCTGGGGGGCCACGCCTGGCTGGCCTTCGCCCTGGTGGGCCTGGCCGCCCAGTTCGATCGCGAGGATCTCATCGACCGCTGGTGGCCCGTCCTGGTGGTCTGGGGCGGTGCCGTCCTCACCCTCCGGGCCCTGATGCCTCCCGCTCCGAAGCCGCCCGATTCCTGTGATGCTGGAACCGGCCCCGCCGAGAGGAAGCCATGATCCCCGACACCGAACCCAAGGCCCCGAGCCCCTTCAGCCCCAAGCTGGTGCTGGGCGTGGCCATCATCGTGGCCGGTCTGGTCCTCACCCTGGACAACCTGGGACTGGTGGAGGCCCACCTCATCTTCAAGCTGTGGCCGCTCGTCCTCGTGGCCCTCGGCGTGGCCAAGCTCCGGCAGGAGGGCTCGGGCGGCTCGGGCGGCACCGGCGCCTGGGTGCTCATCTTCGTCGGTGCCTTCATCCTCCTGGCCAACTTCGGTCGCGTCCACCTGACCGATGCCCTGGGGCCCCTGCTCATCGTGGCGCTGGGCATCTTCCTCGTGGTGAAGGCCCTGAAGCAGTCCCGAGGCGTTCCGCCTGAGCTCGAGAAATCGGATGATTTCCTCCAGGGGACGGCCATCTTCGGAGCCTTCAAGCGGCGGGTGCTCACCCAGAATTTCCGTGGCGGCGAGCTGACGGCCATCTTCGGCGGCTTCGAGGTGGACCTCCGCCATGCGGCGATCGCCGAGAACCAGGCCCGGGTGGATGTCTTCGTGCTCTTCGGCGGGGGCGAGATCCGGGTGCCCGAGGGCTGGGAGATCGCCAACCGCGCCACCTCCATCATGGGCAGCGTGGGGGACAACACCTACCACGGCGGGGATGCCCAGTCCGGGCGTCCACGCCTGGTGCTGACCGGCCTCACCCTGTTCGGGGGTGTCGAGGTGAAATCCTGATGCACCCCCTCCTGGCCAGCCGCGCCCGCCTGGGGGCCTACCTGCTCGGGTGGGCCCCCCTCGTGGCGCTTCTGGCCGTGCTGGCCGCCAGCCAGGGATGGAGCTGGCCGGAGGCCGCGAGCCTCTCGGTCGCGCTGGGCCTTTTCGGAGCCTTCCTCTTCCTCACGGCCTGGTACCTCTGCCGCGCCCTGCCCCTGGATCCGAAGGGCGGCCTCCGCACCCACGCCCCCGCCTGGATCATCGCCGCCATGGTCATGGGGGGGCTCTGGACCGGCTTCGCGCGGTTCCTGGCCTGGGCGCTGGGCCTCCTTCCGGGCCTGCACCAGCTGCCGGCGCGCATCGGCCCGGCCACCCCCGTCCTGGCAGTCATGGGCATGCTGCTCTACCTGGCGGTGCTCACCCTGCACTACCTGCTGGCCGCCGTCGAGCGCTCCCGCGAGTCGGAGCGGGTGGAGCAGGAGCTGCGCGTGCTGGCCCGGGACGCCGAATTGAAGGCCCTCCGCGCCCAGCTGAACCCCCACTTCCTCTTCAACAGCCTGAACTCCATCAGCGCCCTCACCACGCAGGATCCGGCCCGGGCCCGGGAGATGTGCGTCCTGCTTTCCGACTTCCTCCGCAAGAGCCTGCGGCTCGGGGAGCGCCCCTCCGTCCGGCTCTCCGAGGAGCTCGACCTCCTGCGGAACTACCTCGCCATCGAGCAGATCCGCTTCGGATCGCGGCTGGCCGTGGCATGGGAAGTGTCGCCGGAAGCGGAACGTGCGGAAGTCCCCACCCTGCTCCTGCAGCCGCTGGTCGAGAACGCCATCAAGCACGGCATCGCCCAGGTGCCGGAAGGCGGGACCATCCGCCTGCGGGCCGCCCTGGCCGAGGGCCGCGTGGAACTGCGGGTGGAGAATCCGGTGGATCCGGATGCGCCGGAGCCCCAGGGGCTCGGCATGGGCCTGCGGCAGGTGAAGCAGCGCCTCCAGGGCCGTTTCGGCACCCAGGCCTGGGTGGAAGCCGGGATCCGGGATGGCCTCCACCGCGTGGACCTTCGATTTCCCGTGGAGCACCCATGAAAGCCTTGATCGTAGACGACGAGGACCTGGCCCGCGCCGTGGTGCGGGAACACCTGGCGGCCCACCCGGACATCGAGATCGCCGCGGAATGCGCCAACGGTTTCGAGGCGGTGAAGGCGGCCACTCAGCACCAGCCCGATCTGGTGTTCCTGGACATCCAGATGCCCAAGCTGGATGGCTTCGAGGTGCTGGAGCTGCTGGAGGCGGACGGGCGGCGCCCCGCCGTGGTGTTCGTCACCGCCTACGACCAGCACGCCCTCCGCGCCTTCGAAGCGCAGGCCGTGGACTACCTCCTGAAGCCCTTCTCGAAGGATCGCTTCGAGGCCGCCCTGGCCAAGGCCCGGGCCGTCCGCGAGAGCCGCCCCGCCGCTTCGCAGCTGGCCGCCGCCAGCCGCCAGGGGAAGCCCCTGGAACGCATCGTGGTGAAGGACGGCCCGAAGGTGACGGTGGTCCCCCTGGACCGGCTGGACTGGGTGCAGGCGCAGGACGACTACGTCCTGCTCCGCACCGAGGGGAGGAACCTCCTCAAGCAGCAGACCATGGCCAGCCTGGAGGCCCAACTGGATCCGGCGCGGTTCATCCGCATCCACCGGAGCTTCCTCCTGAACCTGGACCGCCTGGTGAGGGTCGAGCAGGATTCGAAGGAGCACCGGGAAGCCGTGCTGCGCGACGGGGCCCGCCTTCCCGTCAGCCGCGCCGGCTACCAGCGCCTGCGGGAGCTCTGGGAAGGGGCCTGAGCCCGGCCGAGGTGGTCTAGTCAAATTATCAATAATGGATCTTTTTGAGGGTCCACACAGAGCGGATCCTGGGACTCCGGCCGCAGCGGCCGATCCCCAGGAGCTCCCATGTCAGGCATCCCATCTGTCCGCCCCCTCGACACCTCCCGGCTGGGCTGGATCCCCCTGGCCCCGGGACTGTCCTTCAAGCCCCTGGCCTACTTCCCCGATCTCAGCGGGTGGCAGCTGCTGCTGAGGCTGGAGCCCGGCACGAAGATCCCCCGCCACCGCCACACCGGCGAGGTGCATGCGTTCAACCTCTCCGGCTTCCGGCGGCTCGACACGGGGGAAGTGGTGGGGCCCGGGACGTACGTCCACGAGCCGGCCGGGAACGTGGACAGCTGGGAGGCCTTCGGTGACGAGCCCTGCGTCATCCACATCGAGGTGAACGGCCGGAACGAGTACCTCGACGCGGAGGACCGGGTGATCCGCATCGCCGATGCCCGGGGGTCGAGGCAGGACTACCTCGACTGGTGCAGGGCCGAAGGCGTCGAGCCTCATCCGAGCCTGGTCGGGGGGATCTGAGATGACCGCCTCCTCCCTGGACCTCTGGAGCGCCCGGTGGGCCCGCATGGCCCTGGGCACCGCCTTCCTCTCGGCCGTGGCCTCACGCTTCGGACTGTGGCAGGGCCATCCGGGCCTGAGCCGGTTCGGCGGATTCATCGACTACACCGCGGAAGTGAACGCGTTCCTCCCGCGGGCCTGCGCCCCCTTCCTGGCCTGGGCGGCCACCGCAGCGGAAACCACCCTGGGCCTGGCCCTGGTCACCGGCTTCCGCCTGCGGGAGACCGCCCTGGGCAGCGCCTTCCTCCTGTTCCTCTTCGGAACGGCCATGGCCCTCTCCCAGGGGCTCAAATCCCCCCTGGACTATTCGGTCTTCTCCGCGTCCGGCGCCGCGATGCTGCTCTGGCGCCACCAGGTCCGCACAGCCGAAGCGGCGGATCGTCCCGCCGGATCCTGAGCCGGCCCGGGGGCCGGCCTCCCGTCAGGGCAGGCCGGCCCCGAGCAGGACCTCCTCCTCCAGATGGGCGTCATGGATGGCCAGGAGGTGGAGGGTCCAGCCCACGGCCGCCAGGAGGGCGTACCGGGTCCGCGCCCCCGTGGTGCCCCTCAGGATCACCCGGCCCATGACCAGTCCCGCCTCGGGCGGATGGACCACCAGCTCCGGCAGGGTCTGGAGCTGGACCACCGTCCGGTCGGAGACATCAATGAAGGCGGTGCCCTGATCGTGGGGGAGGTGGGTCCAGTGGAATTCCGCGCCGTCCTTGAAGACCAGCTTCCCACGCCCGAAGGCATGGGGCCTGAACTCCCCCAGGTCGAGGGGCATGCCCTCCTCCCGAAGCGTGATGTGGTGGGCAAAGGTTCCCACCCGCTTGAGGGTCCACCTTCCTTCGGCCGTCTCCACCCCGGCTAGGGTTTCAGGATCCGACCAGGCGAGGGTGGCATAGACCTCTCCCCCCGCCGTCAGGTCAAAGGTCCCAGGGGTCCCCGATGCCCGCCACTCGAGGACATCGCTCCGAAGTTCCGTCAGCGCCCGCATGGTCCGACCCCCTTTCTCGCAGGGAATCCCCTGCGCACCGTAAATGTAGGTCCGGGGAATCCCGGTCCCGGGGGTTTTCTGCCGGCGTCAGAGCCGGCCCTTCAGCCGGCAGGGATGGGACTCGCACCGCCCGCAGCAGTGGATGCAGCCGGGCGTCGCTCGGACGAGGATGGGCGAGGCGCCGGGCGGGAACTTCCGGACAGGGCCTTCGGATCGTGCCTGGCCAGGCCCTTCCGGGGCCCGGTCCGCGGTTTTCGCCCCCTTCCGCCGGGCCGGTGCGGGAACCCTGGGCATCAGGCTTCAGGGCGCTTGAAGCTCTTGGCCACCTTCTGCATGAGCAGGGGATCGCCCTCGATCAGGATCTTGCCGGTCATGAAGGCTTCCTGCGCGTTGAGCTTGCCAGTGCTCATGGCGACGAAGTCCTCCGCCTTGGCCTTGAGCACCGTGTCGCAGGGCTTCATCAGCCGCGGAAACACCAGGCAGGCGCCATTGCGGATGAACAGGGTGTAGCCCAGATCCTCCAGCTGGTAGCCCACGGCAGCCTCCAGCTCCCCGGCCTTCTCCGGCAGGAACCGCTCGGGCATGGATTCCAGCAGGGCCTCCGCTGGATTGAGGGCCGCCTGGAAGAAGGCCGTATAGGCCGCCACCCGGCTCATGTCGCCTTTCACGGTGATCTGGCCGCCCAGCAGGGCCGCCACCAGGTTCAGCTTGCCCGCGTTGAGGGCCGCGAAATCGGCATCCGAGATCGCCAGGGCATCGCCCTCGGCCTCGCCGGGCCGGATGGAGAGCCCCTCGGGGCTGAAGTCCAGGCGGTAGCCCAGGCCGTCCACCTTCAGGGCCATGGAGCCCGTGGCGCCGCCGGTGTACCGCTTCCGGAGGGTGGCCAGGGCCTTCCCCCCGGGGGTGTCGGGGAAGGTGATCTCAGGCTCGGCCGCCCAGGCCTTCCAGGCCCTGCGGAGCACCGCCATGTCGCCCCCGAAGCGGATCTGGCCGCCGAGCAGCGCCGGGCCTGGATCGGAAAGGCCGCAGACCATGGCCCGGACCGCGGCCTCATCGCCGGACACCTCGGCCCCTTCGCCGAAGCTCTCGGGACCCACCGTCACCTTCAGGCCGGCACCCGCCAGGGCCAGCCGGGCCGGGACCAGATCCTTCAGGGGCTTCACCGGGCCCGCCTGCACCTGGGGTTTCTTGAAGAACTTGGGGAACTTCTGGAGGAGGCCCAGGTCGCCGGTGCCCTTCAGCTTGCCGGTCATGAAGGCCTGCATGGGATCCAGCTTGCCCTCATTGAGGGCGATCCAGTCCTCGGCCGCGATGACGACGGTGGAGGTGGCATCGGCCTTGGGCTCGCGCTTCAGCGTGAACGCCCCGTTCTCGATGGCGCAGGTGTAGTCGCCGCCGCCCTCGCCGGTCACCTGGTAGTAGACCGAGACCGAGAGCCCCTGGGCCTTCTCGGGCAGGAACAGCTCGGGCATGAGCGAGAAGATGCCATCCACCGTCAGGGCCATGATCCACCTCGGAATGTTGGAATCGAGGATGGCCGGGCCTCGGGATCCCATGCAACGGCTACCAGGAGTCAGGGGCTACAATCCTCCTCATGCGCATCGCAGCTGTGGACGTCGGGTCCAATTCCATCCACATGGTGGTGGTCGAGGCGGATCCCCTGGGCGGCCAGCGGGTGCTGGCGCGGGAGAAGGCCATGGTGCGCCTGGCCCGCGGCGAGGCGACCTCCGGCGAGATCGGCCCGGAGGCCTTCCAGGCTGGCCTGGAGGCGCTCGCCCAGATGGCGAAGGTGATCCGGGGCTTCGAGTGCGAGACCGTGATGGCCTGCGGAACCGCGGCCCTGCGTGACGCCAGGAACGCCCAGGCCTTCGTGCTGCAGGCCGAGCAGCTGGGCATCCCCATCCAGGTGATCTCCGGCGAGGAGGAAGCCCGTCTCATCCACCAGGCCGTCTCCCACGCGATCCCGTTCCCCCAGGAGCCCGTGGCCCTCGTGGATATCGGAGGCGGCAGCACGGAGCTCACCTGGGTCCGGAGCGGGCGCGTCGAGGCCAGCATCTCCCTGCCCTGGGGCCTCCAGCGCCTGGCGGACACCGCCGCGACCTCGGATCCCCCCAGCGCCCACGACCTGAAGCGCCTCCGGAAGGCCATCCGCAAGATCCTGAGGAAGGCCCGGAAGGCCCTCCCGGAGGATCTCCCGGAGACGGCCCTCGTGCTGGGGACCTCCGGCACCCTGGAGGATCTGGCCCGGGGCGCGGGGGGCGGCTACCTCTGCGACGAGGCGCAGCTGAGGGCCTTCGCGCTCCGCCTCTGGCGGTCCGACGTCCAGGGCCGGGTGGACCGGCTGGGCGTGGATCCCAAGCGGGCCGAGGTGCTTCACGTGGGCGCCATCTGGGCGCTTTCCCTCCTGGAGTGGCTCGGCGCGGCACGGTTCCGCCACTTGCCCGTGGGCCTACGCGAGGGCATGGTCTGGGAAGCCCTGAAGCACGGCGGAGCGGCCATCCCCCCGTTGGCCGACCGGCGCCGGGCCTCCATCGAGCAGCTCGCGGCCAGGCTCGATCCGGATCCCGGGCACAGCCGGCAGGTGATGCGCCTGTCGGACCAGCTCTTCACCGCCCTGCAGCCCCACTTCGAGCTGGGGGACACAGAACGGCAATGGCTGGCCTACGCCGCACGCCTCCACGACATCGGTTTCTCCCTCTCCGAGAAGGGCCACCACAAGCATGGCGAGTACCTGGTCCGGAACGCCGCCCTGCCGGGCTTCTGGCCGGAAGAGGTGGACCTGCTCGCCCAGGTGGTGCGCTACCACCGCGGCAAGGCCCCGGATCCCGCCAAGCACGAGGCCTTCCGCGCCCTGGCGCCCTGGCACCGTGAGGTGGTGCGCAAGCTCGCCGCCATCCTGCGGGCCGCGGATGCCCTGGACCGCCGCCGCCGCCAGGCAGTCCGGGGGCTCACCGCCGAGGTGGACGACGGGACGCTCCGGATGCGCCTCGAGACCGACGGCGACGTAGAACCCGAGATCGAGGCCCTGGGGGAGAAGGCGGCCCTCCTGGAGGCGCTCCTGGACCGCCGGGTGGAAGTCACCGTAGCCTGAAGGCTCGCCATGACGCTGGAGGACCTCATCAACGACTGGAACGGCCCCGCCCCGGGCGGCGCGCGCGTGCCCCAGCTCAACGACGAGACGCTCCGGGACGGACTGCAGAGCCCCTCCGTGCGCGACCCCGACATACCGGCCAAGCGGGATCTCATCCACCGGCTGGCACGGCTGGGGGTGGATGCCCTCGACCTGGGCATGCCCGGCGCCGGGCCCAAGCCCCTGGCCGCCGTGAAGGCCCTCATGGTGGAGATCCGCGACCACCGCCTGCCCATCTCCCCCAACGCCGCCGTCCGGACCCTGGAGGCGGACCTGGCCCAGGTGGCGGAGATCCAGCAACGCGTGGGTCTCCCCCTGGAGGCCGGCGCCTTCCTGGGTTCCAGCCCCGTCCGCATGGACGTGGAGGGCTGGGACCTGGGCTTCCTCGTCACCACCGCCCGGCGCGCCGTGGCCTTCTGCCGGCGCCACCAGGTGCCGGTGATGATGGTGACCGAGGACAGCACCCGCGCCCGGCCCGAGGTGCTCAAGGCCATCTACCAGGCGGCCCTGGACGAGGGCGCCCAGTCCATCTGCCTCTCCGACACCTGCGGTCATGCCACGCCCGACGGCGTGCGGCGGCTGGTCAGGTTCATCCAGGACGAGGTCATCCAGGGGCGGACCGTGCGCCTCGACTGGCACGGCCACAACGACCGGGGCCTGGGCGTGGCGAATGCCATCGCCGCCTTCGAGGCCGGCGTGGACCGCCTCCACGGCACCCTCCTGGGCATCGGCGAGCGCTGCGGCAACGTGGCCCTGGACCAGCTCATGATCAACCTGCACCTCATGGGCTACCCCAAGGGTGATCTCTCCGACCTGCCGGCCCTGGCCGAGCGCGTGGCCGAGCTCTGCGGCGTGGAGATCCCGGCCAACTATCCCGTCCTGGGCCGGGACGCCTTCCGCACCGGCACCGGCGTCCACGCCGCCGCCATCGTGAAGGCGCTCCACCGGGGCGACGTGGAACTGGCAGACGCAGTCTATTCCGGCATGCCCGCCGCCCTCGTCAGCCGCCGCCAGGAGATCGAGATCGGCCCCATGGCCGGCCACAGCAACGTCATCTACTGGCTCGAACTGAATGGATACGACGCCATCCCAGAGCGCGTGGACCGCATCCTCAAGCTCGCCAAGCAGAGCGCCCGGATCCTCACCGAGGATGAGATCCGGAGCGCCCTGTAGGCGCCGGCGCACCCGTCTCGACCCCCCGAGCCCTTCCCTCGCTCCCCACGATGAGCCGGGCCCGGGGCTGGGTCGTCAGGTAGGCCCAGAACCACTCAAAGAAGACGAACACTCGGCTCCGGAAATCCACCAGCAGCATCAGGTGGATGAACAGCCAGGCCAGCCAGGCGGGATAGCCGGTGAAGCTCAGGCTGCCGACGTGCGCCACGGCCTTCCCCCGGCCGAGGGTCGCCATGCTGCCCCTGTCCCGATAGCGGAAGACCCGCCGCGCCCGATTCGCCAGCGTCGCCTGGATGTTCGCTGCGGCGCAGGCCCCCTGCTGGATGGCCACGGGCGCGACACCCGGTAAGGGTGCCTCGAGCCCGTGCTGGAAGGCGGCCAGATCACCCACGATGAACACCTCGGGATGGCCGGGAATGCTGAGGTCGGGCGCCACGATCACCCGCCCGAGGCGATCGACCGGCACACCGAGCCCCACGCCGAGGGGGGCCGCGGCCACCCCCGCCGCCCACAGCACGGTGCGGGTCGGTATGCGCTCCTGGCCAAGCTGGACCGCCCGTTCCTCGATGGCCGTGATCGGCTGGCCGAGGCGCACTTCGACGCCGATGCGCTCCAGTCCCTGGACGGCCTTCTCGGACAGCCCCGAACCGAAGTTCGCCAGGATGGCCGGGCCCGCCTCGACGAGGATGACCCGGGCCCGATCGGTGCGGATGCGCCGGAATTCCCGCGGCAGGGAGAGCCGGGCCATCTCCTTGAGGGTTCCGGCAAGCTCCACGCCGGTCGGACCGCCCCCGACGATGACGAAGGTCAGCCACTCCCTCCGGATGTCGGGATCCTCCTCCTGCTCGGCCCGCTCGAAACTCTGCAGGAAGCGGCGCCGGATCTCCAGCGCATCCTCCAGGGTCTTGAGGCTGGGTGCCAGGCTCGCCCAGGTGCCCCGGCCGAAGTAGGAACTCCGGGATCCGGCCGCCAGGATCAGGAAGTCGTACGACAATCGCCGGCCATCTGCCAGTTCGACGTTCCGGACGCCAGGTTCGACGGCGGCGACCTCCGCCAGTACGACCTCGGCATTCCGCTGGTCCCGGAGGATGTGGCGGATGGGGGTCGCAATATCGGCCGGGGACAGCGTGGCGGAGGCCACCTGGTAGAGGAGGGGCTGGAACAGGTGGTGATTCTGGCGATCCACCAGCACGACCCTTACCCGCGTGTGCCGGAGGGCCCGGGCAGCCTTGAGCCCGCCGAAGCCGCCCCCCACGATGACGACCGTAGGTTCCGCCCCCCTCCCTGGAGCCTCCTGCGCCATCGGCTCCTAGCCCCGCATGTGGGTCACGAGGACATAGGACGGCTCCAAGGCCCTCAGGGCGTGGGGCTGGTCCCTGTCGAAGACCACCCGCTCCCCCGGGGCCATGGGGATCCAGGTCTCGCCTTTCATGGCTTCGATGCGGCCCGTGAGGAGCTGGGCGCTGGCGGGATAGGGCGCCCGGTGCGGGGCGATCTCGATCTGCCCGGGCAGGGCGACCAGCACCAGCTTGGTGCCATGCGGCACATCGATGAGGGTGAGCGTCGCCCGCTGGGCCTCGGGCATTGGCAGGGCATCCTGGAGGTTGGTGATGGGCATGGAGGCCTCCTTCAGTCGGGTATCAGGCTGCTCGTTCCGGCTCGCGGGCGAGGACGAGCCTCAGGGTGGCGAGGGCGATCGGCACGGCGCCGACGAGGAGGAAGACCATGTCCGCGAGGATGCGGATCCACTCCAGGGTGTGGAAGGTGCCCCCCATGAGGAACGTGAGGCGCCGGGCGTGCCAGTATCCGTGCGAGAGCACATCCCAGAGCTGGATGACGCCCCCGGGGAAGAGATCGAGCACGACCATCAGGCCAAGCCCGATGTTGAGGCCCCAGAAGCCGGTTCGGATGAGGCCCTCTGCCCGCGCCCAGGGAGCATCGCCCTTGAGCTCCCGGAGGCAGAAGACCAGGACGGCCAGGGCCAGCATCCCGAAGACGCCGAACATGGCGGCATGCCCGTGGTTGGCGGTGAGGGTGGTGCCGATCTCGAAGTAGGACACGATGGGCAGGTTGATGAGGAAGCCGAAGACGCCCGCCCCGACGAAGTTCCACACCCCCACGGCGATGAGGAACCGGATGGCCCACCGCTGTTTCGCGGCCAGGGGGCGCCCGCAGTCCTCGCAATTCCGGTCCTGCAGGCGGATGAAATCCCAGGCGTCGAGCGTCAGGAGGGTGAGGGGCACCACCTCCAGGGCCGAGAAGCTCGCCGCCAGGCCCATGTTCAGGGTTCCCTGCCCCGTGAAGTACCAGTGGTGCCCGATGCCCAGGATTCCCCCGGACAGGTAGAGGATGGCGTCGAGGTAGATGAGCCGCGTCGCCGATTTCGCCGTGACCAGCCCCAACTGGAAGAACATCACCGCCACCAGCACCGTGGCGAAGAGCTCGAAGAACCCCTCCACCCAGAGGTGGATGATCCAGAAGCGCCAGTTGTCGATGACGGCAAAGTTGGTGCGGGGTCCGTAGAAGAGGGCGGGAAGGTAGAACAAGGGAATGGCGAAGGCCGCATAGAAGAAGAGGGAGGGCAGCTCGCCCTGGTCGGTTCCCTTCATGGCCGGGCGCAAGGCCCGGAACATGAGGAAGAGCCAGAAGACCAGGCCGGCCGCCAGAAGCAGCTGCCAGAATCGGCCCAGGTCGAGGTATTCGCTGCCCTGGTGGCCCAGCCAGAACCACAGGTTGCCGAGCTTGTCCTGGATGCCCGCCCACTCTCCGAACAGGCTGCCGAAGACCACGATGGCCAGGGCGCCGAGCAGGAGGAGCACCCCGGTCCGCTGCCCTGCGGGTTCGGCGCCGCCCACCAGGGGTGCCAGGAAGAGGCCGCCGCCCACCCACGCTGTGGCGATCCAGAAGATGGCCAGCTGAAGGTGCCAGGTCCGGGCCAGGTTGTAGGGCAGCAGGCGTGCCAGGTCGAAGCCGTAGAAGCCTCCGGGCTCCACCCGATAGTGCGCGAGCGCGCCCCCGAGGGCGGCTTGCCCGAGGAAGAGCAGGGCCACCACAGCGAAGAAGAGCCCCACCGCCCGCTGGCTCGGGGTGAGGGTCCAGGCGTGGAGCCGGCCCTCCTCCGCGTGCCTCCAGCCCGCCGCGCCGCCCCAGCCGAGGTAGTCGAACTTGCCGAAGACGAATAGGATCAGGCCCAGACCCCCCAGCAGGACGATGAGGCTCAAGGCGCTCCAGAGGTAGGTCGAGGCCGTGGGGGTGTTGCCCACCAGGGGCTCGTAGGGCCAGTTGTTGGTATAGGAGTAGTCCTTCCCCGGGCGCGGCGCCACCGTGGCCCAGGTGGCCCAGGCGAAGTAGTCGGCCAGGTGCTCCAACTCCCGCTCATCACGGATGAACCTCGCAGGCAGGCCCACGGCGGGCGTCTCCCCGGCGAAGTAGTTCCTCCATTCCTCCCGCTGGAGGCGGTAAGAGGCCTCCTCGACCGCCGAGAACCGGAGCGTGTCCGTGCCCGGGTCGTAGCGATTCTGCTTGAGCTGGGAGGTCAGCAGGGCCCCGATCTCCAGAGCCTGACCCTCATTCAGGTCCTTGAAGGCGTGGCCGTACCGGTCCATCGCCAACGTGTCCCGCCCGATCTCGGCGAGCCGATGGAGATACTCGGCGGTGTAATCCGGTCCCAGGTAGGCGCCATGACCCCACAGGGTTCCGTGCTCCATGAGGCCGTACTTAAGGAAGACCTCCTGGCCATCCTTGATGTCGCCCCCCGTGAAGAGGACCCTACCCGAGGCCCCGACCACCCTCACCGGGATGGGTGGGGCACCGCTGTAGGTCTTCGCCGTGATCCAGATCAGCAGGCTGAACCCGAAGATCATCACGAGGATGACGGCCTGGCGCCAACGGGGTGAGAGGGGAGAAGGATCGGGCATGGCGCTGCTCATGGCGCAATCTCCTGTTTGGACTGCTTTCAAAAAACAATCAAACAGTGCCCCTGAAGAGATCAATGATCAATCCAAAACCGCGCGAAGGGTGTCGCCGTATCCGGACTCAGGCCCCGGACCCGAGCCCCGAAACCTCTCCCGCGCTCAGCCGCTGGACGCCGCTCGCGGTGGCCACCTTCAGCCTTCCGTCCGGCTCCCAACCGAGGCAGGTGCCCTGGCC
>DASVZU010000240.1:0-11959 GCA_036391515.1 Holophagaceae bacterium
AAGGGACCGGTGGCGACGTGGGGGATGGCGCGGCGGGCCGCGGGGATGCGGCCGCGGCGCCGGACACCAGGGCGTCCAGGGGCGCCAGGTGGGGCAGCTGGGCGGCCGTCACCAGGGCCAGCTCCACCACCACCCTGGGCAGGCTGCTGTCCCGGAGATCCCGCTCGCGGCTCAGGAGGAGGTTCAGCATCCGGGCCCAGCGGAGCAGGTCCTGGGGCCCGCGGCCGGCGCGGGCCTCCTGCTCCAGGCGGTCCCGGAAGGCCAGCACCAGCTCGCGCCAGAAGGTGGCCCAGTCCGCGCCCTGCTCCGCCAGTTCCCGGCAGGCCTCCACCAGGGCCGCGGTGTCGCCGATGCTCAGGGCGGACATCACCCCCTGCACCAGGTGGGCGCTGACGATGCCCAGCTGCTCCCGGACCGCCTCCTCCAGCACGCGCCCATCCCCGGCGGCGATGACGCGATCGAGGATGGTGAGGGCGTCCCGCATGGAGCCCTGGCCGGCCTCGGCCACCAGCCTCAGGCTGTCGCCCTCCACCGGCACCGCCTCCTGCTCGCAGACGTGCCGGAGGCGGCCCTCGATGAGGCCCACGGGGATGAGGCGGAAGGGGAAGATCTGGACGCGGCTCTTGATGGTGTCGGGGACGTCCTGCAGCTCCGTGGTGGCCAGGACGAAGATGGCGTGGGGCGGCGGTTCCTCGATCACCTTCAGCAGGGCGTTGAAGGCCTCGGTGCTGAGCATGTGGACTTCGTCGATGATGTAGACGCGGTAGCGGCAGAAGGCGGGCCGCGTCTGCACCTGCTCCCGCAGGGCCCGGGCGTCGGCCACGGAGGCGCGGCTGGCCGCGTCGATCTCGACGATGTCCAGGCTGCTGTCCGGCTGCTCCGCGGCCCGGCAGGGATCGCACACGCCGCAGGGCGTGGCGGTGGGGCCTTCGGCGCAGTTCAGGGCCCGGGCCAGGATGCGGGCGGTGCTGGTCTTGCCTGTGCCCCGCACGCCGGCGAAGAGGTAGGCCTGGTGGATCCGCCCCGTTTCCTTGGCCCGCTTCAGGGCGTTCCCTAGGGCCTTCACGCTGCCCTCCTGCCCCACGAGGTCCGAGAGCAGGCGGGGCCGGTACTTGAGCGCGAGGGTGGTCATGGGAATCCAGTCTCCCACAAGGCCGAGGAGCCCGTCAGGCCCCAACTCCGCCTCCCCGGGGATCCCCGGTTTGGGATAGTCTGCCCCCATCCCGAAGGACATCCGATGGGTGGGGCGTTCCAGGCCGAGCACAGCGCGTGCGGGGTCGGCTTCATCGCCAGCCGGACGGGCGAGGCCTGCCACGGGATCCTGGCGGACGCCCTCCATGCCTTGCGCTGCGTGGAGCACCGCGGCGGCTGTGCCGCCGACCAGGTCTCCAGTGACGGCGCGGGTGTGATGACGGACATCCCCTTCGGAATGCTTGGCCATCCGCCGGGCGAAGTGGCCGTCGCCAACCTCTTCGGCCCGCGGGAGCCCCGGCGGTTCGCCCAGGCCATGGATGTCTTCGCGGCAACGTTCAGGTTCTTCGACCTGGCGATCCTGGGCGAGCGCGAGGTCCCCATCGAGCCGGCCGTGCTCGGGGAGGAGGCCCGGGCCACCCTCCCCACCCTGCGTCAGGTCCTTCTCCGCCGGCCCGCCCACTGCCGGACGGACGCCTCCTTCGACAAGCTGCTCTACAACGCCAAGCAGGTCCTCCGCACGAAGCTCCGGGAGCAGGGCCTCGGCGGGGAGTTCTTCTTCGCCTCCCTGTCGCCGCGGACGATCGTCTACAAGGCCCTGACCCGGGCTGCCGATCTGGACCGCTTCTACCCGGACCTCCGGGACCCGCGCTACGCCACCCGGTTCGCGCTCATCCACCGCCGCTTCAGCACCAACACCCGCACCTCCTGGGACCGGGCCCAGCCCTTCCGGCTCATCGCCCACAACGGCGAGATCAACACGATCGCCGCCAACCGCTCCCGGGCGGTCTCCCGGGAAATGTCCATCGGCCTGAAGGCCGACCAGCTCGTGACCCACGGTCCCATCAGCGACTCGGGAAGCCTCAACGAGATGGCCGAGGCCCTCCTCCACCGCAGCAGCATCCCCCACATGGAGGACATCCTCGCCATCATGATGCCGCCGGCCGAAGGCCAGACGGACTTCTACACCTTCTGGAGCCGGGCCATGGAGCCCTGGGACGGCCCGGCCATCGTGATGTACTCCGACGGGAATACCGTGGGGGCGCGGCTCGACCGGAACGGCTTCCGGCCCGCCCGCTGGGCGCTCACGGACGACCGTTTCATCCTGGCCTCCGAAGCCGGTGCCTTCCCCGTGGACGAGGCCGCCATCCGCCGCAAGGGCATCATCTACGCGGGCACCGGCGTGAACCTGGACCTCGCCACAGGGAGGATCCACTTCCGCGACGCCAGCCAGTCCCGGGAGAACCGCGACGCCGCCTTCGACCCCCGCGCCACTCCGATCGGGAGCCTGCCGGAGGAGGGGGAGGCGCCCGGTCCCGTCAGCGCCTTCCGGAAGACGCTCTTCACCTGCACCCGGGAGGAGCTGGAGAAGGTGATCTACCCGATGGTGGCCACCGGGAAGGAGGCCATCGGATCCATGGGCGACACCGCCCGGCCCAACGTCTTCTCCTCGGAGCCCCGCCCCTTCTTCGACTACTTCTACCAGCACTTCGCCCAGGTCACCAATCCGCCCCTGGACTACCTCCGGGAGGGCAACATCACGGACCTCCGGGTGTTCCTCGGCCGGGCGCCGAACATCTTCTTCCCCAAGGATCTGGTGCCCCTGAACGAGGCCATCGAGCTGCCCCGGCCCATCCTCGACCTGGGCCAGATGCGCTTCCTCCGGCGGATGCAGGGCCTGCACCGCTCGGAGTCCCGCATCGTGGTCCGCACCTTCCCCATGCTCTTCCGGCGGTCGGAGGGCCTGGCGGGCTTCCACGCGGCGGTGGACCGGCTCGCCGCCGAGGTCCGCGCCGCCGTGGAGGACGGGACCAGCATCGTCATCCTCAGCGACGAGGACGCCAGCGTGGAACGTCCGCCCATCCCTGGCCTCATCGCCCTGCGGGCCGCGGTCCACACGCTGAACGAGTCGGGGCTCCGGCTGAATGCCAGCCTCGTGATGCATACCGCGGAGGCCCGGACCTCCCACCACCTCGCGGCCCTCATCGGCTTCGGCGCCGCGGCCGTCTGCCCCTACCTGGCCCTGGAGATCGCCCGCCGGGACGACGCCCCCGTCCTCGCCGGGCTGCCGCCCGACCAGCGCGAGCGCAACCTCGTGGCCGCCCTGGAATCCGGGCTCCTGAAGATCATGGCGAAGTGCGGCATCTCGGTGGTGCAGAGCTACGTGAGCTCGAAGCTCTTCACGGCCATCGGGCTGGGCCCCGAGCTGATGGAGACCTTCTTCCCGGGGCACGCCAGCCCCCTCGGCGGCATCGGCTACGAGGAGCTGGCGGGCGACATCCTGCTCAAGACCGGGCTGGCCGCCCAGTCCGGCTTCCGGGACCGCCTCCTCCAGACCCACCAGTACCGCGAATCGGGAAAGCCCGACGAGGGCGAGCGCCACAGCATGACCTCCGCCCGGGCGCGGCTGGTGCACCACCTGGTGGCCCTGGATCCCGACACCCCGGAGGGCGCCGCCGCCTACGCCAGCTACCTCGCGTCCCTGGAGGCCGACGAGCCCATCCACGCCCGCCACCTGCTGGCCTTGAAGGAGGCGGCAACGCCCCTGCCCCTCGACCAGGTGGAGCCCCGAGAGCGCATCCTGGCGCGCTTCGGCGCGGGAGCCATGTCCTTCGGGGCCGTGAGCGCTGAAAGCCAGCGGGACCTCATCCTGGCCATGGAGTCCGTGGGCGGGCGAAGCAACAGCGGTGAGGGGGGCGAGAACCCCTTCTACTGGACGGACGGCATCACGGCCAGCACCAAGCAGGTGGCCTCCGCCCGCTTCGGCGTCACGGCGGAGTATCTGGTCTCCGGCCAGGAACTCCAGATCAAGGTGGCCCAGGGGGCCAAGCCCGGGGAAGGCGGCCAGCTCATGCGGGTGAAGGTGGACGCCAGCATCGCCCGGGCCCGCTGCTCGCTGCCCGGCGTGGATCTCATCTCGCCGCCGCCCCTCCACGACATCTACAGCATCGAGGACCTGAAGGAGCTCATCTACGAGTTGAAGCAGGTCCACCCCGCCGCGAAGGTCAGCGTCAAGCTGGTCTCGGGCACAGGCATCGGCACCATCGCCGTGGGCGTGGCCAAGGCCGGCGCCGACATCCTCTACATCGCCGGCGGCGATGGCGGCACCGGGGCGGCCACGCTGGGCTCCATGAAGCACGCGGGCCTGCCCTGGGAATTCGGGTTGATCGAGGCGCACCGGACCCTGCGGGAGAACCGCCTCCGGAGCCAGGTGGAGCTGCGGGTGGACGGCGGCCTGCTCACCGGCCGGGATCTCGTCACCGCCGCCATCCTGGGGGCCGAAGGCTTCGAGTTCGGCAAGCTCCTCCTGGTGGCCGAAGGCTGCGTCATGGCCCGGATCTGCGAGAAGAACACCTGCCCCGCAGGCATCGCCACCCACGATCCGAAGTTCAAGGCCCGGTACAAGGGCAACCCCGAAGCGGTCGCGCGCATGCTCGTCCACCTGGCGGAGGATGTGCGGCGTCGCCTCGCCGGCCTGGGCCTCGCCTCCCTCGCCGATCTCATGGACCGCACAGATTTCCTCGAGGTCGCGCCGCGGCATGCCGCCTTCGTGCGGGACCGGAAACTGGATCTGGCTGCCTTCCTGGCGGCCCCGGCCGGTCCGGGGCCGGGCGAGCCCCCCTCCCCTCCCCCGGACGGCGTGGGGGATCTGAACCGCCGCGTGGTGGAGGCGGCGCAGGCCTTCCTGGAGGCCGGTGGCGAGGAGACCCTGGCCTTCCCCATCACCACCCAGGACCGGGGGGTTCTGGCCACCCTCTCGGGCGAGCTGGCCCGGGGGATCCGCGAACGGCGCCGGACCGGAGCCGATCCCTCCGTGCCGGGCCTCCTCCGGCTCGTCTTCACCGGCAGCGCCGGACAGGGCTTCGGCGCCTTCCTTACCGAGGGGCTGCACGTGGTCCTGGAAGGCGAGGCCAACGATTCCGTGGGCAAGTCCATGTCCGGCGGGACCCTCGCCCTCCGGCCGCATCCTGCGGCCACCTTCCTCCCGGAGGAGAACGCCCTCCTGGGCAACGGCGCCCTCTACGGGGCCACCGGGGGACGGTTCTTCGCGCGTGGCCGTGCCGGAGATCGGTTCGCCGTGCGGAACAGCGGGGCGGAGGCGGTGGTGGAAGGGGCCGGGAACCACGCCTGCGAGTACATGACCCGGGGGACCGTGGCCATCCTCGGCCCGGTGCTGGCCAACGCCGGGGCGGGCATGACTGGCGGCTGCCTCTTTCTCCGGAAGGTCCACGCCCCGCGCGTGAACGCGGACTACCTGGCCCCGGTCCCCTGGCGACCGGCCGAAGAAGACCTGTTCAGGACCCTGCTCGAGGCCCACGCCACAGAGACCGGCAGCGCCACCGCCTCCGCCCTCCTGGCCGATTGGGGGGGTACCCTGGAGGCCTTCGCCCCCTTCCTGCCCCAGGCTGCTCGGTAGGGCGGCACGGCGGGTCAGCCCACGCGATCGAAGAGGCCGGGCTGGGCCGCCGGAACGACGGCTGCGGGCCGGGTTGCGGGAACCTCCCGGGCTTCCCGGGTCCGCCTCCGGGTGGGGAACACCTCCCGGAAGGCCTCGCGGATCCCCTCGGCATAGTCGGGATCCAGGACCTTCAGCCAGCCGTGGTCCGCGAGCAGCTTGTAGAAGGGATCCTGGCCCAGCAGGCGCAGGCGGCCCACCCAGGCCCCGGTGGCGCCGCTGGCGCGGGCCCGGCGGGCAAAGGCCTGGGGATCGTGGACGGCCAGCAGGGGCGCGACACCGATCGTGACGGGAATCCCGGCTGAGGCCAGCCGCTCGGCCGCGGCCCAGCGGCTGGGAATCGCCGGGGCGCGAGGCTCCACGGCCTGCCGCACGGTGTCGTCATCCGTGGGGATGGAGAGCCCCACGGAGAGCCGGTCCCCGAAGGCCTTCAGGAGGTCCAGATCCTGCAGCACCAGGGGGGAGCGGGTGTGGACGATGACCTCAGTGGTGGGGCACATCAGCAGCACTTCAAGGCAGCGGCGGCTGAGGCGGTACTGGCGTTCCAGGGGCTGGTAGGGATCCGTCGCCGAAGCCATGAAGACCCTCTGCTCATGCAGCCGGTGGCGCTGGGACCAGAGCAGCTCCGGAGCATTCAGCTTGGGCGCCACCCAGCCGCCCCAGTCCTCCGGCCGGTGGAGCGCGTTCGGATACTCCCGGACGTAGCAGTAGCGGCAGCCATGGCTGCAGCCGCGGTAGGGGCTCAGGGCGAAGCCGAACCCGTACCGCTCATCCCGCTGGGGCCGCAGGATGGAGCGCGACTCCTCTGGCTCCACCAGGAGGTCCTTGAAGAGGGGCGGCGGGGCTTCGAGGGTGGGGAGCAGGGGCGTCATGCCCCAAGTTTTCGCTTTTTATTCGTCGAGTCAAGGGGCTGCCGTGACCGTCCCGTTCTTGGCGATGACATTGATGCGGCCGTTCGTCTCAAGGATGGCCACGCGCACATCCGCCAGGTCGGTGAGCCCCGCCTGGCGCACCGCCGCCATGAGCTCGTGGCGGGTCATGCGCTCGGCGGCCAGCTTCCGCTCGTCCACCAGGCCGTTGTGCACCAGGATCTGGGGGCTGCCCTCGAAGAAGGTCTCCAGCCGCTTGTGGCGCCAGGTGAGCCAGCCCACGAAGCCGTTCACGGCCAGCAGCGTAAGTACCAGCACGAAGCCGGCCCCCACGGTGTTGTCCCCGGCGTTCATGCTGTTCTGCACGGCGTTGCTCAGCACCAGGAGCAGCACCAGGTCGAAGGGCGCCAGCTGGCCCACCTGCCGCTTCCCCGTGAGCCGGAGCGTGATGAGCAGGAACCCGTACACCAGCAGGGCCCGCAGCACGAACTCCCACCAGGGCTGGGCCAGCTTCCACATGGAAACCCCGACGGGCAGGCCATCGAGGAGCGCGAGGATCGGCATGAAGCCTCCGTCTGGCAGAGAAGGGTCCCGCCCCGGGGACGTCCCGGGGCGGGAAGGGGTTCGGTATCCGGTTCCGCCTACTGGATTTCGACGCTGAAGGCCGCCGAGCCCAGCTCGGTCCCGTCAGCCGCCAGCACCTTCACGGTCCAGCTGCCGCCGTCGCCCTGGCGGAAGGTGCGGTAGGCGTTCGTGCGGTAGGGGGAGTGCGGGACCTTCAGCTCCTGCTTGGAGCTGGTCTCGCCCTTGGAGAACACCACCGTGACGCTGTCGCCGGGGTTCCAGACCTTGGTCCAGGCGTAGAGCTTGGTGCCGGCGGCCACCTTGAAGTCGGTGGCCTCGCCCACGACCTCCATCTTCTCGACGGCGGTGCCCACCTTCACCTCGGCGTGCGGCCGGATGGACGTGGCCCCGGGTGCAGGCGCGGCCTCGGTCTTGGGCTTGGCGGCGGGCGCCTGGGCGAGGAGGGCGACAGGGAGTACGAACGGAACGAGGGATGCGACGCGCATGGTTGGCTCCGGAAGTTTCGCGCCCATTCTCCCCCCGTCCCCGGCCGATGTCACGGGGTGAGACCGGTCAAAAAGCGCGGCCGGCCTCAGGCGCTCCAGGTCTCCAGTCCCTCCAGGATGTCGCGCACGCCAGGACCGAAGCGGGCGTTGCTGATCCAGTCCACGCCCTTCGGCAGGCCCTCCAGCGCGGCCTTCACCCGGGCGCGATGGCCCAGCTCCGGCCTTGGGATGGCCTGTTCGGCCCGTTCGTGGCGCACCGCAGCGGGTTCGCTGAGCTCGGGGATCCAGCTCTTCAGCCGGGCAAAGAGCCCCTCCCAGCGGTCCAGGTCCGGGCCCTTGGGGAAGGCGCCGCCCACGAAGCTCCGGAGCTGCATGAGGCCCTCGGGCGCGCTCTGCGGATCCATCCAGGAGGGCACCAGGGAACCCAGGTAGCCTCGGCCCTCCGGCGGATGGATGAGGAAGCCGAAGCCGTCCTTGAGCTCCGGCAGCGGCGTGTGGCGGCTGTGCCAGAGGTCCACCGAGGTGTAGGGGATGGCCGCCAGGGCCCCGGCGCTGGCGGGCGCCACGGAGCCCAGCAGGGCCGCGGCCTCGTAGGCGGGGAGGGCCATCACGACCCGATCGGCTTCGCGGATCTCGCCCCCGCCGGTGACCCGCCAGCGGCCGTCCGGCAGGGCCTCCAGGGCCGTGGCGCGGATGCCGGTGCGGACCGCCGGGAGCTGGGCCGCGAGGCGGATCGGGAGCTGCCCCATGCCGCCTTTCGGCACCACCATGTGGCTCACGCCGCCCTTCCGCACGCCGTTCACCAGGCTGCCGGTGGCCTCCCACTGCAGCAGCTTGGGGATGGCATCCACGGAGAGCACCTCCGGCGGGGCCGCCAGGATGCCCGCCACCATGGCCGGCAGCAGCTCCCGGGCCACGCCGGGGCCCAGGCGCCGGGCCGCGAAGGCCGAAAGGCCCTCCTCGGGTTCGGGGGGCCGCACGGGAATGAAGGGTTCCAGCATCATCCGAAGCTTGGCGGAGAGCGGCATCAGGGGCGAAGCGAGAAGGCCGAAGGGCGAGGCCGGCACGGGCACCAGGCGCCCCCCCTTCCCCACCCAGCGGGCGCCCTTGCCGGGCGCGTTGAAGGGCAGCTCGATGGCGGTGAAGAGCCGATCCACGGCGGTGCCCGGCTGCCACAGGACCCCCTGGGGGCCCGTCTCCAGGTGGCCGCCTTCCCAGGGGAGGGTCTTCATCCACCCGCCCACGGTCGCCTGGGCCTCCCATACCTCCGGCGTCTCGCCGCGCCGCTGCAGGTGCCAGGCCGCCGCCAGGCCAGTGACGCCACCGCCGAGGATTAAGGTACTCATGGGAGGGTCTCCAGGACGCGCCTTGTCAGGCAGCGGATGTAGGCCGGGTGGATGCCCGGGGTGCGCACGCGCCGGTAGGTGCGGATGCCCGCCCGGTCGGCCACGTGGCGGTACTCGATGTCCAGCTCGTGCAGGGTCTCGATGTGCTCGCTCACGAAACTGAGGGGCACCACGATGACATCCTTCCCGCCCATGCGCTCCAGCACATCCTTGAGGGGCGGTTCCAGCCACTTCACGGGGCCCGTGCGGCTCTGGTAGGCCAGCAGGTAGCCGCCGGGGATCTCGCCGATCCGGGCCATCAGGGCATCGCGCGTGGCGTGGATCTCCCGTTCGTAGGGGTCGCCAGCCTGGATCTGCCGCACGGGCAGGCTGTGGGCGCTGAAGATCACCGTGGCCCCGGGCAGCTCCGCCAGGGCCTCGCGCAGCGGCGCCTCCATGGCGTCCAGATAGTCGGGATCCGTGGCGTAGTGGTTCACGCCCGGGAGCACCTCCAGACCGGCCGCGGCGGCCAGCTGGCCCAGCTCCCGCAGGCTGGAGCCGGTGGTCGCCCGGCAGTCGTGGGGGTAGAGGGTCACAGGCACGAGACGCCGGATCCCGTCCCGCCTAAGGGCCCGCAGCAGACCTTCGGTCCGGGGGGCGGCATAGCGGAAGCAGAGCTTCACGGCCTCGTCCCGTCCCGCGGCGCGCAGGGCCGCGCGCAGGGCCGCGGCCTGGGCCGCGCTCTCCCGCAGCAGGGGCGAGCCGCCGCCGATCTGGGCGTAGCGGCCCTTGGCGCCGGGGGCCCGGAGACGCGCGATGAGTCGGGCGAAGGGCCCCTGCAGCCAGGCGGGACCGGGCAGCCGGATCAGGTCGCGGTCCCCGAAAAGCTGCGCCAGGAAGGGTTCGACCTGGTCCAGGTTCACCGGACCGCCGAGGTTAAGGAGCAGGATTGCCGTATCAGTCGCCATCGCCCTCCACCTTACGCGAGGAATTTCCGGTTCAAGATCACAGATGACTGCCGAGTCTGCATGAAAACCTGAACAACGTCATGACAGGTGCTTGCCGGAGAAGCGCCTAGAATGGGGGATCGGAGTGCCCATGTCCCTTCCCGCCGACACCCTCGCCCCCTTCCACGGCCTGCCCGACGGTGCCCGCCTCTGGCTGATGGCCTTGGGCCAACCGACCGACCCGGCCACCCTCGCCCCCGAATTGGAAGCCGTGCTGGCGAAGTGGCGCCACAAGGGCATGCAGTACCACGCTGCGTGGACCCTGCTGGAAGGCCGCATCCTGGCCATCGCGGAACCCACCCTGGCGGAGCAGCCCTCCGGCTGCGCCATCGACGGCATGCTCCGCAGCGTCCACCGGATCGCCGAGGCCGCGGGCCTGACCCTGGCGGATCCCCAGGACGTCGTGGTGCGCCTGGGCGATGGGATCCACGTTCTTCCGCGGACCGACCTGGAGGCGCGCCTCGGTGACGGCACGCTGGACGCCGCCACGCCGGTGCTGGATCTGGCCCTGTACACCCTCGGCGACCTGCGTCAGGGCCGCCTGGAGAAGCCACTGGCGGCCACCTGGATCGGCCGCAAGTACAAGGTTCAGGCCCCGGCGGGAACCGGGGCCTGAGATCCCTGCGATCAGCCTAGAAGATCGATTCGCCGGGCTTCCGACGCCAGGCTTCCGTGCGCTTCTGGCCATCCGCCTTGGGCTTGGCCTCCTTGGCCGCGGCCAGGGTCTGCAGCAGGGAGCCGCCGAGCTGGGAAGCCACGGTCTTGGCCAGGGCCGGCGCGGGCGTGCTCACGGGGCCGCTGGCGGGCACTTGCATGGGCGAGGCCTCTTCGCTCTTGGCCGTGACCTCCTTGAGGCGCTTCTCGTACCAGGCCTTGCGCTTGGGATCCATCACGCGGGTCTTGGTGGAGGTCTTCTCCCCCTTCTTCAGGACCTTGGGACGGGCTTTCTCGCGGTCTTCCCGCAGCGTCGAGTCAGGCTTGGCGGCCTCCTCGAGGATCTTCGCCAGGTTTCCAAGGCCACGCAGGTTCATCATATGAAAGGACTGCTCCAGAAAGGGGGCCACGGGCCACCACTCACGAGGTTACCGGCAAAGCCTTCATTTCCGTAGTGATTTTCGACACGAGATGCGTTTTTTTCGGCCCCTATCCACCTTTTCCGGCCTCCCGCTCCCCAGCCTATGCCCCGTTCCCTCCCCCTGAAGACCCGCCTGGACGACCTCTGCGCCCGCTACGACACCCCGGGTGCCCTGGATCTGGATCCCCTGTCCGTGGCCCTGGCCTACACCGATCCCCTGGACCGGGAGCTCGCCGCCTTCGTGGCCGCGCACCTGGCCTACGGCCGGGTGGCCCCCATGCTCAGGGCCGTGCGGGCGGCCCTGGCTCCCCTGGGTCCCCGGCCCGCCGCCTGGCTCCGGGAGCCTCCGGAACCCGGGTCGCGGCGGGCGCTGCAGCGGGCCCTGGAAGGCTGGACCTGGCGCTTCCACACCGGCGAGGATCTCGTGGCCTGGCTCCTGGCCTGGAGGCGGCTGGACAAGGAGAGCGGCTCAGGACTGGAGTCCCACCTGCTGCCCGGAGCGGACGAGGACGCCGATGCGGCCCTCTCGAGGCTCGTGCAGCGGCTGCGGATCGAGCTCCCCGCCACCTACGGCCTCCGCTTCAGCCTGCCCGATCCCCTCGAAGGCGCCGCCTGCAAGCGCTGGCGCATGTTCCTCCGCTGGATGGCGCGCAAGGGCTGGCCCGACCTGGGCCTCTGGACCCGCTACCCGAAGGACCAGCTCGTGATCCCCCTGGACACCCACGTGGCGCGGGTCTCCCGCTACATCGGCCTGACCGGCCGGGCCACCCCGGACGGCCGCATGGCCCGCGAGATCACCGAGGCCCTGCGCCGCCTCGATCCGGTTGATCCCCTGCGCTACGACTTCGCCCTCAGCCATCTCGGCATCCTGGGGGACTGCCCCGGTGTGCGTCGGAAGGTCACCTGCGCCGCCTGCCCCCTCTACGGGATCTGCCGGGCGCGCTGATCGGAGGCGCTCAGAAATCC
>DASVZU010000241.1:0-11772 GCA_036391515.1 Holophagaceae bacterium
CCACGACCTCCTCCCGGGCGTAGCCGAGCCAGCGCAGCTCCGTGTCATTGATCCGGAGGATGCTGCCGTCCGGCCCCAGGGAGTGGTAGCCACAGGGAGCGTTCTGGTAGAGGTCCTCCAGCTCCGCGAGGGTCTGCCTCAGGCGGATCTTCGCCTCCTGGCGTTCCGTGATGTCGACCATGGCCACGAGGATCCGGTGGATGCCCCCCGCCAAGTCGAGTTCCGGGAATGCGTCCACCAGGACCCACCTTGGCGGCGCACCGGCCGCCTTGCGGAAGCCGAGGACGAGGCCCCTGATGGGCTGGCGGTCGTCCTGGACCCTCGCCACGGGGAATTCGCGGGCCTCGAGGGGTTTCCCGTCCTCCCGGAAGAGGTCCGTGACGATTTCCTGGACGGTCCTGCCCTCGAGCTGGTTCAGGCCCACCCCCAGCAGGGCCAATGCGGCCGGGTTGCCGTACTCGAGGGTCCCGTCCGGCCGGTGGGTCAGCACCGCCACGGTGAGGTGCTCCATGAGGTCGTGGAGGAACCGCTCCCGGCCCTGGAGGTCCCGCACACGGTGCTCGAGCTCCCGGGTGAGGCGGTCGAAGGCCCGGCCCAGCTCGCTGAGTTCGTCGCGGCGCGAAGGGAGACCGGGGTTGTTGGGATCCGTCTCCCGGGCCAGGGCCACCAGCCGGTCGAGCCCGCTCGAGAGGCGTCGGGACACGAGGAGGGAGGCGATGGCTCCCAGGACCAGGGCCAGGGCGGTGAACAGGGCGCCGTCCCGGAGGATGCCGCGGAGGCTGGTGGCCATGGCTTCCTGGCCGAGCCCGATGCGGACCCAGCCCACCCTTTGGCCCTGCGCCAGGATGGGGGTCCCCACATCGATGATGCGATCTGTCCTCAGCAGGGTGACCGGCTGGGAGGGGCCCGCCAGGAAGGCGCGGCTCACGTCATCCGAGAGGTACTGTCCCACGAACTTGTGATCCGTGTGGGCCAGGACCCGGCCGTCCGGGGAGAGGACCATGGCGTAGCGCAGGTCGGGATAGGCCGCCACCGGCCGGAGGATGTCGGCCATCCCCTGCGTGTCGGATTCCAGCAGTTCGGGCAGGTTGCTCACCGCCAGGGCCTTGGCGAGGACATGGGCGCGGTCCTCGCCCTGCCGCAGCAGGAAGGCCCGCTGCTGGAGCGACACGCGTGCCACGAACAGCACCATGGCGAGGCCCAGGGAGAGGAGCATCCCGGCCAGGAGACGATAGCGGAAGGCGCGGGGCCAGAGCCGCGGCAACGGGGGAAGGACGCGGGTTCGTGCCACGGGGGCTCCTATCCTTCCAGCGGGCGGACCCGGGTGCTGTAGCGCTTCAAGAAGACCCGGACCGGGGTGTAGGTTTCGGCCGTGGCCGGCTCGAACCGGGACAGGGGGATCCGGGCCAGCAGGCGGCGCCCCTCGGGGTCCTGGTGAAGGGAGAACAGGACCCGCTCGACCCGGCGGACCACGGCCTCGGGGACATCGTCCCGGACGACCAGGCCGTTGTTGGGAAGGGCCTCTGTCTGCCACTTCACGACGAGGGAAGAGGCCTCCTCCGGGTGTTCCTGGAGGAACGCGAGCCAGGGAACGGGCCAGGTGGCACCCGCATCCGTGAGCCCCAGGTAGACGTTCATGATCACGGATTCCTGGGTGCCGACATAGATGGTCCGGGTGTCCCGCGCCAGATCCAGGCCGTGGACCTGGAGGTAGTACTGCGGCATCAGCGTGGCGGCCAGGGCCGAGGGCGCGGGGTAGCTGATGGACTTCCCCTTCAGGTCCGGGATCGAGGCGATGCCGCTGTCCCTGCGCACCAGGATGATTCCCCGGAAATGGTGGTCGTCCCCCATCTTCCCGAAGACCCGGTAGCCGGCGGACTGGCATCGGAGCGTCTGGTAGGGGTTGGGCAGGGCGAAGTGGACCTCCCGGGCAGCCAGCTTCTCCTCGAAGGCCCGGTAGTCCTTCGAGGCCTCGAGGCGGATCCGGAGGTCCGGGCACTCCGCACGGATGCGATCGATGATGGGTCCGTAGATGGCGAAGAGCCGGGCGGGCGTGTGGAGTGGGTGGACCGCGAACACATATTCCGTCCGGGAGTCCGTCGGGAGGCGGGAGTATCGGGGGAGCCCCTCCTCAGGCCCGGGGCGACCGCAGGCCGTCACCAGGCCCGCGAGCAGGCCTGCCATGCAGAGGAGCAGGGGTTTCAGACGGCCCATGCCTGGCTCCGGGTTGGAAGGAACCAGCCCATGATAAGGCCGCCACCCCCCCCGGACCATGCGCCGGATCGGGCATGGCCCCGCTCCCGGGGTTGCTGCTAGCGTCTCCCCATGGTGAATCCGCTGGATTGGGATCTCGGCAATGTGCCGCCGGGCATTGCCTGGGGGGGTGTGGACGAGGCGGGCCGGGGGGCCTGGGCCGGGCCGGTGGTCGCCGCCTGCGCGGTGCTGGACGCCGAATCAGTCCACAGGTGGAGCCATGTGCTTCGCGCCGTCCGGGACAGCAAGCAGCTGACGCCGGAGAAACGCGAAACGCTGTCCCGCGAGCTGAAGTCGGTGCTGGCGGCCTGGGCCGTGGCAGAAGTGGACGCCCTGGCCATCGACCGGGAGAACATCCTCGAGGCCACCCTCATGGCCATGCGCCAGGCGGTGTCCGATCTGCCGGTACGGCCGCGCCTCCTCCTGGTGGACGGGAACCGGGCCCCCCGCACGGGCCTTCCGGAACGGCTGGTGGTGGACGGCGATGCCGTGAGCTGCGCCATTGGAGCCGCCAGCATCCTGGCCAAGGCCCACCGGGATGCCCTCATGGTGGGCCTGGAAGAGCAGCATCCCGGCTACGGGTTCGGCCAGCACAAGGGGTACGGCACCGCCCTCCACCGCGCCCGCATCCGGGAACTGGGCGTCTCGCCGGTCCACCGGCTCAGCTATGCGCCTGTGGCGGCCCTCCAGGTCGTGGACGAGGATCTCCGCGACGCGTTGCGCCACAGCCTGGAGAGCTGCGCCACCGTGGCGGATCTGCAGGGCTGGGTGACCACGGCGCTCCGGCCGTCCTACGGGCGTCTGAAGCTGGTCTGGGTGGAGACGCTCCGCCGGCGGTACGCCGAACGCCTTGCCCAGCTGGCCACCACCGAAGGCCTGGAATGAAGGAGCTGGACGTGGTCCTTGCCCTGATCTGGCGGGGGGATCGCCTGTTTCTCCAGCGGCGGGATCCAGCCGGAGACGTGCTTCCGGGCCACTGGGAGCTTCCGGGCGGGAAGGTGGAGGCCGGCGAGACCCCCGTCGAAGCCCTGCATCGTGAGCTCCGGGAGGAAGTCGCCCTGACGGTAGAGGACCTCCACCCCCTGCCGGAGCTCGAACACGCCTATCCAGACCGCCGGGTCCGTCTTCATCCCTTCGAGGTGCGTGTCCCGGGCGAGCCGCGCACGTCCCTGGCGTGGGGCTGGTTCACGCCCAGGGAGGCCCTGGGGCTGCCGATGCCCGAGGCGAACCTCCTGCTGTTCCAGGGGCTGCAGGCTTCCGCGGGGGATGGCCGCGAATGATCTGATAGTCTGGTCCCGCCCCAAGGCCCGGAGACGTCATGACGCGAGCCCTGTTTCGGACCCTCTTCTGCGCCCTTGCCGCCCTCGCCGCGCCGGGTCTCCTCGCCCAGCAGACGGAGGTGGTGCTGAGCGCCACCAGCGGTTCCAAGCTGGTGCTGGCGGTGGCGCCGCCGAAGCTCACGGGCCTCGACGAGGCCACCGCAGCCCGGGATTTCACCGCGGTCCTTCAGCGGGACCTGGACGAGACCGGGGTGTTCGGACTCCTCCAGGAGAAGCTGCCGACGGCCACGGATCCCGCCAGCTACAAGGCCTGGAAGGAGGCCGGCGCGCAGTGGCTCCTGACCACCCGGCTCACCCGGGCCGCCGGCGGAGAGGTCCAGCTCGAGGCCTCCGCCATCGACACGAATGCCGAGAAGGCCGTGTTCACCAAGCCCTACAAGGCGGACCGGCTCGTGCCACTTCGCCGCCTCGCCCACGCCCTCTCCGACGACCTGGTGTTCCAGCTCACGGGGGTGCGCGGCGTCGCCTCCAGCAGGATCGTCTTCGTGCGCCAGCTCTCCCCGGGAGTGAAGGAGATCTTCCAGGTGGACCGGGATGGCGCTGGCGTGCTCCAGCTCACGCGGAACGGGAGCCTGTCCCTGTCGCCCAGCGTGGCCTCGGACGGCCGGCTGGCCTACGTGACCTACAAGGGCGGGGCACCGGCGATCTGGGGACAGCGGACGGCAGGCGGGGCCCAGGTGAAGCTCTACGAGGCTCCGGGCGGGGGGATGGTCTCGAGCCCCTCGTGGTCCCCCGATGGCAAGCGCCTCGCCTTCGTGCAGGGCGACCGCCGCGGCAACACCGACATCATGGTGCTGGATCTGGCGACCGGCCACGTGCGGCGGCTCACGGACGGATCCGGCATCAACACCGAGCCCAGCTGGAATCCCGACGGCACCCAGATCGCCTTCACCTCGGACCGGGAAGGCGGGCCCCAGGTTTTCCTCATGCAGAGCGACGGCTCGAACCTCCGCCGGTTGACCAACGAGGGAACCTACAATGCCAGCCCCGCATGGAGTCCCAATGGGGCGATGATCGCCTATGTCTCGCGTTTTGAGGGGAAGTTCGATCTTTTCATCTACAAATTAGGGGAAGGAAAGGCCTACCAGATCACCACCGGCGTCAACACCTCGGAATCCCCCGCTTGGTCACCTGATGAGCGCCGATTGGTGTTCACCAGCAACCGGTTCGGATCCATGCAGCTCTTCACCACCGACCTCTCGGGGCGGCAGGTGGTGCGCCTTTCCGACCTCGCGAACTGCCAGAGTCCCGCGTGGACCCGGGCCCGCTGAGATTTTTTCTCCAAATTTCGTTCTCCGTCATTTTTCAAGTTGCTACTCTCATACACCGGAGGAAACACCATGCGCCCTTCCCGTCTCATCCCGATCGCCACGCTGGCCCTGCTGATGGGCACCGTCGCCTGCCAGAAGCCGGCCCCGGCCCCCACCGGCCCTACCCAGGCGGAGCTCGACGCGGCTAAGAAGGCTGCTGACGAGGAAGCCGCCCGCAAGGCCGCCGCCGAAGAGGCCGCCCGCAAGGCCGCCGCCGAGGCCGCCGCCAAGAAGGCCGCCGAGGAGGCCGCCGCCGCCGCCTTCAAGGCCGCTGCCGACAAGGCCCTCGTGAACATCCACTTCGACTTCGACAAGTCCGACATCAAGGAGGCCGACCGCGCCCTGCTGCAGGGCATCGCGGACTTCATGAAGGCCTATCCCCAGGCCAAGGTCGAGATCCAGGGCCACTGCGACGAGCGGGGCACCAACGAGTACAACCTGGCCCTCGGCAACCGCCGCGCTGCTGCTGCGCTCTCCTACCTGAAGACCCTCGGCGTGGACGAGGCCCGCTTCACCACCATCAGCTTCGGCAAGGAGAAGCCCCTCTGCACGGAGGCCAAGGAGGCCTGCTGGAGCCAGAACCGCCGCGACGAGTTCCACCTCAAGTAGGACGCGTTCCATCCGGGCAAAGCGGGGACTTCGGTCCCCGCTTTTCGTCTAGGATGGAGGCACGACGATCCAGGAGCGCCCATGTCGACCCTGCGCAGGCTGTCCCTTCCCATCCTGGCCCTTGCAGCCGCCCTCTCCGTGGGGTGCACCTCAGAGGACCAGCTCCGGCGGGTGGAGCAGGAGGTGGGTGACCTGAAGCTCGAGGTCTTCAAGCTGCGGCAGCAGGTGGAGGACGGCAACAAGCTGGCCGCCACGGAGCACAAGTCGGCCGAGGAGGCCCGCGAGCAGGACCGCCGGTTCCAGGCGGACCTCCAGGAGAACCTCCGCCAGCTCAAGGACACCACCCGCGTCCTGAACAACCGCATGGGGGACATGCGGCGCGCCGGAAGCCGCCCCATCGTCATCGAGACGCCCGGCGAGTCGCCCGCGGCCGCTGTCCAGGCCGCGGAGGACGAGCGGGCCTTCAATGCCGCCGTACTCGACTACAACCGCGGGAACTACTCCCTGGCGGCGGAGGGCCTGAAGCTCTTCCTGAAGAACTACCCCCAGAGCGCCAAGCGCCCGGATGCGCTGTTCTTCCTGGGACTCTGCTTCTACAACCAGAAGATGTTCGACCAGGCCCAGGCCTCCTTCGAGCGCATCATCAAGGACCACGCCGCCTCCCCCCAGTTCCTCCCCGCCAAGCTGAAGCGCGGGCAGTGCCTCCTGAAGCAGGGGCTCAAGCCCGCCGCCGTGAAGGCCTTCAAGGAGCTGGTGGACGGTTTCCCGGATACTCCCGAGGCCCGCACCGCCCAGCAGGAACTGAGCGACCTTGGCCTCTGAACCCGAACACTGGCGGGTTCCCGTCCGCGTGGATTTCGCGGGGGGGACCCTCGATCTCTGGCCCATCTACGCCCTCCTCGACGGCTGCGTCACCGTCAATGCCGCGGTGGACCTCTGGATCGGCCTCGACCTCCGGCGCGAGGGGACTGGACACCGGCTGGCGAGCCGGGACCTGGACCTGGATCTCCGCTTCAGGGACTGGCCCTCCCGGGCCCCGGAGGGCCTGGGCTGGGTCTGGCGGGTGCTCGACGCGGCACCGTCGGTCCCGGCCGAGGTGGTGATCCACAGCCCCGTGCCGAGGGGATCGGGCCTGGGTGTCTCCTCCTGTCTGGGCGTGGGCCTGCTGGGCAGTGCCCTCGGGATCGAGGCGGGTGGAGACCTGGCCTCCCGGGTGCCGCTGCTCCGGCACCTGGAATCGGGGGAACTACAGACCCCCGCGGGCTGGCAGGACTACTATCCCGCCGCCCTGGGCGGAGCCTTGGCCCTGCATTGGGATGGCCCTGAACCGCGCTGGGAGAGCCTGGATCCCCATCCGGACCTGATGGCGCGGCTGGTGGTCTTCTACACGGGCCAGCCCCACCACTCGGGCCTCACCAACTGGGAGGCCTACCGGCGGTTCATCGAACGGGACGTGCAGACGCGACAGTCGCTGTCCGACATCCGGGACATCGCCCGGGAGATGGCCGTGGCGCTGCCCGCAGACCCCTCCGCCGTGGCGGAACTCCTGGAACGGGAGGGGCGGGCCCGCACGCGGATGTCCCCTGCCGTGGAGACGGATGCCATGGGGGCCGTACGGGACCGCGGGCGCCGGGAGGGCTGGTACGCGGGCATGAAGCCCTGTGGCGCGGGCGGGGGCGGCTGCTGCCTCCTGGTCGCCAGGGAGGGGCGCCGCGAGGAGGCCGAGGCCGCCCTTCGGGCCATGGACCTGCCGCCCCTGGACCTGCGGATCACGCCCAAGGGGCTCCACCGGCTCTGAGCCTGGCGACCAGGGCCTGCGGATCGGGCGGCGCCAGGGGGACTTCCCCCGGGGTCTCCAGCAGGTCCCGCAGGCGCTGGTCCCGCTTCCCCATGGGGAGCGCGGCCAGTCCGGTCCGAGGCATCCAGCGCAGCCCGGAGGCTTCCTGGAAGCGCTCTGCCATCTGGAGGTGCAGGGGATTCACCCCTTCCCGCCGGTGGGTGTAGACCTGGGTCCAGCCTGGCCAGGCCCGCAGGCCCGACACCGGCCGGCCAGCCCTGGCCTCTTCGGCGACCTCAAGGCTGGGCCAGCGCCAGAGTCCCGCCAGGAAGCCGCGCACGGCGGGGGGATGGAGCAGGACATGATCCTCCGCCTCCACAGCCAGCAGCCACAGCTCGACGGACCGCACCTTCGCCCGGCGGGTGGCCGGCGGGATCTCCGCCACGCGGCCTGCGAGGCGGGCGCCGCACCGGGCGCCCAGCGGGCAGCGGTCGCAGGCCGGCTGGGGCGTGCAGACCGTGGCTCCCATTTCCATGAGCGCCTGGGTCAGGCGGGAGGCCCCTAAGGCCGCGAGCGCCGGGGCCAGCCAGGCGCGCAGGTCCCCGGCGCGGGCTTTCGGATCACCCTCGATTTCCAGCAGGCGGGCCAGCACGCGGAAGGCGTTGCCGTCGAGGGCGGGCGTGGGCCACTGGAAGGCGATCGCGCCCACCGCCGCCGCGGTGTAGGGCCCGAGGCCCGGGAGCTCCGCGAGGCCCTCGAGATCGGCCGGCCAGCCCTCGGCGGCCACGGTGCCCGCGGCGGCCTTCAGGAACCGGGCACGGCGGTAGTAGCCCAGCCCCTCCCAGGCCTTGTGGACGGCGTCCTCCTCCGATTCCGCGAGGGCCCCGGGCGTGGGGAAGCGTTCCATCCAGCGGGCGAAGTACGGGATCACCGTGGCCACCTGGGTCTGCTGGAGCATCAGCTCCGAGACCAGTACTGCGTAGGGATCGGGGTGCGGCGCATCCAGATCCGGCGCACGCCAGGGCAGGTCGCGCCGCGACCGGTCGAACCAGGGAGCCAGCGGGGCGAGCAACTCGGGAGCGGGAGGCCAGGGCATGGTCTGAAGCTATCAGCTATCGGCCGCCGGTCATCCTGGGCCGGGAATGGACAGCAAAAGAGCGCCGTTTCCGGCGCTCTCGACTTGGTGCCCGCGAGCAGACTCGAACTGCTACGGCTTGTGGCCACCACCCCCTCAAGATGGCGTGTCTACCAATTTCACCACGCGGGCACGTGGAAGGACCAGTTTACCTGAAGGCCCGGGTTGGTCAATGCCCGGAATCGGCGCGAGGGGCGCCGGTCCTACTTCTTGGCGGGAGCGGGGGCCTGGGGCGCAGCCGGGGCCGGGGCCGCGGGCGCCGGCGCGGGCGTCTGGATCACGGGCTGGTCCGCGGTCTTGTCGAGCACCGAGCGGTTCTGCCGGACGACGAGGATCTCGATGATGAGGGTGGTGCCCAGGAAGGCCGCGGCCAGCCAGTAGGTGGCCTTGGAGAGGAAGGGCGTGGCCCCCTGGGCGCCGAAGGCGGAGTTCGCGCCGCCGCCGCCGAAGGAGGCGCCGAGGCCGCCGCCCTTGGTGCCGGGCTGGAGCAGGATGGTGCCCACCAGCAGCACGCCGAAGATGATCAGGATGGTGAGGGACAGGCCATTCATGGATGCTCCGAACCACCTAGTCTGCCATGGCCGGGATCCTACAGCCAGAGGCCCGTGGCGGTGGGCAGCTGGAGGGCGCGGTGGACGGCCTGGGCCCGCTCCACCAGCCGGATGAAGTCCGAGGGCAGGAGGGCCTGCGGGCCGTCGCTGAGGGCCTTCTCCGGATGGCAGTGGGTCTCCACCAGCAGGCCGTCGGCGCCCGCCGCCACGCCGGCCAGGG
Organism: Holophagaceae bacterium; assembly: GCA_036391515.1. Lineage (GTDB taxonomy): Bacteria > Acidobacteriota > Holophagae > Holophagales > Holophagaceae > Geothrix. Next base: position 9,196 of record DASVZU010000241.1, read on the forward strand.
CACAGGGGATGACGAGATCCCTCCGCCCGGTGGCATGGCTGGGATCCACCATGACGGGCAGGTGGGTGAGGCCCTTGGCTGCGGGCACCACGCTGACGTCCAGGGTGTTGCGGGCATGGTCGGACCAGGTGCGGATGCCCCGCTCGCAGAGCACGACGTTGCGGTTGCCCTCGCCCAGCACGTATTCGGCCGCGTAGAGCCATTCGTCAAGCGTGGCCGAAGGGCCGCGCTTGAGGAGGACGGGCTTCTCGGCCCGGCCGGCCCGGCGCAGGAGGGCGAAGTTCTGCATGTTCCGGGCGCCGATCTGGATCATGTCCGCGCTGCGCTCCACGTCGTCGAAGGTCTCGACCTCCGTGGCCTCGGTGACGATGCCCAGCCCGAATTCCGCCCGGGCCTCTTCGAGCATCCGCAGGCCCTCCAGCCCGAGACCCTGGAATGCGTAGGGGCTGGTGCGGGGCTTGAAGGCTCCTGCACGGAGCAGCTTCACGCCGGCCTCGGCCACGTACCGGGCCACGGTGAAGAGCTGGTCGCGGCTCTCCACGCCGCAGGGCCCGCCCACCAGCGCGAGGTCGGGCCCGCCGATGCGCACGCCCCGCACGTCCACGACGGTTCGACCGGTGGCCGCGTCGGCGCTGGCCAGCTTGAAAGGGCTGGTGATGGGAACCACCCGCCGCACGCCGGCCATGGGCTCGATGCGGTCGGGCTTGAGGGCCTGGGAGGCATGGGGCGCCACGATGCTCAGGGCTTCGGGCGCCTCGTTGACCTGGCAACGGATGCCCGAGGCCTCCAGCAGATCGAGCACCTCCCGGACCTGGTCGGGGGTGGCGGAGGGTTCCATAAGGATGAGCATCGGGCCTCGCAGGACCCCCATTCTATCCGCCCGCTCCGCATGCCTGGACAGGGCCGGGGGGACGGCACCACACTGGGGCGCGGAGGTCCGCCATGCGCCGTGCATCCTGGCTGTTCCTGCTCCCTCTCCTGTTCGCCTTCGGATGTCGCCGGCCGGATGTGGAGGGCTTTCTTCACCAGCCTCCGCCGGTGACCGTGGCCGTGACCATGCCGCCGGACGTGCCGGAGCGGGAGGCCTACCGGAAGGAGTTCGCCGCGGCCCTGCGGGCCCGGCTGGCCACTCGCCTGGTGGTGGTGCCCGAGGGGGTGACGCCTCCGGCGGATGCGGCCCAGCTCCTGGTGGACATCCGCGACCTGGCCCCCTCGCCCGGTTCGCCTCGCCCGGCGGTGGTGGGCGCCACCACGGGGGTGGCAGTGGGGCTCCTCAGCGCCGCCGCGGGCAACCGGGAGGGTGCCTTCTTCGACGGACTCTTCTGGGGCCTGTGGGCCGGCAGCAACGCCGCCGCGGAGCGGGACCGCACCGACGAAAGACTGGGGTACCGGCCCAGCCGGGTCAGTGCCCAGGTCCGGCTCGTGCAGCCTGGCAATCCCGAGCCGCTCTGGGTGACCAGCGTGGATCCGTACGAGGTGGTGGAGGCCATGGATCCCCTGCCGCCGGGGTCCCGGGATGATGTGGATCGCATCCGGGAGGAGGAGGCCAAGGGCTTCGCGCGGGTCGTGGTCCGCCGGCTCTCCACGGATTTCCACATGATGGCCGTGAGCGAACAGCGCTTCTACCAGCCTCCCGCGCCAAAGCCCGCCCCCACGGCACCTGCCCCCGAGCCCAAGAAGGACTGATGGAAGCCCGAGCGATCCGCTGTTCCTCCTGCGGGGCCTCGGTACCCGCCGATGCCCCCCAATGCCCCTACTGCCAGGCCCAGCTCGCCACGGTGGCCTGTCCGGCCTGCTTCGCCCTGGTGCCGCTTTCGGCCTCCCACTGCCCGGCCTGCGGCGCGGCCATCCGTGCCAGGGAAGCGGGGACGCCCGATGGGGCGCCGTGTCCGGCCTGCACCAAGCCCCTGGGCCGGGCCCAGGTGGGCGAGCTGGCCGTCCAGGAATGCCTGGCCTGCGGCGGCCTCTGGCTGGAGCGGGAAGCCTTCGAGGGCCTGGCCGCCAGCCGGGAAGGGCAGGGGGCTGTCCTGGGGGCCCTTCCGGGGCAGGCTCCCAAGGCTGGCTCCGCGGAGGGACTGGCGGCGGTCCAGTACCGGCCCTGCCCCCGCTGTGCCCAGCGCATGAACCGCGTGAACTACGCCAAGCGCTCTGGCGTGGTGCTGGATGTTTGCAAGGACCATGGCCTCTGGTTCGACCGGGATGAGCTGCGTCGCGTACTCGTGTTCATCCAGGAGGGGGGGCTCGACCGTTCCCGGGAACGGGACCTGGAGGACCTGAAGGAGGCCCAGCGGACCGTCGCCCGGCCGGGGCCCTCCGGCGAGTCCTTCGGGCTGGGATTGGACGCTCCGCCCCCCTCCACTTGGATCACCGGCACGAGCCTGACAGGCCTCCTCCTGGGGGCGGCCCGGCACCTGCTGGATCGCGACTGATCAGCCGGCCTGCCTCGCCAGTTCTGCGAATTTCGCGGGATCCAGGCTCGCACCGCCCACCAGGCCGCCGGCCACCTCGGGGATGCCCAGCAGCTCCGGGAAGTTCTCGGGCGTGACGCTGCCGCCGTAGAGGATGGGGGCCTGGTAG
>DASVZU010000242.1:0-3227 GCA_036391515.1 Holophagaceae bacterium
GATCAAGATGACAGTCAGGTCATTGTAGCGATACAGATGTGAATTTTCGTGAAGTTCTAAAATTCTAGGGGAACTTCCCAGGGCAACTCCGCAGCACCTCTACTCTAGCCCTAGATTGTGGATGCATCATAACATGATGCATAAATGGCGGTCCAGCCCCTTGGGCTGCTGGGGCTCTTGGGGAATTCATCCTCCCAGCTGTTCCAGGAGCCAGGGCGTCGGTTCCACGGTCGCCTCGCTGATCTGCAGGGTGGCGAGGTAGGCGGCCGGATCCACGGCGAAGCCGGTCTTGGCATGGACGTCGAAGAGGGTGTCCCCCGGCTCGATCCGCGCGCCCACCCGGGTGCGCACGCGCAGACCCACACCCAGGTCGAGCACATCGCCCTGGTTCTTGCGGCCGGCGCCGAGCTCCATGGCCAGGATGCCCAGGGCGCGACCGTCCATGGCGGCGACGTACCCGGCGCGGTCGGCGCGGACCTGCACCACCTGGCCGGCCTGGGGCAGGCGGGAGAAGTCGTCGAGGGCGAGGGCATCGCCGCCGTTCAACGCCACGAAGCGCCGCAGCGTCTCCAGGGCCGTGCCGCGGGCGATGCTGGCCTGGACGAGGGCCTCGGCGGCCGGCAGGTCCTTCGCGGCGCCCCCCAGCACCAGCATTTCGGCGGCCAGGCGGAAACTCATCTGCGCCAGCTCGGAATCGCCATGCTCGCCGCGGAGGATCTCCACGGACTCCATGACCTCCAGGGCGTTGCCGATGGCCCAGCCCAGGGGGGCGTCCATGCGGGTGACCAGGGCCCGGATGCGCATGCCGTGGGCCCGGCCCACGTCCACCATGCTCTGGGCCAGGGTGTGGGCCTCGGCCTGGGTCTTCATGAAGGCGGAGCTTCCGCACTTCACGTCGAGCACGAGGGCGTCGGCGCCGCCCGCCAGCTTCTTGGACATGATGCTGGCGGTGATGAGGGGGATGCTCTCCACCGTGGCGGTGATGTCCCGCAGGGCGTAGAGCTTCCGGTCCGCCGGCGCGATGTCGGCGGTCTGGGCGGAATTGGCGAAACGCGTCTCCGCAAGGCTCCGGATGAACTCGGCTTCGCTGAGTTCCACCTTCAGGCCCGGGATGGACGCGAACTTGTCCACGGTGCCGCCGGTGTGGCCCAGGCCTCGGCCGCTGAACATGGGGCAGGGCACCCCGCAGGCCGCCACGATGGGGCCGAGGATGAGGGTGGTCTTGTCGCCCACGCCGCCGGTGCTGTGCTTGTCGACCTTGGTACCGGGGACCGCGGAGAGGTCCAGGCGCTTGCCGGAATCCCGCATGGCCAGGGTGAGGGCCAGGGTCTCGGCCGTGGTCATGCCCCGCCAGCAGATGGCCATGAGGAGGGAGGCGCTCTGCTCGTCGGGGATGGAGCCGTCCGCGGCGCCTTTCACCCAGAAGGCGATCTGCTCCAGGTCGAGCTCGCCGCCCATCTTCTTGGTGTAGATGAGGTCGTACATCCGCATGGCGGGTCCCCCGGCGGGCCGGATCAGATGCTCTGCAGGAGGGTGTCCAGGGCGCCGGTATCCGCGCGGCCCTTGAAGCGCGCCTTGTACTCGGACAGATCCTTCCAGGCCTGGGCCCGGTCGGCGGCGACGCGGTCGGCATCCAGCACCGCGGCCCAGTAGGCCTCGGCCCAGGGCTGGCCGGGCTTGGCCTTGGCCCGCAGGGGCTCCAGCTGCTGCCGGGCGGTGGCGGCCTGGCCCAGAGCGATGGCGCGCTCGGCCAGCCGGATGCGGCCCCAGGGATCGGTGGCGGCGGGAGCCTCCGGCGCCTTGCCATCGAGATCCAGCCGCCAGGTTTCCAGCAGGCCCTCGGCCGCAGCCCGCCGGGAGGCCGGTGCCGACTTCACCAGGGCCTCCAGCTGGGGCAACCGCTCCCGCATCCGCTGCTCGGCCAGCGCCGGCGCCAGCGGCGTGATGCCATCGCCCTCCACGGCCTCCTGCAGCAGGGCCATGGCGGCCTCGTGCTTCTCGACGGCCTGGGACCGGTAGGCCTGCCAGCCGCCGAAGGCCAGTCCGAGGGCGACTACAATCCCCGCGCCGATGAGGATGGGCTTCAGGAGCCCGACCTCCTCCACATGGGGCTGTCCCAGCTTCGACTGGAAATGGGCCAGGCTCTGGGCCGGCTTCTGGACCTGGATCTCGCGCTGCTTGGAGGGGCGGACCATGACATCCTCGCTGAACCATTGAGGATGCACCAGTACGGCCGGCTTCGGCACTTGAAAATACGCGCCCCCCTGTTATCCTGGGCGTTCCCGCCTGGGTAGCTCAGTTGGTAGAGCAATGGACTGAAAATCCATGTGTCGGCGGTTCGATTCCGTCTCCAGGCACCAGAATCAACGACCCCCGCCAGGGGGTCTTTGATTCTGGAGAGACGGGATCGAAGTCACAGCCGTCTTGGGGCGCGTGGCGGAGGACGAAGCGCGCATGCGCGCGGAGGCCGGAGGCGCCCCTAGACGGCGTGCGGCCCGGGGGAGGCGCGGGAGCGCCGGAGGAGGGGATTCCGTCTCCAGGCACCAGAATCAACGACCCCCGCCAGGGGGGCTTTGATCCTGGAGAGGCGGGATCGAAGTCACAGCGGTCCCGGGGCGCCTCAGAACAGCCGCACGAGGTTGAAGCCGAGGGCCCACTGGCTGGGGGGGCGCGGTCCGCCGGCGTAGTCGCCGCCCAGCACCTGGTGGGCGGTGGTTCCCTGGACGTTGGTGGCAAGCAGGGTGAACCGGTGCCCCCGGGTCGAGATGCGGTAGCCGAAGGCGAACCCGGCCTCGTGGGTGGCCGCGTCCAGGCGGGACGGGCGGGGGTAGGCCTCCAGGAGGAGGGCCTGGTTCCCGAGGAACCGCCAGCGGAGGCCCAGGCCGGCGGTCAGGAGGCTCCGATCGAGGCTGGTGGTGCGCGAGAGCCAGGTGGGCACGAGGCTGAAGGTGACCGGGCCCAGGAGAAGCTCTGCGGGAAGCTGGAGGGCCACGCCCGTGAGGCCGACGGCCCCGAAGGCGTAGGTGGTCCGCGGGATCGTCTCGTCGAAGCGCTCCACGCGGACGGCCATCCGGAAGCGGGGGCGGTCGAGGAGCTGCTGCTGGAGGGCCAGGACCAGGGTCTTGCCATCCGCCGTGCGGTAGACCTGGGCGTCGAGCCCGCGCACGGCCCCGAGGCCGAGATCGAGGCCCAGCCCAGGGAAGTTGCCGCCGTCCAGGCCGTAGAGA
>DASVZU010000243.1:0-30971 GCA_036391515.1 Holophagaceae bacterium
CGCCTGCCTGAACCTGACGGATGCCCAGAAGGCCTCCCTCAAGGCGGTGCACGAGAAGTACCGCCCCATCCTGGAGGCCGACCGTACCGCCGCCTTCGAGGCCGGCAAGGCCCTCCGCGCCGCCGCCGCCAACCCCGGCACCCCCGACGCCGACCTGAAGGCCGCCTTCGACAAGGCCAGCGCCGCGCGGTTCGCCATGATGCAGCAGCACCGGGCCCTGTTCCAGGAGAGCCTGGGGATCCTCACCCCGGACCAGAAGGCCCAGTTCGAGAAGCTGCGGGCCGAGCGCCAGCAGCGCATGCAGGAGCGCATGAAGGGCCGCGGCCCGGGCAGGGGCCCTGGCACGGGCATGGGCGGCGGCATGGGCATGGGCCCCGGACCCGACCCGATGAACTAGACTGAGGGCCCATGCGAGCCCTCGCGGCCGGCCAGGCCACCTGGCACAGGATCAAGCGCCCCGCCACCTGGGGCGCTGTCCTGTTGTTCGGGCTGGTCTGGGCCCTGGCCCGGTGGGCCATGGGCTTCCCCGGCCGCTCGTCGGAGGATCTGCTGGGGCCCTTCCTCTGGGCCCTCCTCTTCCTGGCCATCACGCCCGTGCCCTGGCAGTGGACGGGGGATGACGCCCCCCTGGCCCGGCCCTGGCGGGGCCTCCTCCAGGCCATCCCGTGGAACGCCGCCTGGGTGCTGGCGCTCCTGCTGTTCCTTTCCGCTGGCGGTCCCCGGTCCGGCCTGGGGCCGGGCCTGGGGCGCGGACCGGGCATGGGGCGGGGCATGCGGATGATGGCGCCTCCGGAGGACCGGCCCTGGCTGCCCCTCCATCCCCGGCTCCTGCTGCTGGCCGTCACGAACCTCTCCATCTGCGTGCTGCTGGGGTGGATCCTGGCCGACAAGGAGCGGGCCGAGGCGGTGGAGCGGGAGGCCCGGCGCGTGGCGGCCCAGGCCCAGGCCCGGGCCCTCCAGGCCCAGATGAATCCGCACGTGCTGTTCAACGCCATCAGCGGCCTCACGGAGCTGGTGCGGGAGGATCCGGAGGCCGCCGAACGGGCCCTGGTGAGCCTGGCGGATCTCCTTCGCAGCCTGCTGGACCACGGCGCCCGGCCGACCGCGCCCCTGGCCCTGGAGCGGGCGCTGGTGGAGCGCTACCTGGCCCTGGAGCAGATCCGCCTGGGCCGCCGGCTCCAGGTGGACTGGCGCTGGGACCGGGATCTCGAATCGGCGGAGGCGCCGCCCCTGCTCGTCCAGCCCCTGGTGGAGAACGCCCTCAAACACGGCATTGCCCCCAGCCGCACCGGCGGCGAGGTGCGCATCGGCCTGCGGGCCGAAGGCGGGGACCTGGAGCTGGAGGTGGCCAACACGGGGCTTCCCCTGCAGGAGGACGCGCCGGAGGGCGTGGGCGTCCGCAACCTCCGGGAGCGGCTGGCCCTCCTGGGGCTGGCGGCCTCGGCCTTCACCCTGGTCCGGGAGGGGGACTGGACCCGCGCCCGGATCCGCCTGCCCCGGCCGGAGGCCCGGGCATGAGCGGCCCCCTGCGCGTGCTGGTGGCGGAGGACGAGCCCTACAACCTCCGCCGGCTGTCCCGCCTCCTGCGGGAGCAGGGCTGCGAGGTGGTGGCCGAGCTGGAGGACGGTCCGGCCGTGCTGGAGTGGCTGGACCAGGGCGGGGGGGCCGACGCCCTCTTCCTGGATATCCAGATGCCCGGCCTCTCGGGCCTGGAGGTGGCCGGCGAGGCGCCCCGGGGCCTGCCCATCGTCTTCGTGACGGCCTTCTCCGAGCATGCGGTCCGGGCCTTCGAGCAGGCCGCCGCGGACTACCTGCTGAAGCCCGTCACCGCCGAGCGCCTGGCCCGAACGCTGGAACGGCTGCGGGAACGGCGGCCCGGAGAGGGGGCGGTCCCGGCCCGGACCGCGGGCCCGTTCCGCTACGCCGTGCGGGCCGGGGAGGGGCTGGTGTTCCTGGACCTGGCCCGGACCACGCACTTCACCTACGAGGAGGAGGCGGTCTGGGCCCATGCCGGGGGGCGCTTTCGCACCCTCTGGAAGACCCTCGCCGAGGCCGAGGCCGCCCTGGAGGGCCGGGGCCTGGTGCGGGGCCACCGCCACCTGCTGCTGCGGCCCGAGGCCGTGGTGGGGGTCCGCCCCGGCGACTCGGGCCGCCTGTGGGTGCGCCTGCCGGGGGATGTGGAGGTGGAGGTGAGCCGGGGCGCGGCCCCGGGCCTCAAGCAGCGGCTGGGGCTGGCCTGATCAGAGAAATCGAAGCGGCTTCATCTCCGGGGCGAAGCCGTGCTTCACGGCCTTCTCGTAGAAGAGGGCCAGGCTCTCCCGTTCGGCCTCGCCCAGGGTGTAGCTGATGTTCTTCGTGAGGTATTCCTCGAGCTCCAGCTTGGTCCAGCCGATGGTACGCCGGGCCTCCTCCACGATGGCGGGGAGCTGCGCCATGCCGATCTCCAGGCTCCTGTGGAAGAAGGAGGCCACGCCGCCCGGGACCGGGGGCTGGGGGGCGTCCTCCCGCACCAGCCAGAGGGCGAAGACGAAGGGCAGGCCCGTCCAGGCGTGCCACTCCTCCGCCAGGTCCAGCACGAAGAGCCCCTGCTTCGGGGCCCGCATGGCCGCGTCCCCGATCATGAGGGCCGCGTCGTGGGCCTCCAGCATGACCGGCAGGTCCGGGCCCATGTCCGTGATCTCCGGGCTCACCCCGTACCGCTCCCGCAGGATGAGCTGGCCCAGCACCACGCTGGTGCGGCTGGAGGTGTCCAGGGCCAGGCTGCGGATCTGCTCGGGCGGCACCTTGGAGAGGATGACCACGCTGCGCACCCGCCGGGGGGAGGCGATGCAGAGGCCCGGGACGATCCGGAGGCCGGGGATCCGCAGGTACTCGATGGAGCTGACGATGCCGGCGTCCACCTCCCCGCTCCGGAGCCGGTCGGCGCAGACAGAGGGGTAGTGGAACTTCAGGTGGAAGTGCTCCCAGCCCAGGCCGTGCTTGAAACCGTGGTTGAGGGGGGCCGCGTTCAGGTAGTCGATGATGGAGAGGCGGAAGGGACGGTCGGCCATGGCCCAAGTCTACCCGTTTGAGGCCTACCCTTCCGGCCCCACCCTGCCATCATGCTCCCATGCACGTCTGGCATTACGAATTGACCTCTCCCCTGGGGCCCCTGCGGGCGGCCTTCGATGGGCGCGGGCGACTGCGGGAGCTGGCCCTGGAGGGGCTGGACCCGCGCAAGACCAGTCCCCTGCCGCCCAAGGAGCAGCGCGAGGCCAAGCGGTACCTGGATCTCCAGCTCGAAGCCTACCTGGGCGGACGGCTGCGGACCTTCACCGTGCCCCTGGATCCCCAGGGGTCCTTCTCCCAGCTGCGGGTCTGGGACGCCATCCTGTCCATCCCCTACGGGAAGACGGAGTCGGTGGAATCCCTGGCGGTCCGCCTTCATCTCGACCCCGAGGTGGTGGTCATGGCCTGCGTGTCCAACCCCATCGCGGTGCTCATCCCCGCCCACCGGGTCCCCCGGGAGGGCGAGGGACCCCTCCCCGCCGCCCTCCGGGAGCTGGAGGCGGGTCACGGCTGGCAGCGGCCCTAGGGCCAAAACATGCCATCCTGGGGGCCATGGCCGGTTCCCTCCACCTGGTTTCATCGCCCCTCGGGCCGCTGGGGGCCGAGTTCGACGTCGAAGGCCGCCTGGTCCGCCTCACGCGCATCCGCGGGCAGGCGCCCGAGCCGCCCGCCGGGCCGCCGCCCAAGCCGCTGCCCTTCCTGAAGCGGCAGCTGGAGGCCTACTTCTCCGGCAACCTCCGGGACTTCAACATCCCGATGGTGGCCCACGGCACCGAGTTCCAGCAGCGGGTCTGGAAGGAGCTGGGCCGCATCCCCTACGGCCAGGCCATCTCGTACCTGGAACTGGCCCGGCGCCTGGGGGACGAGAAGTGCATCCGGGCCGCGGCCCGGGCCAACGGCGCCAACCCCATCGCGATCCTCATCCCCTGCCACCGCGTCATCGGATCGGACGGCTCCCTGGTGGGCTACGGGGGCGGCCTGGACATGAAGGAATACCTCCTGCGCCTGGAGGGCATCCTGCCCAAGGCCCCGCCGCAGCCCGCCCTTCCGCTGGAGTGGGATTGAGCGGTGCGCGGACGCGAAGCTGGGACGACCCGGTGCTGGACCGTATGGACTCAGCCCTGGCCGGGATCCTCGTGGCGCCGGGGCCGGTGCCCTCCGTGGCCGTCCTGGCCGCCGCCGTCGGCGTGGACGAATCCCGCCTCGGGGCCCTCTTCCAGGTCCACGTCCACGCTGCGCCAGAGACCTTCCTCCGCAGGGCCTCCATCCGGGCCGCCTGTCTTCATCTGGTGGCCGGGGGGGCGGCCCGGGACCTCGACGCCCAGGCCTTCCGGCGGGAGACGGGCCTGAGCCCGGACGCCTACCGGGCCTTGCTGGCGACGGGGCGCTTCGAGCTGGCCCTGCCGCCGGACTTCCGGGCGGCCGACCTGCTCCGGTTCCACGGCCGTGACGCCCAGAGTGTCTCCGAGCGCGTGGAGGGGACCACCCTCCGCAAGGCCTACCTCGCCGAAGGCCAGCCCGCGGTGCTGAACCTGGCCTTCGGGGACGGCCGGGTGGCGGTGTCCCTGGAGGGCGGCCCCGGCACCCGCAGCGCCTTCGCCGGGGCCCACGCCGCGAGCCTGCGCCTCCTGGGCTGGCACGGGGATCCGGGCCCCTTCGAGGCCGCCCACCCCCACCTGGCCCGGGGCCGGGAGGGCCTGCGCATCCCGCTGACGCTGGACCCCTTCGAGGCCCTGGTGTGGGCCATCGTCGGCCAGCAGGTGAACCTGGCCTTCGCCTACGCCCTGCGGCGGGATCTCATCCGGCTCGCGGGCCTCCCCGCCGGCCACGGCCTCATCGCCCACCCGGATCCGGCGCACCTCGCCACCCTGGCGCCCGAGGCCCTCCAGGCCCTGCGCTTCTCCCGCCGGAAGGCCGAGTACCTGATCGGCGCCGCCCAGGCGGTGGCCGGCGGCCGCCTGTGCCTGGAGGCCCTGCCCACGGCCACCGGCGCGGCGCGGGAGCTCCTGGCCCTGCGGGGCTGCGGTACCTGGACCGCCCAGTACGTGCTGATGCGGGGCCTGGGCTTCGGCGACTGCGTGCCCCTGGGCGATGCCGCGCTGACCCTGGCGCTCCAGCGGGCCTTCAGCCTGCCGGAGCGCCCCGACGCGGCGGCCACGGCCCGGCTGCTGGCGCCCTTCACGCCCCACCGGAGCCTGGCCACCTTCCACCTCTGGGCCAGCCTCAAGGGGATCCCGGCCTGAGCTACCGCTTCAGCAGGGCCACGCCCTCCACGTGACTGGTGAGGGGGAAGAGGTCCAGGGCCGCCAGGGACTCGATCCGCCAGGCGGGGGCCAGGCGCTTCAGGTCCCGGCAGAAGGCCGCGCCGTCGCAGCCCACCAGCACCATCGTGCGGGCCCCGGCGGTCTGGAGTTGCTCGCAGAGGCCGGCGGAGAGCCCGGTGCGGGGCGGGTCCAGGAGGATCAGGTCGCCGGCGGCGCCGAGCCCCTCGGGCACCCAGGCGTCCGCGTCGGCCACATGGCACTCGGAGGGCAGGCCCAGGGCCGCCAGGTTGCGGCGGGCCCAGGCCACGGCCTCCTCGCCGGATTCCACCAGCACGCGCTGCGCGAACCGCGGGCCCAGCAGGGCGGAGAAGAGGCCCACGCCGCCGTAGAGGTCGTAGAGCACGTCGCCGCGGAGGTCCCAGCCCTCCAGCAGCCCGCCGAAGGCCGCCGCGGCCCAGGGCGGGCTCACCTGGAAGAAGGCGCCGGGACCATGCTGGAGGGGGCCGGGGGCCAGGCGGTGGGTGATGGGGCCCTCGTCGCGGGTCCAGCCGTCCGGTTCCAGCCGCCAGCTGCGGCCCTTCTCGTCGATGGCGCGGACCTCGCCCGCAGGCGTGCCCGTGGCCAGCTCCCAGCGCTGGGGCCGGGAGGGCAGGGCGCGGCCCTCGAGGGCGTCCCGCAGGCGGGGCAGGGCTTCCGAGAGAACGTCAGCCGCGGCGGGGCAGGCGGACACGGGTACCAGGGCGTGGCTGTGGCGGCGGAAGTAGCCCAGGGCGGCGCCGTCCCAGTGGAGCTGGATGCGGTGGCGCCGGGCCTCCGGCGGGGCCGGGTGCCAGGTCCAGGGCGTGTCCCCCAGCTGCCGGTGGAAGAGGTCGGCCACCATCTGCCGCTTCAGGTCCGGAGCCTGGCCCCCGGCCTCCCACAGTTCGCAGCCGCCGCAGGTCCCGGCCACGGGGCAGCCGGCGGCCACCCGGCGGGGGTCGCGGCTCGTCCAGCGGGTGATGCGCCCTTCGCCGTGACGGGCCTTCCACTGCACGGTGGCCTCGACCGACTCGCCGGGGAAGAGGGCCAGGGGCGCCTCCAGCAGCAGCAGGCGGCCGTCGGCCCCGTGGGCCACGCCCTTCCCGCCCCATGCCAAGCGCTCCACGGTCCCGGTCCAGACATCGGTCGGGACGGGGGAATTCCGATATGCTGGCGGCACCTTCTTCCTGCTGGAGCTGGATTCCCCTTTGCGTTTCACGGTCGCTGTCCCTCCCGAGCACCGTAGCACCCTCCACGAGCGGGTCGGGCGGGAGATCCGGCACCACCTGGCCTGGGCCGAGGGCAGCCCCGCGGAGGTGGTGGTGGGCCTGCCCGGGGGGGGCGAACTGGTCACCTGCCCGCTCTGGCCTGGCGAGGAGGCGGCCCTGGCCCTGATCGAGGCCGGCTGGGAGCGGCTGAAGGACAAGCAGAACATGGAGCGCCTGCACCACGTGGGCCGGGCGCTGGCCTCGGAGCAGCACCTGGACCGCCTGCTGGACCTGATCCTCACCTCGGCGCGGGAACTGCTCTCCGCCGAGGCGGGCTCCATCTACCTGGTGGTGGGGGAGGAGGACAGCCGGGAGCTGCTCTTCGCCCACACCCAGAACGCCCGGGTGACCTGGCCCGCCGAGCGGTTCCGCATGCCCCTCACGCCCAAGGCCATCGCGGGCTACGTGGCCTCCACGGGATCGGTGCTCAACGTCGAGGATGTCTACGAGCTGCCCGACGACGCCCCCTACGAGTTCAACAAGGCCTTCGACCAGCAGACCGGGTACCGCACCCAGTCCATGCTGGTGGTGCCCATGCAGGACACGGAGGGCACGGTGCTCGGCGCCCTGGCCCTGCTGAACCGCCTGGAGGAGGGCAACGGGGCGCACCGGGTGGTGCCCTTCCTGGCCGAGCACGCCCGCCTGGCCCAGAGCCTCGCCGGGCAGGCGGGCGTCGCCGTGAAGAACGCCAACCTGCGGGCGGAGATCGAGCTGCTTTTCGAGGGCTTCGTGAACGCCTCCGTGACCGCCATCGAGGCCCGGGATCCCGTCACCAGCGGCCATTCGGGGCGCGTGGCCGACCTCACCACGGGTCTGGCCGAGGCCGTGAACCGCACCCCCAACGGGCGTTACGGTGGCTTGACGTTCACGGACCGCCAGCTGCGGGAGCTGCGCTACGCGAGCCTGCTCCACGACTTCGGGAAGGTGGGCGTCAGGGAGCAGGTGCTGGTGAAGGCGAAGAAGCTGGATCCCGCCCAGCTGGAGATCATCCTCCAGCGGCTGCGGCAGCGGGAGCTGGAAGAAGCGCTGGACCTATTCGCCCGGGCCTGGAAGGGAGGCGACCGCTTCGACCCGGCCCGATGGGAGCAGGTGATCCGGGACCGCCGGGACCAGACCGAGCGGCTCATCCACCTGGTGCGCCAGAGCAATGAGCCCACGGTACTGGCCCAGGAGGTGGCCGACGGCCTGGGCCTGCTGGACGGCCTCACCTTCACCCACTGGTCCGGAACGCGGCAGGAAGTCGTGGATCCGGGCGACCTGGCCTGCCTCCGCATACGCCGCGGCAGCCTTTCGGAGGCCGAGCGCCTGGAGATCGAGAGCCACGTCACCCACACCTTCCGGTTCCTGGAGCGCATCCCCTGGACCCGCGACCTCTCCGGCGTCCCGGAGATCGCCTACGCCCACCACGAGCGGCTCACGGGGCGGGGCTACCCCCGGCGGCTCGACGGGGAGGCCATCCCCGTCCAGAGCCGCGCCATGGCCATCTCGGACGTGTTCGACGCCCTCACGGCCCAGGACCGGCCCTACAAGGGCGCCGTCCCCCTGGAGCGGAGCCTGGACATCCTCCAGGACGAGGCCCGGGAAGGGGCCCTGGACCGGGACCTGCTGGGGCTCTTCATCGAGGCCCGGGTCTTCGAGCGGACCGTCCGGCCTTCCTGAACCCGGGAGCCCCCGGTAATCTGGAAGCTTGGAGTGCTTCATGTCCGAACGTGAGCCGAGAACGATCGACCTGCAGGGGATCCTGGCCCTGCTGCCCCACCGCTACCCCATCCTGCTGGTGGACCGCATCCTGGATTTCGAGCCGGGGCAGTGGATCCGCGGCCTGAAGAACATCAGCTACAGCGAGCAGGTCTTCCAGGGCCACTTCCCGGCCCGTCCCGTATTCCCCGGCGTCTACATCCTCGAGGCCATGGCCCAGACCGGCGGCTGCCTGCTGCTCCAGGACATCGAGGACCGGGCCCGCAAGGTGATCTACTTCATGGGGATCGACGGGGCGAAGTTCCGGAAACCGGTGCTCCCGGGCGACCAGCTGGTGATGGAGGTCAAGGTGCTCAGCCTCAAGGGACGGATCTGCAAGATGCGGGGCGAGGCCTTCGTGGACGGCCAGAAGGTCGCCGAGGCGGAATTCATGTCCATGCTCATGGACCTGGCGGAGGGAGAAGGCAAATGAGTGCGCAGGTCCATCCCAGCAGCGTCGTCAGCCCGGAGGCCCGCCTCGGCGAGGGCGTGGTCATCGGCCCGTTCTGCGTGGTCGAGGGCAATGCCGTCATCGGCGCCCGCACGCTGCTCCGCAGCCATGTGGTCATCGGCCCCCACACCGAGATCGGCGAGGACAACGACATCTTCCCCCACGTCACCCTCGGTATGGGCCCCCAGGACCTCAAGTTCAAGGGCGCCCCCACCCGGCTGGTGGTGGGGAGCCGCAACGTGATCCGCGAGGGCTGCACCATGCACCGCGGCACCGAGGGCGGCGGCGGCCTCACCACCGTGGGCGATGACAACTTCCTCATGACGGGGTCCCACGTGGCCCACGACTGCCACGTGGGCAGCCGCAACATCTTCGCCAACAGCGCCACCCTGGCGGGCCACGTGCACGTGGGCGACGGCTGCAACATCGGGGCCTTCTCCGCTGTCCACCAGTTCTGCCGGGTGGGCGACCACGCCTTCATGGGCGGTTTCACCGTGGCCACCCAGGATGTGCTGCCCTTCATGAAGACGGTGGGCGCCCGCGACACCAAGAGCTACGGCGTGAACACCATCGGCCTCCAGCGGAAGGGCTTCTCCGAGGAGGTGGTCGAGGGGCTGAAGCGGGCGCACCGCCTGCTGTTCCACTCGGGCCTCCTGAGGGACGAGGCCATGCAGCAGACGGAGCGGGAGTGCGGCGCCATCCCCGAGGTGGCCTACCTCCTGACCTTCATCCGCGAATCCAAGCGGGGCATCCATCGTGGGTGAGCGCCGGCACGCCACCGTCGCCATCATCGGCCTGCCGAACGCCGGGAAGTCCACGCTGCTGAACGCCCTCCTGGGCCAGAAGCTCGCCGCCACCAGCCAGACGCCTCAGACCACCCGGACCCGGGTGCTGGGCGTCCTGGACCGGGGCGACGTGCAGCTGGCCTTCCTGGACACGCCGGGAATCCACCTGCCGAAGCACGCCCTCAACGAGCGGATGATGGCCCACGTGGAGCAGGCGCTGGAGGAGGCTGACCTCCTCCTGTGGGTGGTGGACGCCAACGAGTACCTGGGCGTCGGGGAGCATGCCCTGGCCAAGCGCCTCCGGAAGATGGGCCGGCCGACCTACCTCCTGCTCAACAAGATCGACCTGCTGTCCAAGTCCCGCCTCCTGGAGAAGGTGGCCACCTACAAGGACCTGCTGCCGTTCAAGGAGGTGGTCCCCGTCGGCGCCAAGATGGGCCTGAACCTGGATCCCCTCTGGTCCCTGCTGGAGCGCGATGCCGCCAAACCGGGATGGCCCTACGACGAGGAGACCTTCACGGACCAGACGGAGCGATCCCTGGCCACGGAGTTCATCCGCGAGAAGGTCCTCCGCAAGACCCGCGAGGAGGTTCCCCACGGGGTGGCGGTGATGATCGAGCAGTGGATCGAGCCGGGCCACGCGGACTACCCGGAGGACATGGATCCGGACGGGGTCTTCATCGCCGCCCAGATCCTGGTGGACCGTGACGGCCACCGCAAGATCCTCCTGGGCTCCGGGGGCCTGATGATCAAGGACATCCGCCAGAGCGCGCAGCGCGAGCTGAAGAAGCTGCTCCAGCGCCCGGTGCGGCTGGAGCTCTTCGTGAAGGTGGACGAGGGCTGGCGGGACCGCCCGGACCGGCTGGACCGGCTGTCGATCTGAAACAGGTGGCATAGCCTCCTCGCCGGAGCCTCGCTTCGCTGGCCTGACCCGCAGGCCGCTTCGCGATCCGGCGGTCAGCTAGATCGACAGGTCCGTGGCGCGATGTCCCTCGTCGAGGGGGGGCAGGGCCGCGCCGGTGACGGAGGTGTACTGGCCCCGGCTCGGATCGAAGGCGAACACCTCGCCGGTCTCGATCTTGTAGACCCAGCCGTGCAGGTGCAGCATCCCGCTGGCCACGGCCTTGGCCACCGAGGGGTGGGTGCGGAGGTTCTCCAGCTGCTCGAGGACGTTCTCCTCGACCGTGGCGTGGAGCAGCTCGTTCCCGTGGAGGTGCCCGTAGCTCTCCCACATGACCCGCTCGGTCTTGCGGGCGTGGGACAGCCAGGCCTGGGTGGCCGGCAATCCCTCGAGCTTGGCCGGGTCCAGCAGGGCCTGCATGGCGCCGCAGTTGGAGTGGCCGCAGATGATGATGTCCTTCACCTGGAGGGCCTCCACCGCGAACTCGATGCCCGCGGCCATCCCGCCCATGCTCTCGAAGGGCGGGATGAGGTTCCCCACGTTCCGGAGGATGAAGAGCTCCCCCGGGCCGGTCTGGGTGATCAGGTTGGGGTTGATCCTGGAATCCGAGCAGGTGACGAACAGCGTCTCGGGCCGCTGGCCGTGCTCCAGCTCCTCGAAGAGGGCCTGGTGGGAGCGGAAGACCTGCGTCTGGAAATGGTGGATACCCTGCACGAGCTTCTGCATGCCGACAGTCTACCTGAGGTCAGGCCCGCCGATCCAATGGCCCGTGGCCTCCCTCAGAGGCTCAGGTGGGCCATGTGCTCTTCGGAGGTGATGGGCGTGTTGGGTTCGTCGTGGATGATCTTGCCGTCCCGCAGCTTGACGATGCGGTGGGCATGCCGGGCGATGTCCTCCTCGTGGGTCACGAGGATGATGGTGTTGCCCTTCTGGTAGAGCTCCTCGAAGAGGGCCATGATCTCCACGCTGGTCTTGGAGTCGAGGGCGCCGGTGGGCTCATCCGCCAGCAGGATGCTGGGGTTGTTCACGAGGGCCCGGGCGATGGCCACACGCTGCCGCTGGCCGCCGGAGAGCTGGTTGGGCATGTGGTCGCTGCGGGAGCCGAGCCCGACGTTCTCCAGGGCCTGGTGGGCCATCTGGTGCCGCTCGGCGGGCGTCTTCCCGGCGTAGATCAGGGGCAGTTCGACGTTCTGCAGGGAGGTGGTGCGGGCCAGAAGGTTGAAGGTCTGGAAGACGAAGCCGATCTCCTCGTTGCGGATCTGGGCCAGCTCGTCGTCGCTCATGGCCGAGGCCAACTTCCCATTCAACTCGTAGGTTCCGCTGGTGGGGGTGTCCAGGCAGCCGATGACGTTCATCATGGTGGACTTGCCGGAACCGGAAGGACCCATGATGGCGACGTACTCGCCACGGCGGATCTCCATGGTCACGCCGTCGAGGGCGCGCACTTCCATGTCGCCCATCTGATAGACCTTGGTGATGTCGGTGAGCCGGATCAGGGGGGCGTCGGACATGGGCACCTCGAGGGGCCACGTCTGGCCCTGACTCATCTTCGCAGAACCCGGGGGCAGGTTTAGGGGCCCCCCCGGATTCCCGCTACAATCCGGGGTTCGCCGATCCCTGCTTGAAGGCCCGAATTCCGATGATTGCCGCCCTGATCCGATCCCTGGGACGGCCGCTGATGCGGCTGCGCTACCGCGTCGCGGCGGAAGGCCTGGAGGCCCTCCCTCCGCCGGACGGCAGGGGGGTGCTCTTCCTGGCCAGCCACCCCACCCTCGTGGATCCCTTCATCCTGGTGGCCCTGCTCCACCGGGGCTGGGAACCGACCCTCGTCGCCGGCCGGGACCACACGGTCCACGGGCCCCTCCGCTGGCTGGCCCGGGCCTTCGGGGTGAAGGCCCTCCCGGATCCCGCCAGCCACGGGCCCGGCTGTCGCGAGGCCCTGGACGGGGAAATCGCGGATCTGGCAGGCCGGCTGCGGGCCGGCCGCCACCTGCTCCTGTTCCCCGGGGGACGGCTCTCGCGCCAGAAGACCGAGGACCTCTCCGACAACAGCATGCTGGAGGCGCTGCTGAGCCGCGCCCCGGAGACCCGGGTGGTCGTGATCCGGATGCGGGGGCTCTGGGGCAGCCGCTTCAGCGCCGCCTCCGGCCAGCGTCCGCGGCTGGGGCAGAACCTCCTGAAGGGGGCCGGCTACCTGCTGGCCAACGGCCTCTTCTTCATGCCGCGGCGCCAGGTGCGCCTGGTGTTCGAGGAGGTGGCGGGCCTGCCCGTGGCGGAAGGCCGGTCGGCCCTCAACCGGGAGCTGGAGGCGCGCCTGAACGCGGATCCCGCCCCCCGCACCTTCGTCCCCTACCTTTTCTGGCGGGGGCACGCCCCGCGGGTCCTCCCGGAACCGCCCCGGCCCCGGGTGGCCGGCAACCCGAGGACCGTGCCGGCCCAGGTCCGGGACGCGGTGCGGCGGCACCTCCAGGGCGTCACCGGCCACCACGAGATCCAGGACGGGCTGTCCCTGGTGGGCGACCTCGGCTTGGATGCCCTGGCCCACCGGGAGCTGGAGCTCTGGCTGGAGCGGGCCTACGGATACCCCTGCAGCGACCCCGCCTCCCTCCAGACCGTGGGGGACGTGATGCTCGCCGCCACCGGGGCCGCCGTCTCCCTCCGGCAGGGCGAACTCAAGGCGGTACCCCACGCCTGGTTCCACGCCCCGGCCAACCTCCCCATCGAGCTGCCCGAGGGCGGGACCATCCCCGAGGTGTTCCTGAGGCAGGCGAAGCGAGGCCCGGGCCGGATGGCGGTGGCGGACCAGACCAGCGGGGTGCGGACCTACCGGGATGTCCTCACCGCGATCCTGGTGCTGAAGCCAGTGTTCGAGCAGCTCGAGGGCGACCATGTGGGCCTGATGCTGCCCGCCACCGGTGGCGCGGGCATCCTCTACCTGGCCCTGCTGTTCGCCGGGAAGACGCCCGTGCTGGTGAACTGGACCTCCGGTTCCCGCAGCCTCTCCCAGGGGCTGGACCTCGTCGGCGTGAAGCACGTCATCACGGTCTCGACCCTCCTGAATCGCCTCGACGCCCAGGGGGTGGACCTCTCCGCCATCCGGGACCGCCTCTGGCTGCTGGATGTGGAAGGCAAGCGGATCCCTCTCGCCGCCAAGCTGTCCGCGGCCCTGAAGGCCCGTTTCAACTGGTCGTCCCTGGAGTCGGTGCGCCCCCGGGAGACCGCCGCCGTGCTCTTCACCAGCGGCAGCGAGAGCCAGCCCAAGGCCGTCCCCCTCACCCACGGCAACATCCTGGCGAACATCCGGGACGTCACGCAGATCCTGCGGTTCCGCAAGGACGACCGCATGATGGGCTGCCTGCCCCCTTTCCATGCCTTCGGCCTCACCACGACGACCATCCTCCCTCTGGTGCTGGGCATTCCGGTGGTCTACCACCCGAACCCGACCGAGGGGCGGATGCTGGCCCGGATCATCGCGGCCTACCACGCCACCCTGCTCGTGGGCACGCCCACCTTCCTGGCGGGCATCGCCCGGCAGGCCGAGGACCGGCACCTGGAGTCCCTGCGCTGGGTCATCTCGGGGGCCGAGAAGTGCCCCGACGCCCTCTACGCCACCCTCGCCCGGCGCTGGCCCGGGGTGACCGTCCTGGAGGGCTACGGCATCACCGAGTGCTCGCCTGTGGTGTCCGTGAACCGGGAGGAGGATCCCCGGAACGGCACCATCGGCCAGCCCCTGCCTTCCGTCGAATGGGCGATCGTGGACCTGGACACCGGCCGGCGGGTCCCGCCCGGCCAGCCGGGCATGCTGCTGGTGCGTGGCCCCAGCATCTTCGGCGGGTATCTGAACCCGAGCGCCACCTCCCCCTTCCAGACCTTCGAGGGCAGGTCCTGGTACCACACCGGCGATCTCGTGCGGGAGGAGGAAGGCGTCCTCGTGTTCGCCGGACGCCTGAAGCGCTTCGTGAAGCTGGGGGGCGAGATGGTCTCCCTGCCGGCCATCGAGGAGGCCCTCGCCCAGCGATTCATGGGCGAGGAGGATGCCGAACCCCTCCTGGCCGTGGAGGCCACCGCCGAGGAGATCAACCCGGACCTGGTGCTGTTCACGGTCTCCGGCATCCCCCGGGAGGAGGCCAACGCCGCCATCCGCGCGGCCGGGCTGTCGCCCCTTCACCACATCCGGGATGTCCGCCGGGTCGAACAGATCCCCACCCTCGGCACGGGCAAGACGGACTACCAGGCCCTCAAGGCCCTGCTGGCCGAGCCGGTGGCCTAGACCACTTCCACCAGCATCGCGAGGCCGAGGCCGCCGCCGATGCCCAGGGTGGCCACGCCCAGGCCGCCGCCCTGGAGCCGCAGCTGGTGGACCAGCGTGACGAGGATGCGGGCTCCGCTGGCGCCGATGGGGTGTCCCAGGGCCACGGCGCCTCCCGCGACGTTCAGGCGCTCCGGCGGCAGCCCCAGCTGGCGCTGGCAGACGAGCACCTGGGCCGAAAAGGCCTCGTTCAGCTCCCAGAGAGCGATGTCGGCCACCTGGAGGCCGTGGAGGTCCAGGAGGCGCCGCACCGCCGGCACCGGGGCCTCGCCCATGTCCAGGGGATCCACTCCGGCCTCGGACCAGCCGAGGATCCGGGCCAGAGGCCGGGTCCCCCCGAGCTGGTCCCTCCTGGCCAGCAGCAGGGCCGCGGCGCCGTCCGACAAGGCCGATGCATTGCCGGCGGTCACCTGGCCCGCCGGATCGAATACGGGGGGCAGCCGCGCGAGATCATCCGGGGTGGTGCCGGCCCGGATGCACTCGTCGTGGTCGAGCTTCGGGTGAAGGAGTGTCTCGGCGCCGAAGTCCGCCCTGGCGGCCCGCCGGTGGCTTTCCGCGGCCCAGGCGTCGGCCTCCTCCCGCGTGATTCCCCGCTTGGCCACCAGCTGCTCGATGGTCTCGCCCATCAGGAGCCCCGTGACCGGGCATCGGAGGCCGTCCTGGTGCATGACGTCGGGGAGGGCGCGGTGGCCCATGCGGAAGCCCCAGCGCAGGCCGGGCACCAGGTGGGGCGTGTCGGACATGGCCTCGCTCCCGCCCGCGAGGATGGGGGAGGGTGCGCCGTCGCAGAGGTCCCGGGCGGCCAGGATCGCGGCCTGGAGGCCCGACCCGCAGGCCATGTTCACCGTGAAGGCGGGCGTGTCGACCGGCAGTCCCGCCTTCACGGCCAGGGTGCGGGCGGGGTTCATCCCCTGGGTATGGCTGCGCGCCATGCCCCAGACGACCTTGCCGGGGCGGGGCGGGGCGGGGTCCGCCAGCAGGCCCCGGAGAGCGGCCAACCCCAATCCCACAGCGCCCTCGCCCGCCAGGCTTCCGCCGTACCGGCCCAGGGGCAGCCTGCCCGCGGCGGCGATGAACAGGTCCCGGGAGCCCTTCACGGAGCCGGCTCCCAGTCGTCGGGGGTGGGCTCGCGGGGGCCCAGCAGCGTGTCCGGCGGGAACCAGGCATCGAAGAGGGCAAGGTGGCGCGCCAGGTATTCCCGGGCCAGGAAGCGGACCCGGGCGAAGAAGGGCATGCGATCGGTGGAGGCCGGCACGCCCCAGGCGTCCAGTCCCATGCGATCCGCGAGGTAGAGGGCCCGGGGCAGGTGGAAGTCCGACGTGACGACCACCACCCGGCGTTGCCCGAAGACCACCTGGGCCCGCCGGAGGCTGTCCCAGGTGCGCCGGCCGGCGTAGTCGCTGACGATGAGGGTGGTGGGAACTCCCTGCTTCAGCAGCCAGCGGCGCATGGCCTGGGGTTCGTTGTAGGAGGGGTGGCGGTTGTCCCCGGACACCAGGAACCACCGCACCTTCCCCGCATGGAACAGGCCCAGGGCTGTGCGGAGCCGGGCCTCCAGGACCTGGGTCGGCTCCCCGTCGCCATAGACTCCCGCACCGAGCACCAGGACGGCGCCACCGACGGGGGGGAGGGATTCCGGGGAAAAGGTCCGGCGCCGGTCCAGGGCGGGGAACCTTCCCAGGGTCCAGAGCAAATCTCCGAGGAGGAGCAGGGCCAGGATCGCCAGCAGGGGCCGCCTCTGCAGCCAGCCGCGATGAAGGAGGGCGGAGATCGACATCGTGGGTTAGCATAGACCCTTCATGCGCCTTCGCCCCAATGACCTCCTGCGACGACCGCACCGACCACAGAGACGAGTTGCCTTGATGAACATGCGCCCCACCCGATCCGTCCCGCCCTCCCGGCCTGCCCTGTGGATGGCGCCCCTGGTCCTGGTGCTCGCCGCCGGGGGAGGCCTGGGCTGCTTCCGCGCCACCGGCGTCACCCGTCCCAATCTCGCGGTGGAGGAGATCCCGCAGGTGGGTGGCGACCGGGTGGCTGGCCTGAAGGCTACGGCCGGCCCTGGCGACTTCTACGTGGGCAACGACTATGTCCAGCTGGCCGTGGACGGCGCGGCCTTCGGCGACCAGCCCGGGCAGCTCGGGGCGCCTTCGGGCGGGTCCGTGCTGGACATCGGGACCATCTCCCTGGACCAGAGCTTCAAGCGGGTCTCCATGCCCGATGACATGCTCGGGCGGCTCGGGCCGGTCGCCAACCAGGACCCCGACCTTCCCCTGGTCTTCGACCACTACCTGCCCGGGAAGTCCAACAACCTCGTCTACCTGGACATGCAGGGCTACCTGCTGGATCCCAAGGGCAAGCTCGGCGCCACCCTCGACGCCCAGGGGCGGGTCGTGGGCGTGGCCGTTGACCATCGGATTTCGCTGGGGCTCCGCGACACCTACTTCACCCTGGAGACCACGGTCACCAACCACTCGGGCGCCACCCTCCCCATCGAGAACCTGGGGGACTTCCTCTCCCAGCAGGGCGGCGGATACCGGTTCGTGGTGCCCGCCACGAAAGCCTTCGACGGCACTCCGATCACGTCCTGGGGCGCGGAGATTCCCGGTTCGGATTTCGCCAATCCCCTGACGACCAGCGTCCAGGCCCCCATGGTGGCCCTGACCTCCCCGGAATCCTCGGGCGCCACCTATGATGACCACAGCGGCCTCGGCATCCTGCCCGTGGACACGGACCAGGTCCTGGTGACCTCGGATCCGCAGCACCCGCTCACCGAGGACCGGCCCGTCGTCCCCGCCCGCCTGGTGGTGGGTGGCCCCGCCATCGCCGGCCTGGCGGACGGACAGAGCCTGACCTACCGTCGCCGGGTCTACGTCACCGGCGGCCCCAGCTTCTACCCCAGCAGCCTGGGCAATGCGTCCAAGCCGACGCCGTCGAATACCGTGTTCAATGCGATGGCGATCGCGCGCACTGGGCTGCGGGGCGGGGACCTCGGGTTCGTGGCCTTCAATTCCTTCGGGACCGCCACCCTGGGTGGTCCGCTGCAGGCCGAGTACCGGATCGAGCGGTACCTGGGCAGCGCTGCGGATGCCAGCACAGACCTCAACCCCGCGAACTGGAGCCTTGAGCGCGTGGAATGGCGCGACAAGGGGGACGCGCCCTCCTCGGCTTCGCCGGTCCAGATGTACCTCCCCGCCGTGGCGGATCCGAATTTCTCCGGGCAGAACCAGCGGTACCGGATCACGGTCCGGAACCGGAACCAGAGCGCCACGTTCTACACCGCCACCAACAGCCTCAACACTTCCCGGCCCAACCTGGCGACGCCCATCGAGCCCTCCAAGACCCAGGCCTGGAGCCTGGCCGAGTCCCTGGCGCCGGAGCGCTTCGACGTGATCGATTCGGCCGGCAACGTCATCGCCCAGAAGCAGTCCCTGCACACCTTCTCGGCCCGCGAGGCCGGGGCCACCGTCTACGACGGCCTCCAGCCCCTCCGGATCACCTTCGCGGGGATCGGCGCGACCCCCGACCCTGACATGCAGCGCACGCGCAAGGTCTCGAGCTACTTCGAGCCCATCTACAAGGGGAAGGCCGTCGCGGGTGGGAACGTCGGCTCGTACCAGTACCAGGCCGGCAACCAGGCCTTCGGATCCTCCTTCGCCTACATCTATTCAGCGCTCAGCAGCTTCTTCCCCTCCGGCGACTACCTTGCCTACGCCACCCGGGGTCCCCTGTCCTTCCTGGACACGCTGCCCGTCTCGGCCTTCGATGGTCAGACCAACACCAGCCACACGTTCGTGGTGTTGAAGGCGAGCCTTCCCGTGGGGTGGACCAGCTTCGACCTGCCGGGCCCCACCCAGGCCACCACCGGTGGCTTCAATCCCGGCGAGATGCTCAGTTCCGCGCTCTCCGAGGGGGTCCAGGTGGTGGCGCGCACCGAGCATGACCTGCAGACCGACCCCACCGCCCTCCGCGCGGAGTTCCGGGCCGAGTTCGATGCCAACAACGCGAACATCTCCGATGCGCAGCGGGATCCCATCGGCAACGATCCCTTCGTAGTCGGCGCCCGCAGCTCCACCCTGGCCGATGGGACGGTCACGGCCCTCTTCACCCCCGCCCCCACCACCACCCGCTTCGGGGGCGCCCTCCCCTCCGCGGGCTGGACCCTGGCGGACTTCCTCACCCAGGCCCAGGGCGCCTTCAATGTGATCGAGCGGCCCCGCGGGCCCAAGGGGCTGTTCACGGTCCGTGGTTTCGACCCTGCCGTGGCGCTGGGCTCGGGGACCAACGCCTGGTGGACCCAGACGGGACCGGTCTCCCTGGGCAAGCGGGAAGGCGACTTCGATGCCATCGAGCTCCTCCGGGGCGAGTATTCCGACGCCAGCGGCAACCCGCTGCCCCTGACGGACCCCGCCAACGCCACCGCCTGGTTCAACGAGTTCCTGGCTGTCCGGAACGACTGGTTCGGCCTGATCAGCCAGCAGGGGCCCGGGACCTTCACCAAGGGGCTGGGCCTCTCCTCGGCGCGCTACAGCCTGGATACGCCTGTCGGCCTGGCCAGGACCTACCTGAACCTGGGCAGCGCCACCCTGGACCAGAACGACCTGAGCCCGGTGCTCAAGGCCCTGCAGGCGGGCGCGGCCGTGGCCTCCACGGGCCCCTTCGTGGATGCGACCGTGAACGGCACGGGGCCCGGCGGGCTGGTGGCTGGTCCTGTGTCCTCCGTGACCCTCACCGTCAACCTCTACGCCCCGGACTGGGTCCCCGTCGACGAGGTCCGCGTGGTGGTGAACGGCGTGGTCCAGACCCTCCCCCTCACCAGCTTCACGCCCTCCACCACGGATTCCCGGTTGCGGACGGCCACGGCCACCCTCGCCATGCCCACCACGGGGAAGGACGCCTGGATCGTCGTGGAGGCGGGCGTTCCGCTCACCACCACGGGCGCCTACGCCGCCGGCACGCCCTGGGCCAAGATCATGAAGGGCATCTACCCTGTCGCCGTCACCAACCCCATCTTTGTGGACGTGAACGGGGGCGGGTACACTCCTCCTTTCCCCTGAGCGAGGGAGTGCCCTGATGGCCGACTGGCTCCCGGAACGGCTTCCGGAGGACATCGACGCGGAACGGTCGTTCCTGGCCACCTGCTGCGCCCCGGGCGCGGAAATGATGGCGTCCGAGGTGGTCTTCACGCTCTCAGAAGACGACTTCGTCCACCCGGCCCACCGGGCGGTGTTCCGGGCCCTTCGGAAGCTGCTGGAGGCGCAGGTCGAGGTCAATGCCCTCACGCTGAAGGATGCCCTCGACCAGGACGACAGCCTCAACCGGGTGGGTGGCTATCCGGGACTGGTGGAGCTGCTGGCCGGCGAGGACGTGGGCCGGCCCCAGGTGCTGGCTGATGTCATCCGGCGCAAGGCCAAGCTGCGCCGGCTCGTCCACCTGGGGGCGCAGCTCGTCCGCCAGGCCGCGGAGGAGGATGAGGCGCCGGAGGTCCTCACGGACCTGACGGCCCAGAGCCTTTTCCAGCTGGCCCAGGGCGATGCCAAGGCCCGGGGGCTGCTCCCCATCGGGACCGTGGCCGATGACGCCATGGAGCGCCTCCAGGACCGCCTGGAGGGCCGCCTCTCTCCGGGCGTCCGCGTCGGATTCAGCCGGTTCGACGAGCTGACCCAGGGCTTCCAGCCCGGCAACCTCATCGTTCTCGCCGCCCGGCCCGGCATCGGCAAGACCGCCCTGGCCCTGAACTGGATCCTCCGGGCGGCCCTGGGCCGGGATGGGCGGGACGGCACCTGCGGGGCCTTCTTCAGCCTCGAGATGAGCCACGAGGAGGTCTTCCTCCGGCTCCTCTCCGCCCACAGCCAGACCAACATGAAGGACATTCAGGCGGGCCGCGCCGCGGGCCACATGCAGACCCTGCTCCAGGCCCGGGACGAGCTGGCGGCCCTGCCCATCTACATCTGCGATCAGGCTTCCATCACCGTGCCCCAGATCCAGAACATGGTCGTGAAGCAGGGCAGCCAGAGCAACCGGCGCGTGGAGTTCGTCATCGTGGACTACCTCCAGCTCCTCAGCAGCCCCGAGGGCAGCCGCGGGGCCAAGCAGAACGAGGCCGTCCGCATCGGCGAGATCAGCCGCGGCCTGAAGCTCATGGCCAAGGACTTCGGCATCCCCGTGGTGGTGCTCTCCCAGCTCAACCGCGAGGTGGAGCACCGCACCGGCGGCCGGCCCCAGCTCTCGGATCTCCGCGATTCCGGTGCCATCGAGCAGGATGCGGACATGGTCGCCTTCATCCACCGGAAGATGGTGGCCTCCGCCGCGGATGCCGAACCGGATCCCACGGCCGAGCTCATCGTGGCCAAGCATCGCAATGGCCCCACCGCCATCATCCAGCTCCACTTCCAAGGTGAGCATGCCACCTACCGGGAGATGGTGCGGGAGACGGGCGGCTACGCCTGAACGGAGAAGCGGCCCTGCGGCCGCTTCTCCGTTGGCCCGCTTCGCGGGCGACTGCTACTCCAGTCCGAAGGTGGAGTTCTCCAGCTCCTTCCTCTCGGTATCGCCCCCGAAAAAGCGGGGGCGATACGCGAGACTTCTCTCCCGGTCCTGTAGATGGATCGTACGGCCGCTACTCCAGGCCGAAGGTGGAGTTCTCCAGCTCCTTCTTGACGAAGGCCATGAACAGGTCGCCGGTGGCGCCGTCGATGATCCGGTGGTCGAAGCCGAGGCTGGAGAACATGATCTGGCGGATGGCGATGAAGTCGGTGCCGTCGGGGCCAGTGACGACGACGGGGCGCTTCACGATGGCGCCCACGCCCTGGATGGCCACCTGGGGCTGATTGATGATGGGCAGCCCGAAGGTGTCGCCGTAGACGCCGGGGTTGGTGATGGTGAAGGTGCCGCCGCTGATCTCGTCGGGCTTGAGCTGCTTGGTGCGGGCGCGCTCGGCGAGGTCGTTCAGGCTGCGGGCCAGGCCGCCGAGGTTCATCATGTCGGCGTTCTTGACCACGGGCACGATGAGGCCCCAGTCCAGGCTCACCGCGATGCCGAGGTTGATGTCCTGCTTGTAGACGACGTTGTCGCCGTCCACCGAGGCGTTGGCCACGGGATAGGCCCGGAGGGCCTTGCAGGCCGCCATCATGATGAAGGGCATGAAGGAGAGCTTGGTGCCGAACTGCTCCTCGAAGGCCTTCTTGTGCTTGTTCCGCAGGCGGGCCACGTGGGTCATGTCGATCTCGAAGACCGTGTAGACGTGGGCCGAGGTGCGGCGGCTGGCCACCATGTTGTCGGCGATGATCTTCCGCATGCGGCTCATGGGCTCGACCTTCACCCGCTCGCCGGGCGCGAAGGCGGGAACGGCGGGTGCGGGTGCCACGGCCAGGGCCGGGGTCAGGCCCAGGGTGGGCGCGGAGGGGTCATGCACGGCGGGCAGGGCAGGGGCGATGGCGACGGGCGCCGCCGCGGCGACCGGGCCCTTGGCCAGGTAGGCCTCCAGGTCCTCCTTCGTCACCCGGCCGGCCTGGCCGGTGCCGGGGACGCGGGCGAGGTCCACGCCATGCTGGCGGGCCATCTCGCGCACCAGCGGGCTGCTCTTGGTCTTGAGGCGGCCCTCGAGGCTGTTGTCGTCCTCGACGGCCATGGGGTGGGCCGGTGCGACCAGGGGAGCCGCCGCAGGGGCGGCGGCAGGGGCCTTGGCCGGGGCCGGGGCGGCGCCTGCGGGCTTCTCCGAGGCGTCACCGATACGCGCCACCACGGTGCCCACGGGCACGGTGGCGTTCACGTCCACGAGGATCTCGAGGAGCGTGCCGGCGGCGGGAGCGGGGATCTCCGCATCCACCTTGTCGGTGCTGATCTCGTAGAGGGTCTCGTCCTTGGCGACGGTGTCGCCGGCCTTCTTGTGCCACTTGAGCACGGTGGCTTCGGCGATGCTTTCGCCCATCTGGGGCATGATGACGTCAAAGGCCATGGTCGGCTCCTATGAGGGCAGGGGAGGGGTCGTCAGATGGTGGGTGGTGGCCAGCTGGAAGGCGTGGGCCGCCTCGAGGAGGGCCACGTCGGCCAGGGCCGGCGCGATGAGCTGCAGGCCGACGGGGAGGCCTCCGTCGAAGCCGGCGGGCACGGACAGGCACGGGACGGCGGCGAGGGACGTGGTGACCGTGAACACATCCGCAAGATACATCGACAGGGGATCGCCGGTCTTGGCCCCGAGGGGGAAGGCGGTCGTGGGGCTCACCGGAGTGGCCAGCAGATCCACGGACTTGAACGCCTCCTGGAAGTCCCGGGCGATGAGGGTCCGGGCCCGGAGGGCCTTCAGGTAGAAAGCCTCGTACCAGCCCCGGGAGAGGCAGAAGGTCCCGAGCAGGATCCGTCGCTTGGCCTCGGGACCCAGGCCGCCGTCCCGGGTCTCGGAGATCATGCCCGCCAGATCCTGGCCATGGTCGGGGGCCCGGTACCCGTACCGCACGCCATCGAAGCGGCTGAGGTTGCTCGACACTTCGCTGGTGCAGAGGAGGTAGTAGGTGTCGATGGCATACCGCGTGTGGGGCAGGGCGACTTCCACCAGCTCGGCCCCGAGGTCGGTGAGCTGGGCCAGGGCGGCCTCCAGGACGTGCCGCACGCCTGGCTCCAGACCGGGGCCCCAGTACTCAGCAGGAAGGCCGATGTGCTTCCCCCGGAGGTCGGCGGGCCGGAGGGGGGAGAGCCCCTCGACCCCGGGCAGGTCTACCGAAGTGCTGTCCAGGGGATCGCGCCCAGCCATGACCTGGAGAGCGGCCGCCACGTCCGCGGCGGAGGTTCCCACGGGGCCCACCTGGTCCAGGCTGGAGGCCATGGCCGTGAGGCCGTACCGGCTCAGGACGCCATAGGTGGGGCGGAGCGCCGTGACATTGCAGAAGCTGGCGGGAAGGCGGACGGAACCGCCGGTATCGCTGCCCAGGGCCAGCGGGGCATAGCCGGCCGCCACGGCGACGATGGGGCCGGAGCTGCTGCCGCCGGGCACCCGGTCGGGATCCCAGGGGTTGCGGGTTGGCCCGAAGGCGCTGTACTCCCCGCTGGATCCCATGGCGAACTCGTCCATGTTCGCCTTGGCGACCGGGACGGCGCCCGCCGCCAGGAGCCGGGACACCACGGTCGCGTCGTAGGCGGCCCGGTGGTTCTCCAGGATCCGGGAACCGCAGGTGGCGGGGAGGCCCGTCCACGCGAGGTTGTCCTTGAGGACCACGGGCAGGCCGAGCACGGGGGTCCGTTCCCCCGCCTGGAGCCGGCGGTCCGCCTCCCGGGCCAGGGCCAGGCTCCGGGAGGCGTCCGTGGCCAGCACGGCATGGAGCAGGCCATCCCGGGCCTGGATCCGTGCCAGCGCCTGCAGGACCAGGGCCTCGGCTGACAGGTCGCCGGCATCCAGCCCGCCGCGCCAATCCATCGCCGTGCCCAAGGCCATTCCGTCTCCCCGAACCTTCTACTGTGCCATCAGGCGGATCAGCGTGCCATCGTCCGGCGCGGCGGGACACCCTCCGTTTCTACAGATTGTCCCGGCCGCTGCCGTTCCACCGGTGGTCGGGGCCTGCACTCCGGATGGAAATAGGCTACCATCCTCTGCTCAAGCCCCGCTCTGGCACGCCCCCTGCGAGTCCGCCCCGGGGTGACCCCTGGAAGACCCATGAATCCATTCGAAGTGCTGGAGATTCCTGCCGACGCCTCCAACGAGGACATCAAGGCCGCGTACCACCGCCTCGCGAAGCAGTGGCACCCGGACCGGTACTCCGGCAAGGAGAAGGAGGCGGCCGAGACCAAGTTCCGCGAGCTGGCTGAGGCCTTCAGCATGCTCAAGGACCCGGGCCGGCGCCTGACCCTCCAGCAGCAGCAGCCCACCAGGCCCCAGGCCCCGTCGCCCGAGGTGCCTCGGCCGCAGGAGGCGGCCCGCGAGCGGTCCCCCGAGGACTGGGCGGCCATGGCCCGGGAGGCCTTCGGCGACGGCAAGGTGGACCAGGCTCGCGCCCTCATCCACTACGCGATCCGCATGGACGGTTCGAAGGCCGCCTACCACGCCCTCCTCGCCGGGATCCTCGAGCAGGAGGGCGGGGATGTCCGGGCGGTGATCAAGGCCCTCGAGACGGCCGTACGCCTGGACCCCAAGGATGTGGAGAGCCACATCAAGCTGGCGGGGCATTTCCAGGGACTGGGCATGGCCGCGCGCGCCCAGCGCCATCTGGATCTTGCCCGGGAGCTGGCGCCGAACCATCCGAAGCTCCGGAAGCACCGCCCACCCCAGCAGCCGCAGGCGCATGGGGGGAAGGGACAGGGCAAGGGCAAGGCGCCCGCCGTGCAGCCGGGCCTCATGGATCAACTCAAGGACCTGTGGGGCCGATTGACGGGAAGGGGTTGACGATGGCGATTCGCGCCGCAGGGATGACGGATGTTGGCTGCGTGCGCAAGCACAACGAGGACAGCTTCCTGGCGGCGCCGGAGCTGGGCCTCTACGTGGTGGCGGACGGTCTGGGGGGGCACGCTGCCGGAGAGGTGGCGAGCCGGATCGTCGTCGAACGGGTCGCCCAGTTCGTGGGGGAGACCACGGAGAAGGACCGCACCTGGCCCCTGGAATACGACACCACCCTGAGTTTCGACGGGAACCGGCTCAAGGTGGCCCTCCTCCTTTCCGACCAGGCCATCGCGGATGACATCCGGCGGAATCCGGAACGGGAGACCATGGGCTCCACCGTGGTGGCATGCCTGGTGAGCGGTTCGAAGGCCACCCTGGCCCATGTGGGGGACAGCCGGGCCTACATCCTCAACCGTGAGGAGATCCGGCAGGTGACCCGGGACCACAGCTGGGTGGCCGAGCAGGTGGCCAACGGGATCCTCACCCCCTCCGAGGCCCGAGTGCACCCCTTCCGGAACGTGATCACCCAGGCCCTGGGGAACGGAGGAGAGCTCGAGGTGGAAGTGCAGGAACTGGAACTTGGCAAATCGGACCGGCTTTTGCTTTGTTCCGACGGCCTGTCAGGAATGGTGGGTGATGCTCAGATCTGGGACATTGTGAATCAGTCGCCCGACCTCCAGACCGCGGTGGAAGCCTTGATCTCCGTGGCCCGGAACAACGGTGGTGAGGACAATATCACCGCCGTACTCGTGGGATGGGAACCGGAGGAAGGCTGACGCAAAAATAGTTAACCTTGACGTAATCCTGTCCGGCGGTACTATTTCCTTTACCTAATTCTCCAAGTGAGGCGTCCGGTGGGTCTTTTCGGAAGCAAAACCAAAAGTCTTGTCGGCTTGGATATCGGTTCCAGCTCAGTGAAAGTCTGTGAACTGCAGCAGGTGGGAAAGGGTGGTTCCACCCGCTTCCGTCTGCAGAAGCTGGGACAGATCCCCCTTGCCGCCGATGCCATCGTGGATGGCGACATCATGGATAGCAACGCTGTAGCGTCGGCTATCCGTCAGATCCTCGCGGAACAGAAAATCAAGGCCAAGGATGTGGCGATCTCCGTATCTGGCCAGCAGGTCATGGTCAAAAAAGTGACATTCCCCCTGATGAGTCAGGCGGAATTGGCGGAATCGGTTCGATGGGAGGCGGAAAGCTTCTTCCCGGCCGGCCAGGGACTCGATTCCTATGCCCTGGATTATTACCTCATCGAGGAGCGGGCCCAGGAAGGCAACATGGACGTCGTCCTGGTTGCCTGCCGGAAGGACAAGCTCGAGTCCTACGTGAGCTGTGTGACCCAGGCCGGCTGTGTGCCGAAGGTCGTGGATGTGGACGTCTTCGCCCTCCAGAACGCCTATGAGGTGAACACCGTTGGCGCCGGACGGGACGAGGTGGTGGCCCTGGTGAACATGGGCGCCACCTTCACCAACCTGACCATGATGGTAGGGGGGAAGTCGGTCTTCTGGCGGGACATGGCCTGGGGCAGCGGCCGCTATTCGGAAAAGCTCATGGAGGACTGGGGCCTCGGCCGGGAAGCCTCCGAGCAGCTGAAGCGGGGCCAGCAGGCGGACGGCCGCACCCCGGAAGAGGTCCAGCCCTCCATCAACGCGGTGTCCGACGCCTTTGCCGACGAACTCAGCCGGACCCTCGACTTCTTCAAGAGCAGCTTCAAAGTGGATCGCCTCGACCGTGTGCTCCTGGCCGGCGGGGGCTCCCTGGCCCACGGGCTGCTTGACGTGCTTGCCGACCGGCTCCGCGTCTCCGTGGACCGCCTGAATCCCTTCCAGCTCATCGAAGTGGATGGCCGGACCGAGGATCCCGTCACCGTGCGGGAGATCGGGGGCGCCGCCGCCGTCGTGGTCGGGCTGGCCTTGCGCCAAGTGGGGGACCGATGATCAAGATCAACCTGCTGGGTGATGCGCTGGCCTCCGCGGGGGCCAAGAAGGGCGCCGACAAGGGTGTCGCAGAGCCGGCCCAGGTGTATTCCGGCGGAGAGGG
Organism: Holophagaceae bacterium; assembly: GCA_036391515.1. Taxonomy (GTDB): domain Bacteria; phylum Acidobacteriota; class Holophagae; order Holophagales; family Holophagaceae; genus Geothrix. The sequence continues at coordinate 27,185 of DASVZU010000243.1, forward strand.
CGCGGCCCGCTCCAGCCTTCCCATCGCCGGGCTCATCGTGGGCATCCTCTTCGCCGCCCTCGGCGGCCTCTACTACGTCTGGCTGAACAACGAGTTCACCCACGCCAAGGCGAAGAAGGCCGAGCTGGAGCGGGACAAGAAGCAGTACGAGCCCTACATCGCCCTGGAGAAGAAGTTCCGCGAGAAGAAGGAGGCGCTGCAGAAGAAGGAAGAGGTGATGACAAACCTCAAGCGCCAGCAGGCCCTTCCGGTCCATTTCCTCGAGGAGCTCGCCAACAGCCTTCCCGACGACGTCTGGTTCAAGAAGGTCACCCAGAAGGGGTCGACCATCACCATCGACGGCGAGAGCCGGAATTTCGAGGCCATCAACGCCTTCTACGGGAATCTCCAGTCCCGGACCCGCTGGTTCCAGAAGATCAACTACCCGGGCGCCAAGCGGGTGGCGAACGGATCCCTGGAATTCACCATCACCTTCGAACTCCAGAACGCCGTCTGAGGTAGACCATGAATCCCCAGCTCCAGAAACAGATCCTGGTGGGCGCCGTGGCGGGCATCGTGGTGGCCGCGCTGGTGTTCTTCCTGCTCGGAGGCATGAGGACCGATCTCGACGCGGTCAGGGCCGACAACCAGGCCCTGCAGGCCTCCGTCGACAAGGGGAAGCTGCTCAAGGCGAACTACGAGAAGCTCCGCGAAGAGGTCGCCAAGCAGGACAAGCGCATCGAGCAGCTCGTCAAGATCATGCCCACGGAAACGGACTACGGCGAGATCCCCTACCGCATCAAGAAGCTCGCGGACGACGCGGGCATCGACCAGGTGTCCTTCGCTCTCATGCCGGACAAGAAGTCCACCTACTACACCGAGAAGCCCGTGGCCTTCGAGTTCCGGGTGGGGTACCACAGCCTCGGGCAGTTCGCCTCCCTCATCTCCGGCTACGACAAGATCATCAACCTCTCCAACATCGAGATCACCCGGAAGACCGACAGCCGCAGTGTCTATCCCGCCTCGGTGAAGTGCACCGTCAGCGCCTTCGTCTACAATCCCGAGCCGCCCCCGGCCGAACCCCCGGCCAGGAAGCCGGCGGCGCCCGCCGCTCCGGCTCCGGAGAAGGATTGAGGAACCCAGCCATGGCCCATCGCCTCCAACCCCTCGCCTTCCTCGCCGGCACCCTCCTGCTCGCCCAGGCGCCCGCACCTGCACCGGCACCCGCCGGCCCGGCGCCGGCCGCCCCGGAGGATGTCGCCATCATCAAGGCCACGCCCTACAAGCCCGTCATCCAGCGGGATCCCTTCGCGACCCCCCGGGATGACCGTCCCACGGATGCCCAGGACCTTCTGGACGACATCTCCGTGAAGGGCGTCCTCCGCCGGGATGGCAAGAATTTCGCAATCATCTCCGACAGTCGGGGAAATGTCCGGTGGCTGCCCGTCGGCCATCGATTCAAGGACGGGGAGATCGCCGCCATCACGGACAGTGCGGTGATCTTCCACCAGTGGGAACTGAACACCACCAACCGTTCGGTCTTCCGCACCGTTACCAAGACGTTCAAGCGCGAGGAGGGTAATCGATGAATGCTCGCCTGAGTTCCTTGCTGGTCGCAGGGGGCGTGGTCCTGGCGGGGATCCAAGCGGGATCCCTCCTGGCCGCTCCCATCGAGTCGGAAACCGGCTTCGTCCCGGCCCCCACCGCGGCGACCCTCCAGTCCGCCACGCTCGTGTCCGACGGGGCGAGCGCGAAGGTGCTCCTGAGGGTGCCGGGGTTCTCTGCCAAGCCCGGAGTCCAGGTGCTCTCCTCGCCCATGCGGGTGGTGGTGGATCTGCCCGGAGTGGAGCGGGGCACCCTCGTCACGCGGAAGGATCTCGCAGGACTGAACCATCCCCTGGTCCACAAGGCCCGCCTGGGCCAGTTCGTCGCGGCGCCCCATCCGGTGACCCGCCTCGTCCTGGAAGTGGCTTCGGGCACCCAGGTAACCGTGGACACCACCGCTGATGGCGTCCAGCTGCTGCTGGCTCCCGGTCAGGGCGCCGTGCGGGCCGCCCTGGGCACCCTCGCCCCCGTGGCCCCGGCCCCGATGACCGTTCCCGCCGAGGTCGTCACCGCCCAGGCCGCGCCCGCCCCCGCGGCGCCGGTGGCCCTGCCTGCCCCCGCAACCCAGGTGCCGACCGCGACCCCCGCGATGGCCGGCCAGCCCCTCCTGCCGCTCCCCAGCGCAGGCGGCGCCTTCCAGACCCTTCCCCAGCTCGCGGCCTCCACGGCCCTGCCCGTGGCCAGCCCTGACGCGATCCAGGTCCCCGAGCCGGAGAAGCCCCGGCCCGCCGCGCCTGCGCCCTCGCGTGCCGGCGGCCGGACCCTCGGCGAGACCCAGTACAACTACACCGGCGCCCGGATCACCATCGACCTCCAGAACACGGACATCCGCGAGCTGCTCCGGATCCTGGCCGACACCGGCAAGCTGAACCTCGTGATCGATCCCGATGTCCAGGGCACCCTGGGGGTCCGGTTCACGGACACCCCCTGGGACCAGGTCCTGGACGTGGTGCTCAAGAATGCCGGCCTGGGCAAGGAGATCCAGAACGGCGTCCTCCGGGTCGCCAAGATGGACAAGCTCCAGAAGGAGGAGGAGGACCGGAAGAAGCTGGAAGAGACCAAGGCCCTGGCCGGGGACCTCCAGACCATGACCCGTCCCCTGTCCTACGCCAAGGTGTCCGATGTCCAGAAGATCCTCAAGGACATGCTCACCAAGCGCGGGTCCGTCATCCTGGATGACCGCACCAACACCCTCATCATCACGGACCTCCCCAAGAACCTGAAGGTCATCGACGAGCTCATCCAGACCCTCGATGTGCAGATCCCCCAGGTCCAGATCGAGGCCCGGGTGGTGGAGGCCAACAAGAACTGGCAGCAGGCCTTCGGCGTGAAGTGGCCGCAGTCCAACAGCGGCAATGTGGCCATCACGAGCGGCGGCACCGCCTCCACCGCGACCCCCTGGCTGGGAACCGCCTCACCCTTCTGGAACGGCGCCACCGGCTTCAACCGCCCGGCCTCGGGCCAGACCGCCGGCGTGGCCTGGGCCCCCGGCAAGGATGGCGTCACCAGCATCGCCAATCCCGCGGGCGAGTTCTGGTTCTCGTTCCTGAGCGATCGCTTCAGCGTGAACGCGGTCCTCCAGGCCCTGGAGACGGAAGGCGTGGTGAAGATCGTCTCCTCCCCGAAGGTGGTGACGCAGAACAACAAGAAGGCCACCATCCTCAGCGGCGAGAAGATCCCCTATCCCACCCAGCAGGGCGGGGCCCAGGGCGGCGCCATCACCGTGGCCTTCGCCGACGCGAACCTCCAGCTGGACGTCACGCCTCAGATCACCAACGAGGGCACGATCATCATGGACATCAAGCTGGAGAAGGCCGAGGCCGACTTCAGCCGCACGGTGAACGGCACACCCACCATCGTCCGCAAGGCCCTGGACACCCAGGTGCTCGTCCGGGACGGCGGCACGGCGGTGCTCGGCGGCGTCTATGTCACGAACCGCACCAACGGCATGACCGGCGTCCCCTTCCTCTCCCGGATCCCGATCCTCGGCGCGCTGTTCCGCTCGAAGACCAAGTCGGAGTCCAACGCCGAACTGCTGATCTTCATCACGCCGCACATCCTGCGCGGCTGAGTCACTCCCTGAAACGAAGAACGGCCCCCGACGGGGGCCGTTCTTCGTTTCAGGAGAGGAATGCCTACTTGGCGATGGGCAGCGTGCGGACGAGGCGCTTGCAGCTGTTGCAGAGGATCGTGTAGTTGTCCG
>DASVZU010000244.1:0-7496 GCA_036391515.1 Holophagaceae bacterium
GATCCGCCGCCTTGCCTGGCTTCTTCCAGGTCGAGAGTCCCCTGCTCCGGCAGGCCGGGAAGCAGGGCATGGACGGTCTGCTTGCGGCGGCCGCCTGGCTGATCGCGGAGGGCCTGTGGGAGGGCTCGGACTGGCAGCTGAGGCGGATGGGCATCTGGGCCCTCATCTCCCTGGCCGTCGGCGGATTGTTCCAGCTCACGCGGCACGTCTATCGCATGACGGATATGCGGGATGCGATCCGCCTGGGCATGGCGACCCTCACGCTGCTGGGACTCTCGATGTTGCTCGAGCCCCTGGCGGGCCTCCTCAAGCTCTCCCCCCCGATTCCCCATATCGCCTTCGGCGCCAGCGTCCTCACGGGAGGGTTCTGGGGGACCCTCCGGGTCGGCTGCCGCTGGTGGCGGGAAACCCATGCCCACCCCGTCGCGACCCTGCCCATGCGGGGTGTGCCGCGCAAGAACCGGACCCTGATCGTGGGGGCGGGCCAGGCCGGGGCGCTGGTCCTGCAGGAGCTGCTGCGCCACTCCGAGCTGGGCTTCTTCGTCGTGGGGTTCATCGACGACGACACCTCCATCCTCGGGGAGCGGATCCACGGCATCCCCGTCCTGGGGGATACCGCCCACCTCGACGAGGTGGTCCGGAAGTACAAGGTGACCAACGCCATCCTTGCCGTGCCGAGCGCGCCGGGCCTGGTGGTCCGCCGGCTGAACGAGGCGCTCCAGGCCCTGCGCGTCCAGGTCAAGACGGTTCCCGGGCTCTTCAACCTCCTGGGGAATGATGTATGGCGTCCCGTGATCCGGGACGTCTCCATCGAGGACGTCCTCAGGCGGGAGACTGTGCATCTGGACCACTCGGCCCTGCTCGAGGCCATCGAGGGTTCCGTGGTCCTGATCACCGGGGCGGGGGGCTCCATCGGCAGCGAACTGGCCCGCCAGATCGCCAATTTCCGGCCCAAGCACATCGTCCTGCTTGGGCGGGGAGAGAACAGCCTCTGGATGATCCAGCGGGAGTTCCAGCGCCTGTTCCCCGTGCAGCCCTACTCGCTGGAGCTCATGGATATCCGGAACCGGACGGGGCTCCGGGAAGTCTTCCAGCTGTACCGGCCCGACATCGTGATGCACGCGGCGGCCCACAAGCACGTTCCCTTCCTCGAGACCCATCCGGTCGAGGCCGTCCAGAACAACATCTTCGGCACCTTGAACGTGGTGGAAGCGGCCCTGGAGAGCGGCACCCGGGCGCTCGTCAGCATCTCCACAGACAAGGCCGTGAACCCCACGAACGTCCTGGGCGCCTCCAAGCGCATCGCGGAATGCATCGTCCTGGAGGCCTCGAAGAAGGCCCAGCCCGGCACGCGCTTCGTCAGCGTCCGCTTCGGCAATGTGCTGGGCAGCCGGGGCAGCGTCGTGCCCGTGTTCAAGGAGCAGATCGAGCGGGGGGGGCCGATCACGGTGACCCACCCCGAGATGACCCGCTACTTCATGACCATTCCCGAAGCCAGCCAGCTTGTCCTCCAGGCGGGCCTCCTGGGGGACACCGGCAAGGTCTACGTGCTCGACATGGGAGAGGCGGTCAAGATCGTGGACCTCGCCTCGGACATGGCCCGCCTCTCCGGACTCATCCCCGGACGGGACATCGAGATCCAGTTCGCGGGGTTGCGGCCTGGCGAGAAGCTCCACGAGGAGCTCTTTCTCGACCAGGAACGCTCCAGCACGAGATTGCACGCCAAGGTCTTCGAGACCAATCCCCAGGGCATCAGCGCCGAGAAGCTGCTGGAGGGGCTGGAGGGATTCCGCAAGGCGGTCGGCCTGCCCTTCAAGCAGCGGCAGCCCGAGATCGTCCGTCTCCTGCAGTGGATGGTGCCGACCTACACGCCCTCCCTGCTCGGGGTGGGCCGCTATGGCGGATTCGCCTGGAACCGTCGGCAGGTGAATCTGCCCGTGCCCGCCGACCAGTCCTGCCGGCGCAAGAATCCGCCCCAGAAGGATGCGACCGCGCCCTGGCTGGTTCAGAACAAGGCGAAGATCTGACCCCCGGCCACCGCCCACGCGATGAAGGCGCCTCATGGAAATCCTCTACGTGTCCCGGCTCTGCTCGGAGCGGCGGCTGGCCGTTCTGCTCCGGGAGCAGCCGATCAAGCCGCCCCAGCAGGAGCAGAAGTTCCACGGGCTCCTGGCGAGGGGCCTCGCCGCCTGCGCTGGAGGCCTGACGGCCCTGGCAGTGCTTCCCATCCCGCCCGGAGCGGCCGGGTTGCCCTCGACCTCCTCTGAAGCCGAGAAGGGCATCACCTACCGGTACCTGTCGCTGCGGACCATCCCTGTCCTCTCCCACGGGATCGTCTTCCTCTGGAGCTTCCTGTCCTGCCTGCGCTGGGGCCTCTCCCGGCGGAGCCGTCCCCGGTTCATGGTCTGCGATGTCCTGAACCTGTCCATCTCGGCCGGGGCCCTGCTGGCCTCGAAGGTGGCTCGGATCGGCTCGGTCGCCATCGTGACCGATGTCCCGGACTACCTCCACGGCTACATCGGAGGGAGAGGTGGCTTCGCCCGGGCCTATCGTGGCCTGTCCACCTTCTTCATGGGGCGCTACGACGGCTACCTCCTGTTGACCGAGGCCATGAACGCCCTGGTCAACCCCGGGGGCCGGCCCCATCTGGTGATGGAGGGCATGGTGGATCCGGGGATGGGGGAGGTGGCCAACACCCTGGAGGGGAAGCACCCGGAACAGGTCGTCCTCTACGCCGGCGCCCTGTACAGGAAGTACGGCGTGGGCACCCTCCTGGAGGCCTTCCAGAAGGTCTCCCGAGGGAGCGCCCGGCTGTGGCTCTACGGCACCGGCGAACTGGAGGCGGAGCTCCGGGAATGCGAGGCCCGCGACTCCCGGATCAAGTACTGGGGGGTGCGGCCGAACCCGGAAGTGGTCGCGGCGGAGGTCCGGGCCACCCTGCTGGTGAACCCCCGCCCGTCCAGCGAACCCTTCACGAGGTTCTCCTTCCCGTCCAAGAACATGGAGTACATGGCCTCCGGCACGCCGGTCCTGACCACCCGGCTGCCGGGCATGCCGGATGCGTACCTCGACCATGTCTACCTCTTCGAGGACGAATCGGCGGATGGCATGGCCGCCACGCTCAACCGGCTCCTCGACCGGCCGCGGGAGGAACTCCATCTCCTCGGGCAGGGTGCCAAGGCCTTCGTGCTGAGGGAGAAGAGCAACCTCATCCAGGCCGGCCGGGTCCACGCCTTCCTCCAGTCGATGGGGGGCTCCTGAGGCGCCACCGGCGGGGCGGTTGTGCCTGGCAGGGAGGATGCCGCCTTCAGACCCGAGCGGCGGGACGTGCCAGGCGGCCCAGCAGGCTCGCAGGAACCCGCCGCAGGCAGCCGACCAGGTGGGTCGCCCAGTCGCCGCCGTAGGGGATGTAGCAGCGGACGCGGTACCCCTCGGCGACGAGTTGTTCCTGCAGCTCCGGCTTCACGCCGTAGAGCATCTGGAACTCGAAGGCATCTTTCGACAGCCCCAGGCGTTCCTGTACCGTTCGGGTCCAAGCCACGGCCTCGGCATCGTGCGTGGCGATGGCCGGCGAGGTCCCCCTCGCGAGGAGCCGCTCGATGTCCCGGCTGAAGGCGGCATCCACCTCGGCCCTGGTCTGGAACGCCACGTCACGGGGCTCCCGGTACCCTCCCTTCACAAGGCGGATGCGGGAGCCCCGATCCAGCAGGCGGTCGAGATCCCCGGTCCGATGGCGGAGGTAGGACTGCAGGACGAGGCCGACGGTCCCGGCGCCGTACCGGTCCTGCGCCTCCTCGAAGGTCCGCAGGGTCGTCTCGAGGTACCGGGACTCCTCCATGTCGATCCGGACGAACCCTCCGGTCTCCGCCGCGCAGTCGAGGATCCGGTGGAGGTGGTCCCGGCACAGCGGCATGTCCACGTCCATGCCGATCTTCGTGAGCTTGACCGAGACGTGCGAGTCGAGGCCCTCCGCGCGGATCCGCCGGAGGGCCTGGATGGCCTGGTCCGTGGCGCGGGCGGCCTCCTCCGCGTCCTCCACGTGCATGCCATGGAAGTTCAGGGAGCCCTTGATGCCCCGGGCGTTGAGCCCGCGGACGGCGGCGAGGCCGGCCGGGAGGTCGTCGCCTCCGACAAACCGGCCCGCCAGGTCCCTGAGGACCGGGGTGCCCAGGATGGTTTTTCGGAACCACGACTGCCGGGCGAGGAGCAAAGCGGCTTTCCGGATCATGTGGCCTCGGGGAAGCGTCCTGGCGCGGCAGACGCGCAGGGCTGGGGTGGCCTGGTGGTGGCGTCTATGGAAGCACCACTCGGGGAGCCTGTCATGTCCTCCGAAGCGGAAGCCCGCCCGCGGATGGGTGAGCGGGTTCAATTCCCGGAAGGCTTGGAGATCAGGAAAGGGCCAAGGGCCAGGTGGAGCAGCCCCGACCTGCGCATGACATCGATGGCATCGGCCGGTGAGGAGACGATGGGCTCGCCGTGGATGTTGAAGGAGGTGTTCATGATGGCCCCGCGTCCCGTGCGCTCCCGGAAGCGGTCGAGGATGCGGTGGTACGAGGGGTTCTGGGCTTTCGTCACGACCTGGGGCCGGATGGTGCTGTCCTCGGGATGGCAGGCGGCCTTGACCTCCGGGGTGTTCCGGGAGTCGAAGGCGAGGATCATGTAGGGCGCCACGAAGCCCTTGGGGTTCTGGAGGTAGCGGTCGGCGCATTCCGACATCACCGAGGGGGCGAAGGGCATCCAGAAATCCCGGCACTTGATGGCGTTGTTCACGATCCGCACGACGTCGGGCCGGGTCGGGTCCGCCAGGATGGAGCGGTTTCCCAGTGCCCGGGCCCCGAACTCCTCGCGCCCCTGGGCCCGGGCCACCACCTCTCCCCGGCTCAGCAGCCCGGCGATCTCGTCCTCGATGTCCACGGGAGTGGAGACGGACCAGCCCAGGTCCCGGGCCTGGTCGGCCGCCCGGCGGTAGTCCTCGAGCGCGGGTTCCGGGCCGAGGTAGAGGGACTCGAGGGGCTGGATCCGATCGGCTGTCCCGCGGTCCGCCATGAAGGCCCAGGCCGCACCCAGGGCGTTCGTCTCGTCGCCGCAGGAAGGGAACACGTAGAGGTCGTCCACCTCGGGCAGTTCCCCGATCGTCTTGTTGAGCTTGACGTTCATGAAGACCCCGCCGGAGAGGCGGAGCTTCCGGCGCCCTGTCTTCTTCAGCCAGCCCTGGATCCAGGCAGTGATGAACTCCTCCGTGAAGCTCTGGAGGCCGGCGCAGATGTGGTCGAACCGCGTGAACTCCAGGCGCTTCCGCCAGAACTCGTAGGCGTAGGTGGGATTCGGGATGCCCGGTGCCAGATGCCAGGTGCCGTCCGAGAGCTCGAAGGCGCTGCTGAAGAGCTGCTTCGCCTTCTCCGCCCGGTCCCCGCTGGCATAGGGGGCGAGGCCCATGAGCTTGTACTCGTGCTCCATGGGCACCATGCCCATGAGCGCGGTGATGACTTCCCAGAGATTCCCCACGGAGTGCCGTTCGTGGATCGAGGCGATCCGTTCCAGGCGCCCTCCGGGCCGGGGAAGGGACACGGTGGCGCAGAGGCCATCGCCGGCACCGTCGACGGTGATGACCAGGGCCTCCTCGTCGATGCCGCGTCCGAAGTGGGCGGTCGCCGCGTGGCAGAGGTGGTGCTCGATGGTGAAGATCTTCCCCGCGTCCACGCCATGCGCTTCGAGCTGCTGGATGTGGCGTTCCCGGCGCCACCGGTGCACGAGGCCGCGGGCCGGCGTCATCTGGAGCAGCTGCTTGGCCTTGCCGCCCAGGCCGGCGGCGGCCTTGTAGCTGCGGATCCGGCTGGCCGACTCGTTCACGCCCAGCGGGGTATCGGCATAGGAGCCGTACCCGCCGAAGACATAGGCATCGACCTCCCGCCAGCCGAGCCCCTCGGACTCGAGGAGACGCCCGAGGGCCTGCCCGGGGAAGCCGCGCCGGTTCTTCTGCCGCGTGGGGCGCTCCTCCTGGAGGGCGCCGATCAGCCGCCCGTCGCGGAACAGGGCCGCTGAGGCGGTGTGGCTGGAGTTGATCCCACAGATCAGCATGTCGGGCCTCCAATGGCAGGGCACCTGCCGAAGCTGGGGATTGCGGATCCCCGCAGTGGCAATGAGCCGGATCGGGTTTGCACTTGACTGGAGAGTCGATCAGGAGACCTGGATGTTAACATGACCAAGATTTTCAAATGCCTGTTTATTCTGATTCGATTGACGCAATGTATTGGCTTTGATTGAATCGTATTTTATGTTGAGTCTCAGGATGGGCTTGGCCCGGGATCGGCGACCCGGTGCCTCGACCCCTGAGGGAGGCCCCTCGGAAGAGGTGGATCGTGGGAGCTGAATAGTCCTTCAAGGGGTCTGATAATTAAGGTCATCACGGGTAAAAAATGGATGATAATGCTTTCGAAACCAGGTCTGAACCCATCCTGTCCGTCAGCTGTCCGCCAGCTACCCGGTGCCCTCCCACGCGGTGCATGACATGCGTCGATCCGCACGCTGCAAGCCTTCGATCGATCCCGCCTCGGCCCCCGGGCGCGGCGCAGGGAGGTTCGGCCACCCATGAACGCTGATGCCTTCGCCGAGTGGCTGCGCCGCCAGGGGTACCGCGTCGTGCGGACCGCGAGCAGCTACTGGTACAACGCCGCGCCGGGGGTGTTCCAGGCCTTCCCCTACCACTGGGTGATTTCGCCAAGCGATGCGGAGCTCAGGAGCCTGATGTGGCGGCACGGGGCCCTGGCCGTCCGGTACTCCGCGCCCATGACGCACTCCCGGGGGGTGGTGAGCTACCACGTCGTCCTGCACCAGCCCTACACCCTCGACATGCTGAAGTCCCAGGCCCGCAACGGGGTCAAGACCGGCATGAGCCATTTCAAGATCGAGCAGATCCCTTTCGAGCGGCTGGCCACGGAGGGGTGGCTCCTGCAGGAGGACACCCTGGCGCGGCAGGATCGCAGCCGGAGCATGACCCGTGAGGGCTGGGAGCGGCTCTGCCGCGCGGCCGACGGCCTCCAGGGGTTCGAGGTCTGGGCCGCCACCGTCGAGGGGGAACTGGCCGCCGCCATCATCGCCGCCCGGGTGGGATCCGTGTTCACCGTGCCCTTCGCCCTGAGCCACCGGCGGTTCCTCGGAGAACACGTGAACAACGCCCTGTTCTACTGCGCCAGCCAGGAGCTGCTGCAGCGGGAGGGTGTGGAGGGGCTGTTCTTCACGGTGCAGTCCCTGGATGCCCCGGCGAACGTCGATGAGTTCAAGTTCCGCATGGGGCTCCAGCCCATCCTCGTGCGCCAGTGCGTGGATTTCCATCCCCTCTGCCGGCCCTTCACGGGGCCCCTGGTCCACGGCTGGACCCGCCGGCTGCTCCAGCGGGATCCCTCCAATCCGCTCCTCGCGAAGGCGGAGGGAATGCTCCGTTTCCACCTGGAAGGGCGGAAGCCGGTGGCGGAGCAGGCCTGGCCTGAGCGCCTCCA
>DASVZU010000245.1:0-5330 GCA_036391515.1 Holophagaceae bacterium
GAGATCGTCATCCAGGCGGTCATGGTGAGCCGGTCCACGCCCTGGCGGAGGCTGCAGAGGTCGCCGCTGAGGCGTTCGGGCAGCATGGGGATGGCCTCGTCCGGGAAGTAGACAGAGGTGCCCCGGAGCCGGGCCTCCTCGTCCAGGGGGCCGCCTTCCTCCACGTAGTGGCTCACGTCCGCGATATGCACGCCCAGGATCCATCCGCCGCCTTCAGAATCGGGCAGCGCCTCCAGGCTGATGGCGTCGTCGAAATCCTTGGCCGTGGGCGGGTCCACCGTGCAGGTGAGGACCGAACGGAGATCCTCCCTGGTTAGCGCCCATGCCTCCGGGATCTCGGTGGGAAAGGGGGCCAGCTCCTTCATGACGGCGTCGGGGAACGCGGTGCGGAGGTTGAAGAGGGCGGCGGTGAGGCGGTTCTCGATGCGGAGGTCGGTCTTCTTCCCGAGGCGAGCGACGACAGCGCCCCGCAGCTGCTTCGCCTCAGGATCGGGATCCAGCCGCACGCTGACGAGTTCCCCGTCCTCCGCCAGGTCGGTGGGCGGCACGGCGATCACCTGGGGGAGACGCGGCTCCAGGGGCACCACTCGCCAGCCCCAGGGCTGCTTCTGGAGGGTGCCGGGCAGGGGGATCTCGCCCCGGCCCTTGATCTCCAGGACACGCGCCTTGAGGCGGCCGTCCCAGCCCTCCCCGCTGATCTCGGCGACGACGCGGTCCCCGTGGATGGCGCCGTGGGCATCCCGCCAGTCCACCATGGGGTCCTGCCCGGGCCCCTTGGGCAGTCCGGGGACCCGGAGGAAACCCCCGGCGCCCTCTGGGTGGCCCAGGAAGGTGGCCTCGAAGGTCTCGAAACGACGGAGCCCCGGCGTCTGGGTGGCCGGGGCTCGCGGAGTCTCCCGCCGGTCCGGGGTGCGGGCGGGGGGACGGACGGGGATGCGGGAGGCGGAACGGCGGGCCATGGTCCCAGGGTACAGCGTCGGGACCGGGGGCCGGCGGTTCCCGGCCCGCTACTTCTTCTTGCGGATGACGTGCTTGGGGGCGGGCTCGACGGCCTTGCCGGTCAGGAGGTCGATCTGGTGCTGGACTTTCTTGCTGTCGGGATCGATCACGGCGAGTCGGCTGAGGAAGCGCATCTTGCCGGCCTTGTCGCCCTGGGCCTCCAGGTAGGCGGGGCTGGAGACGACAGCCTCCACCCACTTGAGCTTGTCGCCCTTGCCGGCCTTGTACTCGGCGATCTGGTCGGCCTCGCCCTGGATCTTCTTCTCCATGACCGAGATTAGGGGATCGTAGGCGGTGGTCTCTTCCTTGGCCACCTTGATGTAGGTCTGGAAGAACTTCGACCACTTGGCGTCGTCCTGGATCTCCTTTTCAACGCCGGCTGCGAGTTCCATCTCCTGCTTTTCTCCGGGATCCGGGTTCTGCTTGCTTTTCAGGTACTTGATGCGGTCGGCATTGTCCCAGATGACCTGCTGGGCCCGGGATCCGGCAGCATCGTAGTAGGCGACCATCTTCTGGAAGGGGTCCTTCACCGCGTCATAGCTCTCCCCCGCGATGGCCTTGGCCTCCTTGGCGTAGTCGAGGGCCTTCTCCCACTGGCCGGCGGCATCGGCAGCCTCCACCGCCAGGCGGTAGGCCTGGCCGAGGTCGATGGCGCGGATCGCGCAGGTCAGCATGGTCTGGTTGTTGGTCTTGTCGAAGGCCGGGCGGGTGGCCGGGAGCAGGGTCTGGGCCTGCTGGAGGGCCTCCTGGAACTTCAGGTCGGCCATCAGCTTCTCCACCGCCGGCCGGGTCGCACGCACCTGCTCGCCCAGGGTGGGGGCAGGCGCCTGGGCCACCAGGGTCGAAGGCAGGACGATCGCGGGGAGGAGGAGCATGGACAGGTTCATGGGCCTACCGGACAATCCCCATCGGGGGAAGGGGAAATTGTCGCAACGGAACCCCCTTCTGCCAAGCGCAGAAGGTAGGTGACGTCAGCCCAAGGCTTCGGACATGCCCCGGATTTCGATCTTGATCCGCTCCATCTCCGCGCGGTCGATCCTCCGGGCGGGGACGCGGCCCCGCGAACCCCGCCGGGTGGCAAAGCGGGCTCCGGGGGGAGCCCGCGGCGCCGGGGACCCGGCGAGGGCGAGCATCGGAGACCGTAGGCGGCGTCAGCCCAGGGCTTCGGACATGCCCCGGATTTCGATCTTGATCCGCTCCATCTCCGCGCGGTCAATCCTCCGGGCGGGGACGCCGCCCCAGGTCTCCCCCGCTCCCACCCGGCTCCCCGGCAGCAGCACGCTCTGGGGCAGGATGGTGGCGTCATCCCCGATGATCACATCGCCCATGACGCAGCAGGCCAGGCCCAGGGTGGCCCGGTGTCCGACCCGCACCGGGGCGATCACGAGGTTCCCCCCGCCGCCGTAGTGGGCGAAGATCCGGACGCTCCCGCCCAGCGCCGCGTCGTCGCCGATGGTGATGAGCTGGGGGTCGCTGATGTACTCCGTGTTGATGAAGGCGTGGCGGCCGATCTTCATGCCCATGGCCTTCAGGAACCAGACCCCGAAGGGTGTGAGGGTCACGAAGGGCAGGAAGGTGAAGCGCACCAGGTAGAAGAGGCCGTTGTGGAGGAACCAGGGCAGGGCGTGGAGGGTGTAGTACCCGCCCTTGAAGGGCCTCACGCGGGTGGGCAGGACCCAGTTGTAGACGGGGATCACCGCCAGCAGGCTGAGGCCGAAGATGAAGAAGCAGAGCGCCAGGGCGAAGCCGGCCAGGAACCAGTGCCAGGAACCGGGGAGGCGGAGGATGAGGGGCTGCAGCAGGCTCCAGGACCACAGCGCCGGGGCCAGGGCCAGGCCGAGGGCGGTGGAGGCCAGCACGTAGAGCAGCAGGACGGCCGTCCCGTAGGCTACCCTTGAGAACCGGCGCAGGATCTGGTCCAGCCAATTCAAGGGGGGCGGGTTCTTGGACTGGTCCTTGGCGAAGGATTCCATGGGTTCAGCCTACCCTACACCGAACGGAAACCCGCCTCCCGGCGGGGTGGAGGACCTGTCGGGGGATGCCCCGGAGGCCGGGGCCTGGAAGGAGTCCTTCCGCGTCGGCGACGATCTGATCGACGGGCAGCACCAGACTTTCTTCCGCATGGTGGCCGAGGCCCAGGCGAGCGCGGACCGGGGCAGCGCCGAGGGGGTAGGCCGGCACCTGAATTTCCTCGCGGCCTATGCGGTCATGCACTTCCGGGATGAGGAGCGGCTGATGTCCCTCAGCCACTATCCCGGACTGGAGGAGCACCGGCGGGCCCATCAGGCTTTCGTGGCCCAGGTGGCGGGTCTGCTCAAGACCTACGAGACGGATCCGGGGGCCGTGACCGCCCCGCAGATCCTGCCCATGATCCGGGATTGGCTCGTCTTCCATATCCTGGGCATGGACAAGCAGTTCCAGCCCTGGGTTGAGAGGATGGGGAAACCGTGAGGCAGGGCGCGGCTGGCAGGGTCCGATGAACCTCGCGCTTCTCCGCTTGTCTGCGCTCGGCGACATCCTGCGGGTCCTGCCCGCCTGGGCGAACCTGCGGGAGGCCTTCCCGGAAGCCCGGTTCCGGGCCGTGGTGGAGGATCGCCATGCGTTCCTGCTGGAGCCTCTGCCCTGGCTGGAGCCGGTGGTGGTCCGCCGGAGGCGGCTCTCGAACCCCCTCTCGGCCCTGCCGGAACTGCGGCGGGTGGCGCGCAGGCTCCAGGACTGCGAGGCCAGCCTCGACTTCCACGGCATCCTGAAGGCGGCGCTCATCCCGAAGCTGGCGGAGATCCCCGAGCGCTGGGGTGATGGCGTGACCAAGGAGTTCGCAGGGGCCCTCCAGACCCACCCGCTTCCCTTCCGCCATCAGACGCGCTATGGCCAGGCCCTGGGCCTCGCCGAGGCCTTCGGCCGCAGCCGGGGCATACCGGGCCTGGGGCGCTTCAGGCCGGTCCTGGCCGGGGTGGACCTGCCCGATCCCGGGCAGGTCTGGTCCCAGACCGAGAAGCCCCGAGTGGTGCTGGTGCCCGGTGCCTCCCGCCGCGGGGCCATCAAGCGCTGGCCCCTGCGCCACTGGATCACCCTGGCCCGCCTGCTGGCGGGCCGGTACGACCTGCGCTGGTCCCTGGGGCCCGAGGAGGAGGATCTCCGATCCTGGCTGCCGGATGCCACCGGCGTGCCGGCCCTGCCGCGCCTGGGGTTCTGGCAGCTGGCCGCGGCCCTGCGGCAGGCGGACCGGGTGGTGGCGCCGGACACGGGCCTGCTCCACCTCGCGGTCGTCCTCGGGGTGCCCGCCCTGGGCCTCTACGGCTCCAGCGATCCGGTGGTGGCGGGGCTGCCGGAAGGGGCCGGGCGCGTCCTGCGCACAGGCATCTCATGCGCGCCCTGCCGTGAGCGCGCCTGCCAGCGCCGGCAGTGCCTGGAGGAACTGGATCCGGAGTCGGTCCGGGACGCGCTCTGAGCGCTCAAGCGCGGCGCAGCACCAGCAGGGTCAGTTCGGGCGGCACGAGAAAGCGGTTGGGCGGACCCCAGAAACCTGTGCCTACGCTGGTGTAGATCCACAGGCCGCCGTGCCGGTGTAGGCCGGCGGGGTAGCGATAGATCGACCGGACCACCAGGCTCCAGGGGAAGTACTGCCCCGAGTGGGTGTGCCCGGAGAGCTGGAGCCGGATGCCCGCCCGCTCGGCGGCGTCATAGCCCGTAGGCGGGTGGAACAGGAGCAGCTTTGGTGCTTCCTCCGGGGCCCCAGCCAGGGTCGCGGCGAGATCGGGTCCTCGGCCCGTGCCCCTGCGTCCCCCGGCCGCGGGATCGGGCATCCCCGCCACCACGAGCGCGGCGCCCCGGTGCTGCAGCACCGCGTGGGCGTTGTCGAGCACGTGCCAGCCCAGGCCGCGGATCACGGGGATCCACCTGGCCACGCCGGAGTAGTACTCATGGTTTCCCGTCACGAAGAAGACGCCGTGGGTGGCCCGCAGCGCCTCCAGGCGCTCCACCTTCGCCCGCACGCCATCCGCCTCGCCGTCCACCAGGTCTCCGGTGACGGCCACGAGGTCGGGGGCCAAGGCGTTCGCGCGGGCCACGAGGCGGTCCACCCGCGCGGCGGTCACGAGGGGCCCCAGGTGCAGGTCGGAGACCTGGACGATGCGAAAGCCGTTGAGCCCTTCAGGCAGGTCCCGGATCGGCACCTCCACCGTCCGGAGCACCGGGGGCCTCAGGGCCGTGACGAGGCCCGCGAGGTTCGAGGCGAGGGCGACCCCCAGGGCCAGGCCGAAGGCCCAGGTCCCGGCGGAGGCCGGGGCGTGGGCGAAACGGCGCAGGAGGAACTGCCCGAAGTCCGCAGC
>DASVZU010000246.1:0-5056 GCA_036391515.1 Holophagaceae bacterium
CCCCGTCCAGAGCCCGAGCCAGGTCACCAGGGCGAGTCCTGCGAGCGCGAAGCCCGGGGTGCCGGGACGGGGTGCATTGCCTTCGGTCCAGGCGAGGATGGAGGCGATGGCCAGCCCTAGCGCCAAGAGCCGGAGGAGGTGGCTGGTGATGCGGAGGGTGCGGCGCTCGCCATCCAGCCCCCGGTTGCCCAGGCCTTCCCGAAGGCGGTACCCGACCGCCAGCGAGGGCGCCACCTGGAGGAGGCACGCGAGGCCGAAGCCCCAGGCCATGGGCGTCTCGTACGCGATCCCCAGGCCGACGGCAGCGACGCCCAGGACAAGGGCTGCGCCCGCCGTGAGGAGGGCCAGCCGCGGTGCGGTGGACGGAATGGCGGTCATCGGGTGAGCTTCCGGTACTTGATGCGGTGGGGATCGAAGGGCTTCAGGCCCAGGACGTCCTTCCGGTACTGCTCATATTCGGTGTAGTTCCCGTCGAAGAATTCCACCTTGGAGTCACCCTCGAAGGCGAGGATATGGGTGGCCAGCCGGTCCAGGAACCAACGGTCGTGGCTCACCACCACGGCGCTGCCTGCGAAGGACTCGATCGCCTCCTCCAGCGCCCGCATGGTGTTCACGTCCAGGTCGTTCGTGGGCTCGTCGAAGAACAGGAGGTTCGACTCGCTCTTCAGGGTGAGGGCCAGGTTCAGGCGGTTCTGCTGGCCGCCGCTCAGTTCGCGCACCTTCTTCTGCTGGGCGTCGCCGGAGAAGCCGAAGCGGCTGAGCCAGGCCCGGGCGTTGACGAGCTTGCCGCCCAGCTCGATCTGCTCGTAGCCGCCCGACACCGCCTCGAACACGCTCTTCTCCGGATCGAGCCCCGCGCGGAGCTGGTCCACGTAGGCCATCTTCACGGTCTCGCCCAGGCGGATGGTGCCCGCATCCGGGGTCTCCTGGCCTGTGAGCAGGCGCAGCAGCGTGGACTTCCCGGCGCCGTTGGGGCCGATGACGCCGAGGATGCCGCCGCGGGGGATGGCGAAGCTGAGGTTCTCGAAGAGCACCCGGTCGCCGTAGGCCTTGGTGACGCCGTCGAGCTCGGCCACGAGGTCGCCTAGGCGCGGGCCACTGGGGATGTAGATCTCCAGCTCCTGCTCCTTCTGGCGGCCCTCCTCGCCGGCCAGCCGCTCGTAGTTGGCGATGCGGGCCTTGCTCTTCGTGTGCTGGCCCTTGGGCGACATGCGGATCCACTCCAGCTCGCGCTCCAGAGTCTTCTGGCGCTTCTGGTCGGACTTCTCCTCCCGGGCCAGCCGCCCCTGCTTCTGCTCCAGCCAGCTGGAGTAGTTGCCCTTCCAGGGGATGCCTTCGCCCCGGTCCAGCTCGAGGATCCACTCGGCCACGTGGTCCAGGAAGTAGCGGTCGTGGGTGACGGCGATGACGGTGCCCTGGTAGTCCTGCAGGTGCTTCTCCAGCCACGCCACGGTCTCGGCGTCCAAATGGTTGGTGGGCTCGTCCAGCAGGAGGATGTCCGGCTTCTGGAGCAGCAGGCGGCAGAGGGCGACGCGGCGGCGCTCGCCGCCGGAGAGGACGCCGATCCTGGTGTCGGGGTCCGGGCAGCGGAGGGCGTCCATGGCCTGGTCGAGCTGAGTGTCCAGGTCCCAGCAGTCGTGGGCGTCGATCTTCTCCTGCAACTCGCCCTGCCGCGCCAGCAGGGCGTCCATGTCGGCATCCGGATCGGCGAACTGTTCGGCGATCTCGTTGTATTCCTTCAGCCAACCCACCTTCTCGGCGGCACCCTCCTCCACCACCTCGCGGACGGTCTTGCCCTCGTCCAGCTTCGGTTCCTGGTCGAGGATGCCCGTGGTGTAGCCCTTGCTGAGCACGGCCTCGCCGTTGAAGTCGTGGTCCACGCCGGCCATGATGCGCAGCACGGTGCTCTTGCCGGAGCCGTTCAGGCCCAGCACGCCGATCTTGGCGCCATAGAAGTAGCTGAGGGAGATGTCCTTGATGACGGGCTTGTTGTTGTAGATCTTGCTGACCCGCATCATCGAGTAGATGATTTCGGGCTGCTCGGTCGCGGTCTTGGCCATGGCGGGTTCCGACAAAAAGGCCGCGCGGGGCGCGGCCTTTCCAGGATACCCGAGATGGGGGCTAGAGCGCGGCCTGGGCCGCCGCCAGCGTGGCGATGGGCACGCGGTAGGGGGAGCAGCTGACATAGTCCAGGCCCACCTTGTGGAAGAAGACCACGCTGCGGGGGTCGCCGCCGTGCTCGCCGCAGACGCCCAGCTTGAGGCCGGGCCGGGTAGCGCGACCCTTCTCGCAGGAGATGCGCACCAGCTCGCCGATGCCCTCCTGGTCCAGGCTCTGGAAGGGGTCATCCTCGAGGATCTTCTTCCCGACGTACTCGGGCAGGAAGGTGCCGGCGTCGTCCCGGCTGAAGCCGAAGCCCATCTGGGTGAGGTCGTTGGTGCCGAAGCTGAAGAACTCGGCCTCCTCGGCGATGCGGTCGGAAGTGATCGCCGCCCGCGGGATCTCGATCATGGTGCCGATGGGGCAGGCGAAAGCGGCGCCCCGCTCCTGGTTCACCAGGGCGATCTCATCGAGCATCTCGACCTTGGTGAAGGACAGCTCCCGCACAGTGCCGATGAGGGGCACCATGATCTCGGGCACGGCCTTCACGCCCTTCGCAGCCACATTGAGGGCAGCTTCCGCGATGGCGCGGGTCTGCATGCGGATGAGCTCGGGGTAGGTGATGCCCAGGCGGCACCCCCGATGGCCCATCATGGGATTGAACTCGTGGAGCTGCGCCACGCGCCGCTGGACCGTGGCCAGGTCCACGCCCAGCACATGGGCCATCTCCTTCTGGCCGGCCTCATCCTGGGGCAGGAACTCGTGGAGCGGAGGATCCAGCAGCCGGATGTTCACGGGCAGGCCGTCCATGGCCGTGAAGATGCCCTCGAAGTCCTCGCGCTGCATGGGCAACAGCTTGGCCAGGGCCCTCTTGCGCCCCTCGGTGTCAGTGGCGAGGATCATCTCCCGCACCGCGAGGATGCGGTCGCCCTCGAAGAACATGTGCTCGGTGCGGCAGAGGCCGATGCCCTGGGCGCCGAAGGCCCGGGCCACCGCCGCGTCATGGGGGGTGTCGGCGTTGGTCCGGACCTTGAGGCGCTTGGCCTCCCGGCTCCAGGCCATGATCTTCTCGAAGCGGCGGTAGAGCTCGCTGTCAGCGGCCTTCATGCGGCCGTCCACCAGCACCTGGTTCACCTCGGAGGGATGGGCGCTCAGCCGGCCCGCGAACACCTCGCCCGTGGAGCCGTCGATGGAGATCCAATCCTGTCCGGCCTTGAGCTCATGGTTTCCCACGCGCACCAACGACCGCGCCCCATCGATCTGGATCGCCGAGGCGCCGCAGACGCAGGGCTTGCCCATGCCGCGGGCCACGACGGCCGCGTGGCTGGTCATGCCGCCCCGGGCCGTGAGGATGCCCTGGGAGGCCACCATGCCGGCGATATCCTCCGGGCTGGTCTCCACCCGCACCAGGACCACGGGGCCCTCCTGGCCCATGCGTTCTGCATCCTCTGCCGTCAGGGCGATGCGCCCCGTGGCCGCGCCGGGACCGGCATTCAGCCCCTTCGTGAGGAGCTGGCCCTCCTTGCGCAGCCGGTCCTTCTCCTTGGGGTCGAAGACCGGGGCGAGGAGCTGGGAGAGGCTGTCGGCATCGATGCGCTTCAGCGCGACATGGGTGTCGATGAGCCCCTCGTCCACCAGGTCGATGGCGATGCGGATGCCGGCCATGGCGGTGCGCTTCCCGTTCCGGGTCTGCAGCAGGAAGAGCTTCCCGCGCTCGATGGTGAACTCGATGTCCTGCATGTCCTTGAAGTGGGTCTCAAGCCGCTTGCAGGTGGCATCCAGCTCAGCGAAGGCCTCCGGCATGGCCTCCTCGAGGCTCCTGAGGCCCGTGCCCTCGGCCTGCCGGCGCGTAATGGGCTGGGGGGTGCGGATGCCCGCGACCACATCCTCGCCCTGGGCGTTGATGAGGTACTCGCCGTAGAAGAGCTTCTCGCCCGTGGCCGGATCGCGCGTGAAGGCCACGCCGGTACCGCAGTCGTCGCCCATGTTGCCGAAGACCATGCTCTGCACGTTCACAGCCGTGCCCCAGTCATCGGAGAACCGGTGGAGGCGACGGTACGTGATGGCACGGGGCGTGTTCCAGCTCTCGAACACGGCGCGGATGGCGCCCCAGAGCTGATCCATCGGATCCTGCGGAAAGGCCTTGCCGGTCTCCTCGTGCACGATCTCCTTGAAGGCGGCCACGAGGGTTTTCCAGTCTTCGGCCGAGAGTTCCGTGTCCTGGTGCTTGCCCAGCCGCTCCTTGGCGCGCTCCAGTTCAGCCTCGAAGAGGGCATGCTCGACACCCAGCACCACGTTGCTGTACATCGTGATGAAGCGGCGGTAGGAGTCCCAGGCGAACCGGGGATTGCCACTGGCGGCCACCAGGGCCTCGACCGTGGCGTCGTTGAGTCCGAGGTTCAGAACGGTGTCCATCATGCCGGGCATGGACACGCGCGCCCCGGAGCGCACGGAAAGCAGCAGCGGATTCGGGCCTGCGCCAAAAGTGCACGCACGCACGCCTTCCAGCCACTTGAGCGCCTGGAGTACCTCCGCCCGCAGGGGCTCCGCCAGGGTCCGCCCATTGGCATAGTAGGCGCCGCACTGCTCGGTGGTCAGGGTGAAGCCCGGGGGCACCGGAATTCCCAGGCCTGCCATCTCGGCCAGGTTGCATCCCTTACCGCCCAGCAGGTCGCGCATCGCGGCGCTGCCTTCGTTGCGGTTCCCCCCGAAGGTGTAAACACCTTTGCCCATCGATATCCTCCACGCGGAACCTCCAGTGTATCCGGAGGCGTACGCGAAAATCCCCCGCCATTGCGGGGGACCGGACAGAAAAATCGGGCCATCCATAAGGGATGGCCCGATGTGTGAATTAACGTCGCAGCGACCTACTTTTCCACTCCTGTGAGGAGCAGTATCATCGGCCCTCCGGGTCTTAACTGCCGTGTTCGGGATGGGAACGGGTGTGACCCCCGGG
>DASVZU010000247.1:0-1626 GCA_036391515.1 Holophagaceae bacterium
AGCCATGGAGTGGGACTACCTCATCGTCGGATCCGGCTTCGGGGGGAGCGTGAGCGCCCTCCGCCTGGCCGAGAAGGGCCACCGGGTGCTGATGCTGGAGAAGGGGCGGCGCCTGCGGGCCGGCGACTTCCCGAAGACCAACTGGAACCTGAAGCGGTTCTTCTGGCTGCCCCAGATGGGCTTCCGCGGCCTCTTCAAGATGACCTTTCTGGGCCACGTCACCGCGCTCTCCGGCGTAGGCGTGGGCGGCGGCTCCCTGGTCTACGCCAACACCCTGCCCGTGCCCAAGGATCCCTTCTTCGCCGCCCCCTCCTGGGCCCACCTCGCCGACTGGAAGGCGGAGCTGGCACCCCACTACGCCACGGTGCTGCGCATGCTGGGCGCCACCCGGAACCCCAGCCTCACCTATCCGGACGAGGTGCTCCGCGAGGTGGGCCGCGAGATCGGCCGGGGTGACGCCTTCGAGCAGACGGACGTGGCCGTGTACTTCGGGAAGCCCGGCGAGACGGTGCCGGATCCCTTCTTCGGGGGCGAGGGCCCCGCGCGCACCGGCTGCACCCTCTGCGGGGGCTGCATGCTGGGCTGCAACCACGGCGCCAAGAACACCCTGGACCAGAACTACCTCCACTTCGCCGAGAAGCGGGGCCTGCGCATCGAGGCCGACACGGAGGTGACCTGGGTGCGGCCCCACCCCGAGGGCGGCTACGAGGTGGAGGCCCGCCAGGGGACCTGGGCCATCCCCGCCCTCAACCGGCGGCAGACCTACCGGGCCAGGCAGGTCATCTTCGCCGGCGGCGTGATCGGCACCGTGCCCCTGCTGCTGAAGCTGAAGCAGGCCCCCGACGGCCTGCCCCGCCTCTCCGACCGGCTGGGGGACTTCGTGCGCACCAACTCGGAGGTGCTCCTGGGCGTCGTCACCCAGCGCCGCGACAAGGACCTCTCCCAGGGCATCGCCATCGGCTCCATCCTCCACACGGACGAGCACTCCCACCTGGAGCCCGTGCGCTACCCCGCCGGGGCGGGCTTCTTCCGCACCCTCATGCTCCCCCAGGCGCCGGGCGACACCCTGGCGCAGCGGCTGGGCCACGCCCTCGGCCAGGTGCTGCGGCACCCCGTCCGCACCGTGCGGGCCTACCTGGTGCCCGACTGGGCCAAGTTCACGATGATCCTGCTCTACATGCAGACGGTGGACGGCCACATCCGCATGCGGCTGGGCCGGGGCTGGCGCACGGGCTTCCGCCGGGGCGCCGTGACTGAGCCGGGGGACGGCCCGCCGGCCAAGGCCTGGACCCCCGAGGCCACGGACCTGGGCCAGCGTGTGGCCCGGCACCTGGACGGCTACCCCTCCAGCCTCCTCACGGAGACCCTGCTCGGCATCCCCACCACGGCCCACATCCTGGGCGGCGTGCCCATGGGCGATTCGGCCGAGACCGGCGCCATCGACGCCCGCCACCGGCTCTTCGGCTACGAGGGGCTCTACGTCATCGACGGCTCGGCCATGTCCGCCAACCCCGGCGTGAACCCGTCGCTGACCATCGCCGCCCTGGCGGAGCGGGCCATGACCTTCATCCCGCCCAAGGCGAGCTGAGGCGCCCTCCATGTCCCCCGGGGCCCACCTCCTGGCCA
>DASVZU010000248.1:0-7253 GCA_036391515.1 Holophagaceae bacterium
GTGGGCCTGGAAGTAGCGCCCCGCGGGATGGGAGGCATCCGCCTCGAAGATCAGGATGTCCATGCGCTGCTGGCGCAGGTGGACCACCCGGCCCCAGGCGGCCTGGCCCGAGGCCACGCGGGCGAAGCCCAGGCGGCGGTAGAGCCCCTCCAGGCGCGCGATGGAGCCGGTCATCTGGAAGTGGTCGATGCGGGTGAGGCCGAGGGGGTTGGTGGCCTGCCGCTGATCCGTGGGCGCGGTGAGGGCGAAGCTGGGCGTGGACATGGGACCTCGTCGAAAGGTCCTTCCAGTCTGGTGGCGCGCTAGGGTGACGTGGGTCACACCATGGATGATTACTCCAGTGTAATCAATATTTAAATACTATGTGGTCGAGAATGAAGTGTCAGTACCGGCCCGCGGCGATGGGGGTTTCGGCCTCGATCCGGCGGAGGCGCTCGACCCAGGCGGCCAGCCAGGCCTCGCGCTCCGCCGGATCTACCCGCACCGGTTGGTAGTGGACCTGGGGGGCCAGCACGGAGAAGCCCGTGAACTCGAGCATGCCGCGATGGATGGGGCGGAGGACCCCCTCCAGGTCCCCGTGGAGGCCGTCGGGCCGGTAGGCTTCCTGCGGGCCGCCGGTGGTGAGGGAGAGCAGGGCCCGCTTCCCGGTGAAGAGCCCGGTCCCGTACATCCGTCCCGGGCCATAGGCCCGGCCCATGGCGAAGACCCGGTCCACCCAGCCCTTGAGGATGCCCGGGAGGCCGAACCACCAGAGGGGGAACTGCCAGATCATGAGGTCCGCCGCTTCCACCTTGGCGATCTCGGCCTCCAGGCCCGCCGCGAACCCCCGGGTCTCAGTGGCGTGCAGTTCCTCTGCCTGCAGTTTCAGGAAGGCCGGGTCCTTGGCCTCCCGGAAGTTCCGCCGGTCGGACACCGGATCGAAGCCCATGCGGCAGAGGTCGCTGGTGGCCACCGTGTGGCCAGCTTCCCGGAGGGTGGCCACGGCGGTGTCGAAAAGGGCCCCGTTGAAGCTGCGCGGTTCGGGATGGGCAAGTACGACGAGTACGTTCACGAGGCCTCCGAGGCGATCCGGATCGATGATGGAGGCCTCATCCTTCGGCCGGAAGGTGGCACCTTCCGGTGCGTAGGGCCCGTACGCGGCCGGGGGCCCGCAAGCGGGCCCCCGGGGTGCGGCTCTGCGCCGGGATCAGCTCAGGCTGGTGGCGATCACCTTCTCCTTGCTGAAGAACTCGAGGATGTCGCCTTCCTTCAGCTCGTCGAAGTTCTCGATGGCGATGCCGCAGTCGAGACCGTTCTTCACCTCGGCCACATCATCCTTGAAGCGCTTGAGGCTCTTCAGGGCGCCCTCGAAGACGGTCTCGCCGCCCCGCTTCACGCGGACCTTGTAGGCCTTCTGGACCTTGCCCTCGGTGACGAAGCAGCCGGCGATGACGGCCTTGTTGATCTTGAAGAGCTGCCGGACCTCGGCCTCGCCGTGGATGGTCTCCTTGTCGGTGGCATCCAGGAGGCCGACCATGGCCTGCTCGATCTCCTCGGTCACCTTGTAGATGATCTCGTGGAAGCGCAGGTCGACGCCCTCTTCGCGGGCGAGCTCCTCGGCCTTCTTCTCGGCCTTGGAGTGGAAGCCGATGATGGTGGCCTTGGAGGCCGCAGCCAGCAGCACGTCGTTCTCGGTGACGGTGCCTGCGGCGCTGTGGATGATCCGCACCCGCACCTTGTCGGTGCTGAGCTTGTCCAGCTGGCCCACGAGGGATTCCACGGAACCCTGGTTGTCCGCCTTGATGATGAGGGGGAGTTCCTTGACCTGGCCGTCCTTGAGGGTGGTGAACAGGTTCTCGAGGGTGACGCGCTGGCGGAGCTGGGCGGCCTGGCGGGCCTTCTCCTGGCGGAAGCTGACGATGGTGCGGGCCTTGCCCTCGTCCTCCACCACCTGGAAGTTGTCGCCGCTGCTGGGCACTTCCTCGAAGCCGAGGATCTGCACGGCGCTGGACGGACCCGCCTCGGTGACGCGCTGGCCGGTGTCGTCGAACATGGCGCGGACGCGGCCCATGGTGGCGCCGGCCACGAAGATGTCCCCGGCCTTCAGGGTGCCGCGCTGGACCAGCACGGTGGCCACGGCGCCGCGGCCGCGGTCGAGGCGGGCCTCGACGATGGATCCGGCGGCGGGGCAGTCGTAGACGGCCTTGAGGTCCTTCAGGTCGGCCACCAGGAGCAGGGTCTCCAGCAGCTCGTCGAGGCCCTGGCGGGTCTTGGCGCTCACGAGGACGGCCGGGACGTCGCCACCGTAGGCCTCGGTCTGGACGCTGTGCTGGAGCAGGCCCTGCTGGACCTTGTCCGGATTGGCGCCGGGCTTGTCGATCTTGTTGACGGCCACGACGATCGGCACGTCGGCGGCCTTGGCGTGGTTGATGGACTCCACGGTCTGGGGCATGACGCCGTCGTCGGCGGCCACCACGAGGACAGCGATGTCCGTCACCTTGGCGCCGCGGGCGCGCATCTTGGTGAAGGCCTCATGGCCCGGCGTGTCGAGGAAGACCACCTGGCGCATGGCGCCGGTATTGGGATCCTTCACGTCCACGTGGTAGGCGCCCACGTGCTGGGTGATGCCGCCGGCCTCGCCCGCGGCCACCTTGGTCTTGCGGATGGCGTCCAGCAGCGAGGTCTTGCCGTGGTCGACGTGGCCCATGATGGTGACCACGGGCGGCCGGGGCTTCTGCTCGCCCTGCACCTCGGCGGATTCCTCGGCGGAGATCTGGACGTCCTCCTCGAAGGACACGATGTCGGCCAGGAACCCGAATTCACGGGCGATCTCCTTGGCCATCTCGGTGTCGAGGGGCTGGTTGATGGTGGCGAAGATGCCCCGGTGGAGCAGCTTGGCCACCACGTCCTTGGCGGGGCGGTTGCACTTCTCGGCCAGCTCCTTCACCGTCACGCCCTCGGAGAGCATGACGATGCCGATCTCGTCCTGGACGAACTCGGTGGCGACCTGCTGGGCGCGGGACCGCGGCTGGCGGAGCTTCAGCTCCATCTCCTGCTCTTCGCGGATCTGCTCCTTGGTCTTCTTCTTGCCGTGCTGGGCGCCGCGGCCGGGACCCTTCTGGCTGTTCGGATCGATGGGACCCGCGGCCGGAAGGGAGGGCCCGCGGCCAGGGCCGCCGGGGCGTGGACCCATGCCGGGCCGGCCGGGACCGCCGGGGCGGCCGGGACCGCCGGGACGGCTGCCGGGGCCGCCGGGACGGCCGGGACCTCCCGGGCGGCTGCCGGGGCCCGAGGGCCGGACACCGCCCTGGGGGCGCGGCTGGGGCAGCTGGATGTAGCGGGCCGGCTCCTGGGGACGGGGCGCCGGGGGCGGGGTGTCGGAGGTCTTGATGCGGCTGAAGCCCTGGTCGGGCCGCAGCTCGGTGATGGCAGGCGGAATGTAGGGCCGGCGGGAGGGCTGGGGCGCGGGGGCCTCGTGGCGGACCTCGCCGCGGCCGGTGTTGGTGGCCATGGGGAGGACGGCCTTCTCCTTCTGCGGCATCCCCGAGCGCTGCACGTTGGTGGGCGCGGGAGCCTGGCCGGGACGCTGGACGATGGGACGGGCGCCGGCCTCGGGGCGGGGACCGCCGACGGGGCCCTGGGTCGGGCGCGGCGCGGCGGGGCCGCTGGGGCGGGCCGGGGGCAGCTGGATGTAGCGGGCTGGCTTCTCCTCCCGGGGGGCGGGGGCGGGAACCGCGGATACCTTCAGGCGGGAGAAGGCCTCCTGGGACGCTTCCGGGCGGGCCGCAGCCGGAGCGGGTACCTCGGGAACGGGTTCAGGCGCCGGGGCCGGGGCAGCCACGGGGGCGGGGGTGGGCGCCGCGGCCTCAGGGGCGGGCGCGGGAGCCGGAGCGGGCTTCTCCTCCCGGGGGGCGGGCGCCGGGGCGGTGGTTTCTGCCACGGCCTCGGGGGCCGGGGTGGGCTCGGGCCGGGGTTCGGCCTTCTTCACCAGCACGGCGGGGGCCGGCTTCGGAGGTTCCGGCACGGGCGCGGGCTCGGCCTTGGGGGCGGGGGCCTCGCGGCTGGTCTTCACCACCTTCACGCTGGCCGAGGGCTTGTGGAGGGCCAGCGGGGGCGCGTCGTCGGCGCCCTTGTGCTTGCCCTGGAAGGCCCGGCGCAGCTTGTCCGCCTGGTCGTCGGTGAGGTTCGAGCTGTGGCTCTTCCCCTGGAGGCCCAGACGCTTCTCGCAGGCCTCGATGACCTCCTGGTTGGCGACTCCGAGCTCTTTGGCGAGTTGGTTGATGCGCAGCATGTAAGGGGCTTACCTCGGCCTGGGAATGGGGGAACGGGAAGGGCTGCAGGACTCCAGCCTACTCCCCGAAGTGCGCCTGCACGGCATCGATGAGACGGAAGGCCAGATCCTGGTCCATGCCTTCCACCTGCATGAGCTGCTCGGCAGTGACAGTGTAAAGGGATTTGGCGTCGGGGTAGCCGGCGGCGGCGAGGCGGTCCGCCAGGGCGGCGTCGAGACCCTCCACGGCGGCGAGTTCGGACAGCAGGCTGGAAGCCGGCGCGACGGGGGCCTCGGCCTCGGGGGCGGCGGCCACGTCGGGCAGGGCCAGGCCCATGGCGACCTCGGCCTCGCGGCGCTTGTCGGCCTCGCTGCGGACGTCGATGTTCCAGCCCGTGAGCTTGGCGGCGAGGCGGACGTTCTGGCCGCGCTTGCCGATGGCCACGCTGAGCTGCTCGTCATCCACCACCACCTCGACGCGGCGCTCCTCGGGATCCTTGATGGCGACCCGGATGGCCTTGGCGGGGTTGAGGGCGTTGGCGATGAACTGGGCGGGCTCGTCGGAGTAGCGGACGATGTCGATCTTCTCGTTCTTCAGCTCGCGGATGATGGCCTGGACGCGGCTGCCCTTCAGGCCCACGCAGGCGCCCACGGGATCCACGTCGGGATCCAGGCTGTGGACGGCCACCTTGGCCCGGTCGCCGGCCTCGCGCACGCAGTTGCGGATGACCACGGTGCCGTCGTGGATCTCGGGCACCTCGTTCTCGAAGAGCTTGATGAGCAGCCGCGGATCCGTGCGGCTGACCTGCACCTGGGGATCCTTGGCGCTGCGGTCCACGGAGATGATGACCACCTTGATGCGCTGGCCCTTGTCGAAGCGGTCGCCGCGGAGGGCCTCGGAACGGCGGAGCATGGCCTCCACCCGGTCGATCTCGAGGATGATGGCGCTCTTCTCGAAGCGCTTCACCTCGGCCACCACCACCTCGCCGATGCGGTCGGCGAACTCGGTGAAGATGCGGTCCCGCTCGGCCTCGCGCACCTTCTGCACCAGCACCTGCTTGGCGGCCTGGGCGGCGATGCGGCCCAGCTGGCTCGTGTCCTGCGGCAGCCAGAGGGTGTCACCCTCGGCGGCCTCGGGATTCAGCTCCTGGGCCTCCTTGAGGCTGATCTCCAGGTCCTCCTCCTCCACCTCGGCCACCACCTGCTTCAGGGCGTAGACGTGGAACTCGCCGGTCTCCCGGTCCATCTGGGCCTGGAAGTTGCCGTAGAAGTCCTGGGCATTGAAGAACTTGTCGGCGGCCTTGGCGAGGGCCTCCTCCACGGCGAGGAAGACATCCTCCTCGGGGATCCCCTTCTCGGCGGCGATCATCTTCACGCTGTCGAAGAAACTCGTGGCGACGGTGGTCATGTCAGGCCTCCTCTTCCTCGGCGGCGCTTGTCTCTACGCCGCCGGCATCCGGTGCTTCGGTGTAACGCCCCTGCAGGTGCTTGGGCTTGGGGGTCTTGCCCTCGTCGAAAGGGGCCAGGCGGGCCTTCTGGAGGGCCGCCAGGGGCACCTCCTTCAGCACGCCGTCCTCTTCGAGGGTGAGGGTGGTGCCGGTCACGGGACCGATCCATCCCTTGAACCGCTTCTGGCCGTTCACGGGCTGGAGGGTCTGCAGGCGGCAGAGCCGGCCGGCGAAGCGGCGGAAGTGGTCCGCCTTCACCAGGGGCCGCTCCATGCCGGGGCTGCTGACCTCGATGCCCACGTGCTCGCGCAGGTCCGGGAACTCCACGTCCAGCCAGGCCAGCAGGCCCTCGTGGGCGGTGGTGCAGTCGTCCAGGGTGACCTTCCGGCCGCTGGCCTCGGCATCCGAGTGGTCGAGGTACAGCCGAAGGATCTCGTCCCGGCCCTCGCGGGCCAGCTCGACGCAGAGCAGCTCGAAGCTCAGCAGGGCCAGCTGCCGCTCGAGGGGGGCTTGGAGCTTCTTCAGGTCCAACGGGACTCCAGGTGAACAACAAAAAAGGTGGGACGAACCCACCCAGTCTTGGCGCCGGGGCGCCATGGCCGAATTGAAGTAGAAGTCTAGCGCCGATGCCCAGGAATCTCAAGGAGCGGGAATTGGGGGCATCCTGGTGTCCAATGGAAGGGGGGGCTGACATGGCGACCATCCTGGACGGCAAGGCGCACGCGGACTGGATGCTGGAACGGGTCCGGGAGGGGGTGGAGGCCCGCCTCGCACAGGGGCTCCGGGCCCCCGGGCTGGCCGTGGTGCTGGTGGGGGACGATCCGGCCAGCCACGTCTACGTGCGGAACAAGACCGCCGCCTGCGCCCGGGTGGGCATCACCTCCCTCGAGCACCGCTTGCCGGCGGAGACGCCCCAGGCCGATCTGGACGCCCTCATCGACCGCCTGAACGCCGACCCCGGGGTGGACGGCATCCTCGTGCAGCTGCCCCTGCCGAAGGGGCTGGACTCGAAGCGCGCCCTGCACCGCATCAGCCCGGCCAAGGACGTGGACGGCTTCCATCCCGTGAACCAGGGCCTGCTGCTGGAGGGCCTGCCGGGCCTCCGCCCCTGCACGCCCAGCGCCTGCATGTCCCTGCTGGCCCACCATGGCCTCGAGCTGAAGGGCCTGCGGGCCGTGGTGCTGGGCCGCAGCGAGATCGTGGGCAAGCCCATGGCCCTCATGCTCCTGGAGCAGCACGCCACGGTCACCATCGCCCACAGCCGCACCCGGGATCTGCCCGCCGTCTGCCGGGAGGCGGACCTCCTGGTGGCCGCCGTGGGCAAGCCTGGCCTGGTGGAAGGCTCCTGGATCAAGCCCGGCGCCGTGGCGGTGGATGTGGGCATCAACCGGGTGGAGGACCTGAACCTGGGCCATCGGATCTTCGCGGCGGAGCCGAAGAAGCTGGAGACGCTCCGGGCCAAGGGTTCCGTCCTCTGCGGCGACGTGCGCTTCGGCGAGGCCATGGAGGTCGCCTCGGCCGTGACGCCCGTCCCCGGCGGCGTGGGGCCCCTCACC
>DASVZU010000249.1:0-3620 GCA_036391515.1 Holophagaceae bacterium
CAGAGCGCTCTCCACCATGGCCTCGGGGGTGGCCGTGCCGAACTTCTCCAGCAGGTCCTTCTCGAGGCTGCCGCCGTTGACGCCGATGCGGATGGGGATGCCCTTCTCGCCGGCCTTGTCCACCACGGCCCGCACGCGGTCCTGGCCGCCGATGTTGCCCGGGTTGATGCGCAGGCAGGCCGCGCCGCCATCGGCGGCCACCAGGGCCAGGCGGTAGTCGAAGTGGATGTCGGCCACCACGGGGATGGGGCTGCGGGCGCAGATCTCGTGGAAGACCTCGCCGGCCTTCTTGGTGGGCACGCTCACCCGCACGATCTCGCAGCCGGCGGCGGCATAGTCGTAGATCTGCTGGACGGTGGCCTCCACGTCCCGGGTGTCCGTCTTCGTCATGCTCTGGACGGTGATGGGCGCATCCCCGCCCACGGGCACCTTGCCCACCCGGATCTGGCGGGTGCGGCGGCGGGGGGCGAGGGGCTGGAGTTCCAGGTCGGACATGGGGCCTCGATTCAAAGATCCCAGTTTACCCGCCAATGGATTCGTACGCGGCGCGCGGCCCCGAGGGGCCGCGCGGAGGGAAGGGCTTCTCCTACTGCTTGAGGTTCAGGGTTTCCTGGAGCAGCTGGTCGGTGGTGGTGACCAGGCGGGAATTGGCCTGGTAGCCGCGCTGGCTGAGGATCAGCTTGGTGAATTCGCCGGCCATGTCCACGTTGGAGAGTTCCAGGTTGGAGCCCAGCACGCCGCCGCGGCCGCCCTGGTTGGCCAGGCCGATGGTGGGGGAGCCGGAGGACAGGGTCTGGCCCCAGTGGTTGTTGCCGGTCTGCACCAGGCCGTTCACGTTGTTGAAGGTGGAGAGGGCCACCTGGGCGAGGGAGATCACCTGCCCATTGGTGAAGGTGCCGCTGATGACGCCGTTCTGGTCCACCGACAGGTCCCGCAGGGTGCCGGCACCGTAGCCATCCTGGAAGGTGCTGGTGGTGCTGCTGGACCCGGAGAACTGGGTGACGTTGGGGGAATTGTCCGCGTTCACCACATCCCAGGTGACGTTCTGGACCGTGGTGCCGTTGCCCCAGTTGATGCCGCTGAACACCGGATTGTTGGCCGCGGTGGGCGGGTTCCCGTTGATGGTGAGCAGGTTGCCGCTGGTGCTGAAGACCAGGCTTCCGGTGGCGCCGGCGCCGATGGTGGCGGGGGCGGATACGCTGGCGGCGTAGCTCCAGGTGTTCGAGCCGGTCTTGGTGTAGGTGACGATGATGTTCTGGGGATTGCCCTGGCTGTCGTAGGCCTGGACGGGCGTGGTGAGGGTATCGCCGATGGCGCCCGCGGAATTCAGGTTGATGCCCAGGCGGATGTTCTGGGTGGCGAAGGCGCTGGCGGTGGTGCCCGCGTCGATGCGGATGGGGGCCAGGGTGGCCGAGGTGTTCACCACGCCGGTGACGGGATCCCGGTTCCAGCCCATCACATTGGAGCCGTCGCTGGCCACCAGGTAGCCGTTGTTGTTCCGGGTGAAATTGCCGGCCCGGCTGAACACCTGGCGGCCATCCACGGTCTGCAGGGTGAAGAATCCGTTCCCCTGGATGGCCATGTCGAGGGCGTTCCCCGTGCTCTGGAAGGAGGACTGGGAGAAGTCCTGGCTCACGCTGTTCACCTGGACGCCCAGGCCGAACTGGATGGGGTTCCCGTTCCCCTGGGTGGCGGTGCCGGTGAGGCTGGTGCTGAAGATGTCGCGGAAGGTGGTGGAGGATCCCTTGAAGCCCACCGTGTTGATGTTCGACAGGTTGTTGCCGATCACGTTGAGGGCGTTCGCGTTGGTGGAGAGGCCGGAGAGGCTGGAGTAGAAGGCGGAATAGAGGCTCATGGGGGGCTCCGATCAGGCCAGGACCTGGAGGACGTTCGAGAGGTCGAAGGAGTGTCCGTTGGAAATGAGGGAGATGGATCCGTCCGTGTTGAACACCACCGAATCCACCTTCATGTTCAGGCTCGAGGTGTAAGGCACGGCCGCCCCGCTGGCGCTGGTGGCCTTGATGCTGACCTTGTAGTCGCCGTCGGGCAGGGTGTTCCCGGAGGCATCCTGGCCGTTCCAGGTGAGGGTGTTGTCGCCGGCCGCCATCTCGCCCTTGGGCAGGGTCGCCACCACATGTCCGTTCGCATCGGTGATGGTGACGGTCACATCCGCCGCCGCCGAGAGGTTCAGTCCCATGGTGGCCTGGCCGGACTTGAGGTAGAACCCGGAGCCGTCCACCTTCACGGACTTGCCCACCATGGCTGCGGCCTGGGCCTGGAAGAGGGCCTGGCTCTGGGACTGGAGGCCCTGCAGCAGGGTGTTCGTCTGGGTGGCCTGCTCCAGGCTCGAGAACCCCGTGAGCTGCTGGATCATCTGGTTGGGATCCTGGCTCGAGGCGGAGGTGGGATCCTGGTTCTTCAGCTGGGCCACCAGCAGTTTCAGGAAGGAGTCCTGGCTGAGGGTGTTCTTGGCCGTGCTGCTGGTGCTCGTCGTGGTGCTCGCCGTGGTCGTGGCCGCGGTGATCATGCCGGTTTCCATGGGAACCTCCGGGGGTGTGAATTCAGGAACTGTGCCGGTCAGGCGTAGAGCTCAATCTGGTGCGGGTTTGCGGGAGTCGGGACGATGGTGGCGGGTGTTTCTTGCCTTGCCGCGAGCACCGGGGACGCGTCCCTGAAGAGGGGATTCTGGGGCGTCGAGGCCTCCTGGAAGGGCCGGTGCCCCTGCTGCAGATCGAAGCTGCCCAGCTGGAGGCCCTGCTCCTTGAGGGAGAGTTCCAGGTGGGGGCGCCCCTCCTGGACCGCCTGTACCGAGGCGGGTTCGCTCACCCAGAGCTTGGCGTGGACCTCGCCGCCCTCCACCCGCAGGTGGATGGTGACCTGCCCCAGGGAATCCGGATGGAGCTGGAGGCGCGCCTCCTGGGCCCCGCTCCGGAGCATCCATTTCATGCCGCTGTCCACCTGGGCAACGGGCGGAGTGGCCACGGCGGTGGTGGCCGCGGGGGCCGCGGGTGGGGCGGCCGAGGCCACGGGGGGTTCGGGGACGAGGGCCGGTCGCGGCGTCGCCATCGCGGCGGCCTGGGTTCCCAGGTCGGGATGGAGGTGGACCTGGAAGGTGGTGGTGGAGGCATCGGCCTTGGCCGCCGCTTCCTGGGAGGGGGCGCTGCCGGGCTCGGACCTGGCCGGGGCCGCGGCGCCGGGAGTCCCGGGCGCATTGGCCGGAGCCTGGCCGGGACCGGCGGCCGTACCTAAAGGTGCAGCGGGTGCCGGCTGCTGGGCGGTTCCCGGGGCGGCGATCACGGAGATCCGCGGGGCCGGTGATGGGGACGGGGATGGGGAGGAGGATGCGGGCGAGGCCGTGCCGGCAAGAGCTGCCGTGAGGCTCGGAGGAGGGGCGGGGGTTGCCGTCACCGCCGGGGCAACTGGCGCCGGCGCCGGAGTCACCGGGGCTTCGGCGGCCTCGGGCTGGGCCAGGAGGAGGAACTCGGCCTTGGTGGCGCGGGCCGGGGAGGCCGTGGCGTCCGGCGTGGGTTCCGGCGTGGACGAGAAGGCCGGAGCAGGCGACGGGACAGTGGCGGCCGGCGCCGCGGCCGGAGGCGCAGGAAGGCCGGGGTTCACCGGGG
>DASVZU010000250.1:0-33169 GCA_036391515.1 Holophagaceae bacterium
CGCCCCGCACGCTCGAGGGCATCGTGCGCCTGGCTCGCGAGCGCGCCGGTGGGCGCGGCGCCGTGGGCGTGAACATCCTCTGCGCCATCGAGGGCTACGAGGCCGCCGTGCGGGCTTCGGTGGCCGGCGGGGCCCAGCTCATCGTCTCCGGGGCCGGCCTGCCCCTGGCGTTGCCGGAGTACGTGGGGGACGCGGATGTGGCCCTGGTGCCCATCGTGTCCTCGGCCCGCGCCCTGGGCGTCATCTGCAAGCACTGGCAGCGCCGCCACGGCCGCCTGCCGGACGCGGTGGTGCTGGAGGGCCCGGAGAGCGGCGGCCACCAGGGCTTCAGCGCCGAGGCCTGCGCCGAGCCTGAGCACACCCTCGAGAACCTGCTGCCCTCCGTGCTGGCGGAGCGGGACAAGTGGGGCGCGTTCCCCGTGGTCGTGGCCGGCGGTGTCTGGGACCGCGCCGACATCGAGCAGTTCCTGGCCATGGGTGCCGGCGGCGTCCAGATGGGCACCCGCTTCATCGGCACCTTCGAGTGCGACGCGGCCCCCGCCTTCAAGGACACCACCCTCAAGGCCCGGGCCGAGGACATCGGCCTCATGAAGTCCCCCGTGGGCCTGCCCGCCCGGGGCGTGCGGACGGCCCTGCAGGCCCGCATCGAGGCCGGTACCGCGCCCCAGGTGCGCTGCGTGAGCCACTGCCTGCAGCCCTGCCAGAACGGCAAGGGGGCCATGGCGGTGGGCTACTGCATCGCCGACCGCCTGGCCGACGCCTACCGGGGTGACCTGGAGAACGGCCTCTTCTTCACGGGCAGCAACGGTGCCCGCCTGAAGGAGCTGCTCAGCGTCCACGATCTCATCGAGGAACTGACCCAGGATCCGGGCCTCCAGCGCCGCGACGCCTGAACCCGGGTCCGGCTAGCCCCGCTTCTCCGCCACGATCTCCAGGACCATGGGCGTGATCATCAGGGTCCGGGGGTCCGCCGCGGCCGCACGGAGCGACGTCCGCACGGAGTCCACCCAGGCCTCGTCCACCCGGCCGAGGTCGAGGAGGCGCTGGAGGTTGATCTCCACGAACTCCGAGGGCCACTTCCAGATGAAGTCCGTGGGCGGGATCACGAACACCTTGGGGGCGAGGTGCTTCACCGCGAGGCCCGCCTCCTCGAGGAGGACAGGGAGCGACAGGGCCACGTCCGGCTCGCCGCCGGAGGCGCGCCAGCTGGCCATCACCTCGGACACGAAGGCCTCCAGGGGCGGGCAGGGGGGCGCCAGGCGCCAGGTCCGGTAGTCCAGGTACTCGTGGAAGATGGCCACGCCGCCGGGACGCAGCGCCCGGGCCACGGTCGCCACCAGCTTCGCGGGATCGGACACGAAGGAGGCCACCCAGCGGCACCAGGTGGCATCCATGCCCCGCACGTCCAGGGACCCGGCCATCAGGTCCTGCTCGTGGAACCGGACGTGCGACAGGCAGCGGGCTGCGCAGGTCTCCCGGGCGTGCTGCAGGAAGTTGCCGGAGCGCTCCGCGGCGTGGACCTCGCCGCCAGGACCCACGATCTCCGCCAGGTCCACGGTGGCATAGCCGGGTCCCGCACCCACGTCCAGGACCCTGGACCCCAGGGTGATGCCGGCCTGCTGCCAGCACGCCAGCATGTGCGGGCGCCAGACCCGGTGCTGGAGCCCAAGGCGTTCGATCTCCTCCCGGTGGGTTCCGAGGATGTAGTCGCGCTCGCCTGATCCGGCCATCCGGGCCTCCATGCCTGTTGTGACGTCAGTCTAGCGGGCCCGGTCAGGTCGCGTTCGGATGGCGCTCCAGCAGCTGCCGCAGGGGGGCGTTCCGCTTCACCGCCTCCTGGCGCCGGAGGTGGGCGATGAGCGGGGGCGGGGCGGCGCTCCAGCGGGCGATGTTCTGGATGAGCAGGGTGGAGACGTAGGTGCGGCGGCAGAGGAGGGCGGTGGTGTGGCCGTCGAGGGTGAGGCCCACCAGGCTGGCGAGGCAGCGGCCCTCCGTGGCGAGGATGAGCTCGGCCCGCTCCTCGCCCGTGCGCTGGTTGAAGCTGGCGCGCAGCAGGTCCCGGGCCATGGCGCGGACCTGTTCCGGTGCATCCCGCGAGGTGGCCACGAGGTACTGCTCGAGGAGGCGGCGGGGGGACCAGAGGCGGCGGTAGAGGCCCGCGGGCAGGAGGGGATTCAGCAGGAGGCCGCGACGCACGCCGGGATCGTTCGTGAAGGCCGTGCGGGCGCCGAGGGCCTCCAGGCCGGCGGCCGTGCGGTGGTGGGCGGCAATGAGCCGGGCCTGGAGGAGGCCTGCCTTGGGGTTCTCCAGCACGGCGCGGACGACCTCCGCGGTGGGATCGAAACAGAAGGCGCTCAGGTCGGGTTCCACTGCCCCCCGGGCCTGGGCTACCCGTGCGTCCAGGGGCTGGGGATGCAACTGCTGCTCGAAGCGGGCCCGGTGGGTCGCAGCCCGGGCTGCGGCCTCGTCGGATTCGGGCGCCTCCGGGTCTGCAGGCTGGATGGCCCCCAGGGCCACCAGCTCCTCCAGCATCCCGGCCACCTTGTGCTCGTCCAGGTCCAGAAGGGCCGCGAGGTCAGGCAGACCCAGGGTGCCGTCCAGGCGCTCGAGCAGCTGCGCTTGCGGTGCGTCGAGGGACAGGGCCAGGCGATCCACACCGGGCCGGGGGCTGGGCTTCCAGGTCATGGGTCGAGCATAGGACCGAACGGGGCCGCGAAGGCCTACTCGTCCACCGTCCCCTTCAGCCAGCCCTTGCCCCGGAGCCGCTCGACGCTGGTCTCCGGGAAGAGATCCAGGGGCGCCTTCCCCTCGAGGCCCAGGCGCGGCACGGCCGCAGCGGCGAAGCCGAGGCGGGCGCCCTCCTGCAGCCGGAGGGGCAGCTGGGCCACGGGGCGCACCTCGCCGGTGAGGCCCACCTCGCCCATGAAGAGGGCCTTCTCCGCCAGCAGGCGTCCGGTGGCGCTGCTGCACAGGGCCGCGATGACGGCCAGGTCCGCGGCGGGATCCTCGATCTCCAGGCCGCCGGCCACGTTCACGTAGACGTCCCGGTCGTGGAGCTGCACGCCGCCCCGGCGCTCGATGACGGCGCAGAGCATGGCCAGCCGCTGGCCGTCGAGGCCGAGGGCCGTGCGTCGCGGGATGCCGAGGCCCGCGGGCGCCACCAGGGCCTGGATCTCCACCACCATGGGCCGGGTGCCGCTGAGCACCACGGTGGCGGCGCAGCCGGGCCGGGGCTCGGCATCGAGGAAGAAGGGGTTGCCCTCGGCGGCCACGAGGCCCTTCTCGGTCATGGCGAAGACGCCCAGCTCGAAGGCGGCGCCGAAGCGGTTCTTGAGGGCGCGCAGCAGGCGGTGGTGGTGGTGCCGGTCGCCCTCGAAGGCCAGCACGGTGTCCACCAGGTGCTCCAGGACCTTGGGGCCCGCGAGGCCGCCGTCCTTGGTGACGTGGCCCACCAGCACCAGGGGCGTGCCCGTGGTCTTGGCCCAGCGGGTGAGCATGGCGGCGCAGCCGCGCACCTGGCTGACGCTGCCGGCGCTGGACTCGAAGTCGGGATCGAAGAGGGTCTGGATGCTGTCCACCAGCAGCAGGCCCGGCTTCATGCGCTCGGCCTCCTCGATGATGCGGCGCACGTCCGTCTCGGCCAGCAGGTGGATGTCCGGGTTCTCCGCCCCCAGGCGCTGGGCGCGCAGCTTGATCTGGCGCTCGCTCTCCTCGCCGCTGGCGTAGAGCACGGTGCCCGGGGCGCTGGCGGCCCACTGCAGCAGCAGGGTGGACTTGCCGATGCCCGGCTCGCCGCCCAGCAGCACCACCATGCCCGGCACCACGCCGCCGCCCAGGACGCGGTCCAGCTCCGCCAGGCCCGTGGCGGCCCGCTGGGCATCCGCCACTTCCACATCCGGCAGGGCCACGGGGCCGGTGTAGTGGCTCTGGGCGTAGGCGGAGCCGGCCCGCTGGAGGTCGCGCCTCAGGCTGCCGCGCACTTCCTGGACGGTATCCCAGGCGCCGCAGGCTGTGCACTTGCCCAGGGCCTTGGGGTGGCGGGCCCCGCAAGCGGTGCACTCGAACAGGGGCGAGGCCTTGGCCATCAGGCGTCGAGCTCGCGCTTGATGAAGGCCACCACGTCGTCGGTGTTGGTGCCGGGCTGGAAGATCTCCCGGATGCCAAGGGCCTTGAGGCCGGGCACGTCGCCGTCGGGGATGATGCCGCCGGCGAAGACCAGCACGTCGTCCGCTCCCTGCTCCTTCAGCAGCCGCATGATCTCGGGGAAGATCTGGTTGTGGGCGCCGCTGAGGATGCTGAGGCCCAGCACGCGGGCGTCCTCCTGCACCACGGCGGCCACGATCTGCTGGGGCGTCTGGCGGAGGCCCGTGTAGACCACCTCCATGCCCGCATCGCGGAGGGCCCGGGCCACCACCTTGGCGCCGCGGTCGTGGCCGTCCAGGCCGGGCTTGGCGATCACCACGCGGATGGGGGCTTGGCTCATGGGTGGCTCCGGCGTTTCCTACCAGCCTTCAGTCTGCCTCAGGGCCTCGTAAAGGCCAATGGCCGCGGCCTGGGCCAGGTTCAGGCTCCGGTTGAACTCGCCCAGCATGGGGATGCGCACCAGCTGGCCCGGGTGCGCCTTCAGGATCTCCTCCGGCAGCCCCCGGGTCTCGCGGCCGAAGACGAGGCCGTCGCCGTAGGCCCAGGGCACCTGCGTGTGCCGGCGGTCGCCCTTGGTGCTGAAGAACCACAGCCGCTTCGCCGGATTGCGGGCCAGGAAGTCCTGCCAGTCGGTGTAGTGGGTCGGCGCCAGCTTCTCCCAGTAGTCCAGCCCGGCCCGGCGCAGGTAGTAGTCGCTCACCTCGAACCCCAGGGGATGGATCAGGTGGAGCTTCGCCCCGTTGTTCACGCAGAGGCGGCCGATGCTTCCGGTATTCTGCGGAATCTCCGGCTGGTGCAGGATGATGTGGAACAAGGGAGGACCCCGATGAGCGGATGCCTGTTCTGCAGGATTGCGGCGAAGGAGATCCCGGCCGCGGTGGTGTACGAGGACGACGCCATTCTGGCATTCAAGGACATCTCACCCCAGGCCCCCGTGCACCTGCTCCTCATTCCCAAGGCCCACTGCGAGGGGCTCTGCGACATGACGCCGAAGATCGCGGAGGCGGTGGGACGCATCCCCCAGGTGGCGGTCCGGCTGGCCCGGGAGGCGGGCGTGGTCGAAAGCGGCTGGCGCCTGCTCACGAACTGCGGCCCCGATTCCGGGCAGTCGGTGTTCCACCTCCATTTCCACCTGCTGGGCGGGAAAGCGCTTGGGGGAAGACTCTGCCAGTGAGCTGGACCTTCCCCCGGCAGCCTCCCCCGGAGATCCTGTGGCCACAGGAAGATCCGCACCGGCGTTGGATCCGAGGGCTCCTCGTGATCTCCGTCACAGCCGGGCGGACCTATCTTTCCGGTGGCGATCAACCGTTCCACCCACGGTTCGCAAGGTAAAGGTGGCAGGCCTCGGCCCGCCCCGGGGTCCGATCCCCCGGGCGATCCGTTGGCCCACGGCCGGAAGCTGAAGGTCCCGCTGGAGTTGCCATGCCCTCCTC
Source organism: Holophagaceae bacterium (assembly GCA_036391515.1). Lineage (GTDB taxonomy): Bacteria > Acidobacteriota > Holophagae > Holophagales > Holophagaceae > Geothrix. The sequence continues at coordinate 5,577 of DASVZU010000250.1, forward strand.
CACCCCCATCGCGCCCCGTTCCGGTTCCAGCCTCGTCCACCGGCTGCGGGAAGCTACCGGGGTGGCGCTGGCCTTCTGCGACCAGTGCGGGACCTGCACCTCCGTCTGCCCTTCGACCGAGGCCATGGACCTTCCGCCCTGCCGGCTTGTGCGCCTGGCCCAGACGGGATTCGAAGGCTTCGACCGGCGCGTGCTCGCCTCCGAGGCGATCTGGCAGTGCACGGGCTGCGAGCTCTGTGCGAAGCGCTGCCCCCAGGACGTGGACCTGCCGAAGGCCATGGCCTTCTTCCGGGCGGAGGCCGAGCGATTGGGGCTGGTCCGCGCCCATGGGGCGGTCGCGGCCACCATCCATTTCGAAGGGCGCTGGTCCAAGACGGAGGCCCGGACCCCCGTCGGCTGATCTCCCCACCGCCGCCGGCCTGGGGTTCGCAGTCAGCGGGCCGGGCGTGGGCGGGCGGGCCCGAGGGTGGCACCCTCGAGGACCTTCACCGGAACGATGACGTGCCGGATGGCGTCCCCCTCGATGGCGTTCAGGGCCAGTTTGACGGCCTCGTGGGCGATGGAGGGGATGTCCTGGGCCACGGAGGCCAGGCCGGGGTACAGGTCCACCAGGCCGTCGAAGCCCAGCACCGAGACCTGTTCGGGCACGGCCACCCCGAGATCCCCGAGGGCGCCCAGGGCGCCGACGGCCATCTCGTCCGTGGCGCAGAAGATTCCGGTCGGCCGGTGACCCTGGAGCCAGGCGTCGCGCATGAGCCGGTAGCCGCCGAGGACGGAGCCACCGCCCCGGAGGATCGTCGGCGCCAGGGATCCGCCCCGGTGCTCCGCGAGGGCCGCCGTGAAGCCCGCCGCGCGGTCCACGGCCCACTGGTGTTCGTCGGCCACCGTGAGGTGGAGGAGGTCCCAGTGGCCCAGGGCCAGGAGGCGCTCCGCCGCGAGGCGGCCACCGCCCATGTCGTCCGGGGCGACAGAGGAGACGCCCGGGTGATGCCCGATGAGGGCCCCGGGGACGCCCCGGCGCCAGAGGGTGGCCAGGCGCTGGTCGATGTCGGCGCAATGGAACATCAGCACCGCGTCGAGCTTGCGCCGGACCGGCGTCAGATCCACGGGCAGTTCCACGAACTGGGTGGCCCGCACCTGCATCTCCCGCAGCAGGGCCCGCCAGATGACGTTGAAGTAGGGCGACAACCGGTTCTCGCCCGCGCCCACCCAGATGCCGAGGGTGTGCTTGGTGCGCCTGGACAGCTCCCGGGCCACCGGATCGGGCTCGTAGCCGAGTTTCTTCATCACGGCGAGGACCGTGGCGCGGGTGTCGGTCGCCACCGTGGGCTTGCCGTTGATGACGCGGCTGACTGTGCCGGTGGAGACACCGGCCTGCTTCGCGATCTCGCCGATGGTGATCTTCATGGCACGCGGGGTTCCTGGGGGTGGGGCCATCCATGAATACCGTTCGATCCATGGGGCGTCAATCGAAGGGAGGACGGGACTCTCCGGTCAGGACAGCGACCAGGCCTGCGCGGCGCCGTAGAGGCTCAGGTCGTAGTCGCGGGCCAGGAAGACTGGCGTCGCCCGCGTCAGGCGGTCCAGGTGGTCCCGGTAGTTGCGCTCGAAGCGGAGCATGAAGCGGCGCTCCTTCAGGAAGTGGTCCGCGTTCTTCGCGGCGATGCCGCCGGCCAGGAAGAGCCCTCCCGACGGGAGGAAGGCGGCGCAGAGCTCGGCGCAGACTCTGGCGTAGAGATCCACGAAGATCACCATGGCGCGGCCGCAGGCGGGATCGCTGTCCGCCAGGGCGGAGATCGCCGCGGGACGGGCCTCCTCGGGAAGCTCCAGGATTGCGGCGCCAGCGGGCGTGCAGGCCACCCGGCGGGTCCCCACCAGGAACCGGAAGATGCGGTCCAGGCCCGGGCCGGAAACGGCCAGTTCCGCGCCCGGCGGACCCGGCAGGCCTTCCGCCAGGTGGCGCCACAGGGACAGGCTGTCCTCGTCGTAGACCGGCAGGCCGATGTGGCCCCCCTCGCTGGGGAAGGCGCGGATCCCTGACGGGGAAGGGACGAGGAACCCCACGCCGAGCCCCGTTCCGGCGCCGACCACCAGCACCAGCCCGCCGGGGGAAGGCGCGGGCAGGCTGCCGTCGCCGTGGGGCAGGGGGATTGCCTGGGCGGGGTCCGCCAGGTCCAGGTGGAGCGTTCCGGCGGAGAGGGCGGTGAAGTCATTCACCACCTTCACGGGGATTCCCAGGGCCTTTTCCAGGGCCGGTCCGTCGATGTCCCAGGGGGCATTGGTGAGGCGGATGCGGCCGTCCACCACCGGTCCAGCGCCGGAGAGGCAGGCCCGGCCGGGACGGTGGGAGGGATCCATGGCCAGGAAGCGCCGGATGGGTTCGGCCAGTGACTGCTCCTCCTGGGTGCGGAACCTGGCCTTGCGGAGGAGCCGGAAGCCGGAGCCCTCAGACGACAGGAGGGCCAGGTTGAGGTTCGTGCCTCCGACATCGGCCACGAGGATCAGATTGTTATCGGTTGCATCCGACACGACATCACCTCAGGGTCGGCCGCGGGCCCGGGAACTGGGGCGGGGCGGACAGGCATGAAACAGCGGATGGGGCCTCATCTTGCTGCCGGGGGAAGCGGCCCAGGGACCGGACCATGGGGGAGACCGGGCAGCAGATCATGGATGCCGCCTGGATGCAACGGATCGGCCACCGGCTGTGCGCTTCGTCAATTGCCCGGAGAGGCATCCTGGACAGCGCTTGACAGACCTGGAACGGCGAAGGAACATACCTGCGACTTCCTTGTAACCGTTTACATGAGACTTCACGGACCCCAGCCTGCCTGAACCAGTTCCGCCGAGCCATGGCAGGTCCCCCTCTCCCGAGCACCCAGTTTGTAACCGCTTACATCTTTCATCAAGACGCTTCCAGGCTCCCAGTTCCGTCCCGATTCCGTCCAGGCCACCCATGCCCTCCATCCCCACCCCCCGAGGAACCGAAGCTCCTGCCGCCCGCCGGCAGCCCGAGGCTCCGACCGGCCCCGCCGAGTGGTGGCGCGGCGCTTCCATCTACCAGATCTATCCCCGGAGCTTCCAGGACACCAACGGCGACGGCGTGGGGGATCTGCCGGGGATCACGGTCCACCTGCCCTACGTGGCGGACCTGGGCGTGGACGCCATCTGGATCTCCCCCTTCTTCACCTCGCCCATGCGGGACTTCGGCTACGACGTTTCGAACTACCGCGACGTGGATCCCACCTTCGGCACGCTCGCGGACTTCGACCGGCTGGTGGCCGAGGCCCACCGGCTGGGCCTGAAGGTGCTCATCGACCAGGTGCTCTCCCACTCCTCCGACCAGCACCCCTGGTTCCGGGAGAGCCGCGCCAGCCGCACGGGTCCGAAGGCGGACTGGTACGTCTGGGCGGAGGCCCGGCCGGACGGCACGCCTCCCAACAACTGGCTCTCCGTCTTCGGGGGGCCGGCCTGGACCTGGGAGCCGCGGCGCCGCCAGTACTACCTCCACAACTTCCTGGAATCCCAGCCGGACCTCAACTTCCACCACGAGCCGGTCCAGGCCCAGCTGCTCCAGGAGGTGCGGTTCTGGATGGAACGCGGCGTGGACGGCTTCCGCTTCGACGCCTGCAACTTCCATTTCCACGATCCGAAGCTGCGGAACAACCCGCCCGCCCGTCCGGGGAAGGTGGAGCTGACCTCCGTCCGCGAAGGCAATCCCTACGGCCGGCAGGTCCACCGCTACGACAAGAGCCGTCCCGAGAACCTGACCTTCCTGAAGCGCCTCCGGAAGCTGATGAACGAGTACGGCGTGGCCAGCGTGGGGGAGATCGGCGACGAGGGGGCCCTGGCCACCATGGCGGAGTACACCGCCGATGGGGACAAGCTCCACATGGCCTACGGCTTCAGCCTCTTCACGGAGGAGTTCACCGCCCGGCGCATCCGCTCCGTGGTCCAGGAGTTCGAGCGGGGCATCAGCCGGGGCGGGGGCTGGGGCTGCTGGTCGCTCTCCAACCACGACTGCACCCGCGTGGTCTCCCGCTGGGGGCAGGGCGTGGACAATCCCGCCTTCCCGAAGCTGCTGGTGGCCATGCTGGGATCGCTGCGGGGGAGCTTCTGCATCTACCAGGGCGAGGAGCTTGGCCTGCCGGAGGCAGAGGTGCCCTTCGACCGGCTCATCGATCCCTATGGCATCGCCTTCTGGCCCGACTTCAAGGGCCGCGACGGCTGCCGCACCCCCATGCCCTGGACCAGCGAAGCGCCCTGGGGGGGGTTCTCCGAGGTGGAGCCCTGGCTGCCCATGTTCCGGGACCACCTCCGGCGGTCGGTGGCCACCCAGTCCGCCGATTCCCATTCCGTCCTCCACTTCTACCGGCGCTTCCTCGCCTGGCGGAAGGGCTCCGAGGCCCTGCGCCGCGGCAGCATCCACTTCTACCGCACCCCCGAGCCGATCCTGGCGCTCCTGCGGCAGGAGGGGGACGAGAGGATCCTGGCCGTCTTCAACCTCGGAGCCAGGCCGGTCCAGTACAACCTCCCGGTTCCGGCGCGGTCCCTCGATGGCCATGGCCTCGAGGCCTGCCGACAGGAGGGCCGCACCCTTCACCTCCCCCCCTGGGGCGGGTTCTTCGGCCGCGTGGGCTGATCCCCTCAAGGCCCCTTGTTCGACGCAGTACCCACTCAACCAGCCGCCGCGCGGCTATTCACTGGAGGCAAGTCCGATGAAGCGCAACTCTAACCTGCTGGCCGCCCTCGCCGTGGTGCTGGCCGCCGGCCCGCTGTTCGGCCAGGACGTGTTCGAACTCCATGGCTACATGCGCGCCGGCGCCGGCCGCTCCTCCAATGGCGGCGAGCAGGCCACCTTCTACCTCCCCGGCACCGCCGACAGCGTCACCGGCGGCCCCGGCTACCGCCTCGGCAACGAGACCGACAACTACCTCGAGCTGGCCATGGATGTCCGCGCCTACGACAAGGACGGCGTGACCTTCAAGCTCCACTTCCGTCCCTCCTTCCGCCAGTACTACTCTGCCCGGGACGCGTCCGCGGATGCCGGCGGCAACGTGGACGGCTCGATGGCCTCCAATCCCAACCAGCAGGTCTGGCTGCGCGAGGGCTGGGGCGAGGCCGCGGGCGTGCTCGGGAACAGCAGCTTCTTCAAGGACGCCACCCTGTGGGCTGGCCGGCGCTTCTACCAGCGCCAGGATCTCCACATCCGCGACTACTGGTACTGGAACAACAGCGGTGACGGCGTCGGCATCGAGAACATCGACCTCGGCTTCGGCAAGCTCCACTACGCCTACATCCAGCATGACACCGGCAACGTCGCGACCTGGTGGAACAACAACGGCACCGGTTCCAGCTGGAACCCCCTGGGCGTCACCAACACCAACGTCTACACCCTGAACGGCAAGGTCGTCGTGGGCTCCCACGACATCCGCCTGTCCGACGTCTCCCCCTGGGAGAACGCCACCTTCACCTTCGGCATCCAGTACAACGAACCCCACGTCCGCAAGGACGTTGCCGGCCCCTCCAACAACAACGTGGGCCGCCAGTACAGCATCCTCTACACCCAGTCCGGCATCTGGGGCGGCGACAACAAGGTGTACCTGACCAAGGGCGACGGCTCCACCTTCTGGAACTGGTACAACCCGGAAATCTCCACCAAGAACAACTGGTGGGAAGTGATGGACGCCCTCTTCGTCCAGCCGAATTCCCACTTCGGGATGCAGGCGGTGGCCATCTACCGCAACCAGAAGTCCCCCAACGAGCCCGGCGGCGGCCTCTTCATGGGCACCTCCAACAGCACCGAGGCCAAGTGGACCTCCCTGGGCGCCCGTCCGACCTGGTTCATCACCAAGCACTTCAGCGTCGCGGCCGAGGTCGGAGTGGATCACCTGAAGTTCGACGGGGAGTCCGACACCCGCAGCCTCACCAAGAAGACCATCGCCCTGCAGTGGAGCCCCCAGAGCAGCTTCTGGTCCCGCCCGCAGCTCCGGCTCTTCGTCACCAAGGCGAACTGGAACCAGATCGCCAACAACTGGGGCAGCATCGCCGGCGGCGCCTTCGGGACCTCCCTCGGCGGCACCACCTACGGCGCCCAGATCGAGGCCTGGTGGTAATCCCATCGATCGTCGGACGGCCCGTCTCCGGACGGGCCGTCCCCTGGTCGAGCAACCCAAGGATGTGACTTGAAATTCCACCCGCTCCTGCCTGCCGCCACCCTGCTCGCCCTGCTCCTCACGGGCGGGCTGGGCTGCCATGGTCCCAGCTCGGACGCCACCAGCCGCTACCCGGTGGACACGACCACCATCGCCCCGGGCCAGCAGATGGAGAACGCGCCCGGCTGGTACCGGGACGCGGTGGTGTACCACATCTGGGTGAAGGCCTTCGCCGATGGCGCCTACCAGGACGGCATCGGCGACCTTCCGGGCATCCAGTCGAAGCTGGACTACCTCCAGTCCCTCGGCGTGAACGCCCTGTGGCTCTCGCCCATCTTCGAGTGCGGGTACAAGGGCGACAACATGCATGGGTACGACACGACGGACTACTACGCCGTGAACGACCGGTTCGGCACTCGCGCCGATCTCAAGAGCCTCATCGACGCGGTCCATGCCCGCGGCATGCGGATCCTCTTCGACTTCGTCCCGAACCATACCTCCACCTTGCACCCGTGGTTCACGAACGGCGCCACGCGGGACACCTGGTACATCTGGCGGCCCTCGCCCCCGGCCGGCTGGGGCTACCCCTGGGGGGGTGGCACCTCGGCGGACGTGTGGAAACCCGGTGCCTCGGGCTACTTCTACACGGCCTTCGGCGTGACCACCCTGGCCGACCTGAACTGGTACAACCCCGCCGTGCAGACCGAACTCCGCAAGGTCGAGGCCTACTGGCTGGACCGCGGCTTCGACGGCATGCGGGTGGATGCGGTGCGCTACCTCTGCGAATCGGGGCCGGGGCAGGGCGCCGACCAGCCGGACACTCACGTCCAGCTCCAGGCCTTCCGCAGCCTCATGGACGAGTACGACTCCGGCGACCTGCACCCGCACCCCGGCGGGGATCCCGCAAAGCACAGCAGCAAGGCGATGATCGCCGAAGCCTGGACGAACGACGCCTCGGGCGTGGCGCCCTACTACGGGAACGGCACGAACGAGTTCCACATGTGCCTGGACTTCAGCGCGCCCTGGGCCATCTACAACACCCTCAGCAGGGGGGACGCCACCCAGGTCACCTCGCTCTGGGAGTACGAGCAGCGGACCTACCCCGCGGGCTACCAGTCGGCCACCTTCGACTCGAACCACGACAACCTGATCTCGCGGCCCGGCACCCAGTACGGGGGCGACCGCGCGGAGATCATCTTGGCCGAGGCCCTGAACCTCCTCTCCCCGGGGACGCCCATCCTCTACTACGGGAACGAGGTGGGCATGACCGGGCAGTCGGGCTCGGACATCAACCTGCGGCAGCCCATGGACTGGTCCCAGGCCGCGCTCCAGGCCAACCAGCCGGATTCCATCCTCAGCTGGTGCAAGTACCTCATCCAGGCCCGGAAGGCCTACCCGGCCCTCCGGGGCGGCTACGCGACCCTGACGACCGATGCGGGCACCGGCAAGGCCCTGGCCTACCTGCGCTCGGCGGGAACCGAGCGGGTGCTTGTGGTGGCGAACCTCACGGCCGCGCCCCTGACCTTCACCGTCTCGGGCCTCACGGCCCTGGGCGTCCCCCCGGGCGGGCCGGTCGGGGCCATCCTCGGCGACCTCCAGGGCGTCGCCACCGTCTCCGGGGACACCTACACGGCCGCCGCGGTCCCGCCCCACGGCCTCCGCGTGCTCTACCTCGCGGGCACCGGCTTCCAGGGCACGATCCACGGCGACCTCCACTGACTTGCATCCAGGGCCCCAAGGGCCTATCCATCAGGCTCCACCCGCCCATCCTTCCGGAACCCTCCATGGCCGACCTCAAGTTCAAAGCGCTGCGCAAGTCCTTCGGGAACTCCGAGATCCTGCACGGGATCGACCTCGAGATCCGGGAGGGGGAGTTCATCGTCTTCGTGGGCCCCTCCGGGTGCGGGAAATCCACCCTCCTGCGCTGCATCGCCGGACTGGAGGAGATCACCAGCGGGGAGCTCTGCATCGGCGGGGAGCGGGTCAACGAGATCCCCCCGTCCAAGCGCGGCATCGCCATGGTGTTCCAGAGCTACGCGCTCTACCCGCACATGACGGTGGCCGAGAACATGGCCTTCGGGCTCAAGCTCGCCGGGCATTCCAAGGCGGAGATCCAGGCGGCCGTCCTCCGGGCCGCCCAGATCCTGCAGATCGAACCCCTGCTGGACCGCAGACCCAAGGCGCTGTCGGGGGGGCAGCGCCAGCGGGTGGCCATCGGACGGGCGATCGTGCGGAAGCCCGGCGTCTTTCTCTTCGACGAGCCCCTCTCCAACCTCGACGCGGGCCTGCGCGTGCAGATGCGCGTGGAGCTGGCCCGCCTCCATGCGGACCTGGGAACCACCATGGTCTATGTCACCCATGACCAGGTGGAGGCCATGACCCTGGCCGACCGGATCGTGGTAATCAACCAGGGCCGCATCGAGCAGGTGGGGACGCCCCTCGAGCTCTACCGGCGCCCGTCGAACCGCTTCGTGGCGGGGTTCATCGGCTCGCCGAAGATGAACTTCCTGCCCTGCACGCTGGTGTCAGCCAGGGACACGGATGCCACGGTGCGGATCGCGGACGGAACCCTGGTGAGCGCCCAGGTCGACGCCCGGGGCCTGGCCGAGGGCACGGAACTCACCCTGGGCATCCGGCCCGAGCGGCTCCTCGCGGAGGCCTCGGCGGGAGAGGGAACCGCCCGGGCCACCGTCCTGGTGGCCGAGCACCTGGGAGACACCGTCTTCCTGCACATCCAGGGGCCCGGCGGCCACGGCCAGCTCACGGTGAAGGCGCCGCCCGAGACCGCCTTCCGGAGCGGCTCCGAGACCCATCTCCGGTTCCCCGCCAAGCATGGCCACCTCTTCGGCCCGGACGACCGGGCCCTCACCCGCCTCATCTAGCCCCTCCAACCCCGGGTCCCCCGGACAACCCAAGGAGCGTTTCGTGAGCCACCCCACCACTTTCCGCAAACTCGCGACCACCGTCGCCACCTTCCTTGTGGCCGGTGCCATGACCGTGGCCCAGGCCGCCCAGAAGGGCCAGCTGCTCGTCTGGATCAACGGCGACAAGGGCTACAAGGGCCTCCAGAAGGTCGGCGACGACTTCGCCAAGAAGACCGGCATCAAGGTCATCGTCGAGCACCCCGAGGATGCCCCCGGCAAGTTCCAGGAGGCCGCCGAGGAGGGCAAGGGTCCCGACATCTGGATCTGGGCCCACGACCGCGTGGGCGAGTGGGCGGAGAGCGGCGTCATCAACGCCGTGACCCCCGGCAAGAAGATCAAGGACGACATCGATCCGGCTGCCTGGCAGGCCTTCACCATCAAGGGGAAGGTCTGGGCGTACCCCATCGCCATCGAGGCCGTGTCGCTCATCTACAACAAGGCCCTGATCAAGACGCCGCCCAAGACCTTCGAGGAGATCTTCGCCCTGGACAAGGCCATGGCCGCCAAGGGGAAGAAGGCCATCCTGTGGGACTACACCAACACCTACTTCACCATGCCCATGCTGGCCGCCAACGGAGGCTACGCCTTCAAGATGAAGGCGGACGGAACCTATGACCCGAAGGACACCGGCGTGAACAACGCCGGGGCGCTGAAGGGCGCCGAGCTGCTCACGAAGATGGTCTCCACCGGCGTGATGCCCAAGGGCGCCACCTACGCGGACATGGAGTCCGGGATGGCGCAGGGCAAGCTCGGCATGATGATCAGCGGGCCCTGGGCCTGGGACAACCTCCGCAAGGCTAAGATCAACTTCGGTGTGGCCAAGATCCCCAGCGTGGCCGGAAAGCCCTCCAAGCCCTTCGTGGGCTACATGGGCGCCATGATCACCAAGGCGGCCTCCGGCGCCGGCAATGTGGACGTGGCCCGCGAGTTCATCGAGAACTACATGCTGAGCCCCAACGGCATCGAGACCATCAACGCCGACGTGCCCATCGGCGCCCCCGCCAGCAAGGCGGCCTACGCCAAGATGAAGAACGATCCCTTCATCCAGACTTCCATGGCCAGCGCCCGGGACGGCGTGGTGATGCCCAACAACCCGCAGATGGGTCGCTTCTGGGCCGCCATGGTCTCGGCCCTGAACAACATGACCGAGGGCAGGCAGACGCCCAAGGAAGCCCTGGACGCCGCCGCCAAGCGGATCCTGAAGTAGCCGTCCACCCGCAGCGGGGGCGGGCCGCGTGGCCCGCCCCCCGGCTGCTCCCGCCCCGTCTTCCGGAAGACCATGCGCATGCCCAAGGCCCTCAAGCGATTCCTCCTGCCCGCCGTGATCCTCGCGCTGGGATTGGCCGGGTTGTATGTCATCACCCTGGTCTATGCCATGGGCGAGAGCCTGCTCGCCGTCGTGATGCTCGCAACGCTGGCGTGCTTCATCTGGATCTACACCACCCGGAAGGCCTACGCGTACCGGTACCTCTTTCCGGGCATCGGGGCGGCGCTCATCTTCGTCGTGTTCCCCATGCTCTATACCGTCCGCATCGGGTTCACCAACTACAGCTCGAAGAACCTGCTCAACTTCAAACGGGCGACCCAGTACCTCCTCGAGGAGACCTACCGCGCGGACGGCTCCACCTACAACTCCGAAGTGGTCCCCGAGGGCACCAAGTGGCGGATCCGCCTCGAGGACGCCGACAGCGGAGCCGCGTTCCTGACCGGCCCCGTCGCACTGGAGCCCACGGAGCAGACTGTGACGCTGCAGGCGGTTCCAACCTCGGGTCCCGTCCCGGATGGGGCCATGTCCCTGCGGGAGCTCATCGAGCGGCAGGACGCCCTGAAGAACCTCGTCGTGATCATGCCCAGCGGCATCCATGTGCGCATGACCGGGCTGCACGAGTTCGCACCCCAGCGCCTGCAGTACACCCGGAATCCGGACGGAAGCCTCACCAACAACCAGGATCAGACCGTCCTGCGGCCCAACTTCAAGACCGGGTTCTATGAGACGGCCGGCGGCGAGCAAGTCCAGCCCGGGTTCCAGGTGGACATCGGCTGGCAGAACTACACCCAGATCTTCACCGACGCCACCCTGCGGGAACCCTTCGGACGTATCTTCATCTGGACCGTCGTCTTCTCGGCCCTGTCCGTGCTCTTCTGCACGTCCCTCGGCATGGTCCTGGCCGTCCTGCTCAACTGGGATGCGCTGAAGTTCAAGGGCCTCTACCGGCTGCTGCTCTTCCTGCCCTATGCGATCCCGAGCTTCATCTCGATCCTGGTGTTCAAGGGGCTGTTCAACCAGAACACGGGAGAGATCAACCTGGTGCTCCACGGCCTTTTCGGCCTGAGCCCCACCTGGTTCTCGGACCCGTTCCTCGCCCGAACCATGCTGCTGATCGTGAACACCTGGCTGGGCTTCCCCTACATGATGGTGGTCTGCATGGGGCTCATCAAGGCGATCCCCACCGACCTCTACGAGGCGTCCGCCGTGGCCGGGGCGGGGCCCATCACGAACTTCTTCAAGATCACCATGCCGCTGGTCATCAGGCCCCTGACGCCCCTCCTGATCGCCTCCTTCGCGTTCAACTTCAACAACCTGGTGCTCGTCAACCTGCTGACCGGCGGCCTGCCCGATTTCCTGAACACCTCGGTGCCGGCCGGCACCACCGACCTCCTGGCCACCTATACCTACCGGATCGCCTTCCAGGATTCCGGCCAGAAGTTCGGCCTCGCCGCAGCGATCTCCACGGTGGTCTTCCTGATGGTCGCGGCGATCGCACTCATCCAGATCCGCGCCACGAAAATCTCCCAGGACGACAAGGGCTGAAGGGAGCACACCATGGCCATCGTCATCGACAAGTCCCAGCGCTGGCGGATCTTCGCCGCCCATGCCTTCCTCATCGTCCTCTGCATCATCGTGATCTTCCCGCTGCTCATGGTGGTGTCCATCTCCCTTCGGCCAGGGAACTTCGCCGCCGGCTCCATCGTCCCGAAGACGATCAGCCTCGAGCACTGGCGCTTCGCCCTGGGCCTGCCCGTCACGGGCGCGGACGGGCGGGTGACGCAACCGGACCTCCCCGTGCTGCTCTGGCTCTGGAACTCGGTCAAGGTCGCGACCCTCTCGGCCACCGTGGCCCTGCTGCTCTCCACCACCGCGGCCTACGCCTTCGCGCGGCTGAAGTTCGCCCGGAAGAAGGCCGCGCTCACGGGGCTGATGCTCATGCAGATGTTCCCCACCGTGCTGGCCCTGGTCGCCATCCACTCCATCTTCTCGCGGATCGGCCACGCCTTCCCCGCCATCGGCGTGAACAGCCACTGGGCCCTCGTCCTCGCCTATTCCGGCGGGATCGCCCTGCACATCTGGGTCATCAAGGGATTCTACGAGAGCATCCCGCCGGAGATCGAGGAGGCCGCGACCGTCGATGGCGCCACCCCCTGGCAGGCCTTCTGGCGCGTGCTGCTGCCCATGGCGCTGCCCATCCTCATGGTGGTGTTCCTCCTGGCCTTCATCGGCGCGGTGAACGAATACCCGATCGCCTCGATCATGCTCCACAGCCAGGACCGCCTCACCATGGCCGTGGGCGCGAAGCAGTTCCTCTATGCCCAGCACTACCTCTGGGGGGACTTCGCCGCCGCGGCGATCCTCTCCGGGTTGCCGGTCTCGGTCGTGTTCATCCTCGCCCAGCGCTGGATGATCTCGGGGCTGACCTCCGGCGCCAACAAGGGCTGACCCTTCCCAAACCCGAGGGCGCCTCCGCCCTCCCTTCCCACAAGGAGTCCTGCATGAGCCTCCGCAGCACCTTCCTCAAGGTGATGGCCGTGTTCGCCCTGGCCCTCACCCCGGCCCTCGCCGCGCCCCCCGAGGGCATGATCGGAATCCACTACCACCGGGTGGACGGCAAGTACGAGAAGTGGGGCGTGCACCTCTGGAAGAGCCCCAACATGCCGCTGCCCGACATCGAGTGGCCCAACCCCATGATGCCCACCGGCAAGGACGACTTCGGCGTCTACTGGTACGTCAAGGCGGACGAGTTCTCCACCGGCTCCAAGATGCAGGTGAACTACATCATCCACAAGGGCGACATCAAGGAGCAGGGCGCCAAGGACATGGCCTTCGACGGTCTCCAGCACAAGGAGATCTGGGTCTGGGAGAAGGACCGCACCATCTACTACTCCCTCGAGGACTGCCTGAAGGCGCATCCCGCCGAGCCTGCCAAGTAGCTCCAACCCCGCCCCCGGGAGGCGATCCCCCCGGGGGCGGATTCTGTGCCCCAGACGCCCGCCGCGAGGTCCCATGAACCCGGTCCGTCCCCTCCCCCAAGCTGCCCGCGCCCTCGCCCTGGCCGCCAGCCTCGGCGCATCCTGGCTTCCGGTGCGCGCCCAGGCTGCCGTCCCGGTCTCGGTACCGGGAACCTTCGCCCAGAACCCCATCGTCTACTTCGTGCTGACGGACCGCTTCTACGACGGGGATCCCTCGAACGATCACAGCTATGGTCGCCAGCGGGAGAAGGATCCGAAGGACGACGTGGGCACCTTCCACGGCGGCGACCTGAAGGGACTCACCCTCAAGCTGAAGGAGGGCTGGTTCAGGAAGCTCGGCGTGAATGCCCTCTGGATTACGGCACCCTACGAGCAGATCCACGGCTGGGTGGTCGGCGGGAGGGAGGAGTTCCGGCACTACGCCTACCACGGCTACTACGCCCTGGACTACACGGTGCTCGACAAGAACATGGGCACCCCGGAGGACCTGCGGGAGCTCGTGGACACCGCCCACAGCCAGGGCATCCGCATCCTGTTCGACGTGGTGATGAACCACCCGGGCTACCTGGATCTCCAGACGGCCCACGACCTGCACGTGAACGTGCTCTGGCCGGGCTGGGAGAAGGCCACGCTGAAGAACTACCACAGCTTCATCGACTACAACAGCGACGCCTGGTCGGACTGGTGGGGCCGCGACTGGGTGCGTGCCGGCCTCCCGGGCTACATCGACGGAGGTCGGAACGACCTCACCATGCAGATCGCCTTCCTGCCCGACTTCCGCACCGAGAGCAGCAAGCTGGTCAAGCTCCCGAAGTTCCTCCACGACAAGCCGGATACGAAGGCTGTGGACCTGCCCGACACCACTGTGCGCGGCTACCTCATCAAGTGGCTCACGGACTGGGTGCGCGAGTACGGCATCGATGGCTTCCGCTGCGACACGGTGAAGCACGTCGAGCCCGAGGCCTGGGCCGCGCTCAAGGAGCAGGCCACGAAGGCGCTGGCCGACTTCAAGGCCAAGAACCCCACCCGGAAGATCGACGATGCGCCTTTCTGGATGGTGGGCGAGTACTGGGGAGCCGGTCCCGAGAAGCACAAGATGCTCCGCTACGGGTTCGACGCCATGATCAATTTCGAGTTCCAGGGCGAATCCGATGATTTCGCCAAGCCGGAGAGCCTCTTCCGGAACTACGCCAAGCTCCAGGCCGGCCAGCCCGTCCACATGCTGAACTACCTCTCCTCCCACGACACCCGACTCTTCGAGCGCGGGAAGCTCATCGAAGGCGGAACCGCCCTGCTCCTGGCCCCCGGCGGCGTCCAGATCTTCTACGGGGACGAGACGGCCCGGCCGGAGGGCTGGAAGCCGCGCACGGATCCCCAGCAGGCCACCCGCTCAGACATGAACTGGGCGAACCCCGACGAAAAGGTGCTCGCCTTCTGGCGGAAGCTCGGCACCTTCCGGGAGCGACACTGCGCCCTGGCCATCGGAGAACACAAGGAGCTCTCGGAGAAGCCCTACGCCTTCAGCCGCGTGGATGTCGCGAGCGGCGACCGCGTGGTGGTGGCCCTGGATGCCAGGGGGCCGGTCCAGATCCCCGTCGCCGGAGTATTCCAGGACGGCGAGGCCCTTGAGGACGCCACCACGGGCCGCCCCGTGACAGTGGCCCAGGGCAAGGTCCAGGTGCAGGGCGAGGGCGTGGTGCTGCTGGAGCGGGTGAAGCCCGCCGCGCGCTGAACCGGCCCGGAACGTATCCATCGAACGAACGCAAGGAGTGGCCATGTCCGCCAAGAAACTGCCCCGGGTCGCGTACTTCTGCATGGAGTACGCCCTCGAGAGCTCATTCAAGATCTACTCCGGGGGCCTCGGGATCCTCGCCGGGGACTACCTCAAGGGCGTGAAGGACCACGGCTACCCCATGGTGGGCATCGGCATCCGCTGGAAGCAGGGCTACGGCGAGCAGCTGGTTGATGCGTCGACGGGGAAGGTCTACGACGCCTACAAGAACGCCGCCCACGAATTCCTGGAGGACACGGGCGTCACCGTCGAGGTGGAGATCAAGGGCCGGCCCGTGAAGGTGATGGTCTGGCGGGTGAACAGCTTCGGGGTGGATTCCCTCTACCTGCTGGACACGGACATCGAGGAAAACGATGGCGAGGCCCGCTGGATCACAGGCCAGCTCTACGGCTGGTTCGGCGAGGAGCGGGTGGCCCAGGAGATGGTGCTGGGCATCGGCGGCGTGCGGGCCCTCCAGGCCCTGCGCATCAAGCCCGACGTGTACCACTTCAACGAGGGCCACGCCCTTTTCGCGGGCTTCGAGCTGATGCACCAGCGCATGGCCAAGGGCGCCACCTTCGAGGCGGCCTGGGCCAGGACGCGGGAGGAGGTGGTGTTCACCACCCACACGCCCATCGTGCAGGGCAACGAGTCCCACCCCCTCGACCGGTTGATGTACCTGGGCGCCAACCTCGGGATGACGAAAGCGCAGCTCAAGCAGCTCGGCGGCAGCCCCTTCAACATGACCGTGGGCGCCCTCCGGCTTTCCCGGATCTCCAATGCAGTCGCCGACCTCCACCGGGTCACGGCCAATGGCATGTGGAAGCACGTCGAGGGGCGCAGCGAGATCATCGGCATCACCAACGCCATCCATCGGCCCACCTGGGTGGACTCCCGCATGCTCGACCTCGGCGCGAGCTATGACGGGTCGAAGAAGGCGAAGGACGCGCTGTGGAAGGCGCACCTGGACAACAAGCGGAAGCTCATCCACTTCGTGGAGGGACGCACCGGCGTGAAGCTCGACGCCGACCGGCTGCTCATCGGCTTCTCCCGCCGGGCCGCGCCCTACAAGCGCTCCAACTTCATCTTCACCGACCGGAAGTTCATCGAGCCCCTCCTGAAGGGCGGCAGGCTCCAGATCGTCTTCTCAGGCAAGGCCCATCCCCTTGACGACAACGGCAAGCGCATCGTCGAGAACATCCTGGAGATGACGAAGCGGTACCCGGAGAGCGTGGTGTTCCTCGAGAACTACGACATGGAGATCGGGCGGATGCTGACCCGAGGCTCCGACGTCTGGCTCAACAATCCCCGTCGGCCCAAGGAGGCCTCGGGAACGTCGGGGATGAAGGCCGCCATGAACGGCGTGCTGAACCTCTCCATCCTGGACGGCTGGTGGCCCGAGGCCTGCCAGCACGGCGTGAACGGCTGGCAGTTCGGGGACGGCTTCGAGAGCGAGGACGAGGCCGTGCTCGACCGGCACGACTTCAAGGCCTTCAAGAAGGTGCTGGCGGAGGAGGTGCTGCCGGCCTACTACGACCACCGCGACACCTGGCTGGACATGATGGCCGCCTCCATCCGGAGCACCCGGGACGCCTTCGGCGTGCAGCGGATGCTCGACGAGTACTACGACCGGATGTACAAGCGCCCCGCCCGCTGACCGCCCCGACCAGGCCATGGAGGCTCCTATGATGCGACGCACCCTGCTTCCCCTGGCCTCGGGTCTGATCCTCCTCCTTGGATGCGGGGGCGGCGGGGGGGGTGGCAGCTCCTCTGCGCCGGTGCGCGACGCCGCGGCCATCGACGCGGACAGCGGCGCCACCCCGGCACCGGACGCTGCCTACTACAGGATCCCCAGCAACCCGCTCGGCCCGGTCTTCGGCAGCGGCACCGTGACGTTCAACTACTGGAACCCGAACGCCAGTGCCGTCTCCCTCTGCCTCTATGCCAACTGGAATGATGCCCTGACGAGTCCTGCGGCCACGCGCCCCATGACCCGCGGCGCGGGCGGCGTCTGGACCACGGGGGCGCTCGCCCTTCCGGCCCAGCCCTTCTACGTCTTCCAGGTCGGCGGCCAGTACGTGCTGGATCCCTACGCCAAGTCCATGGCCCAGTGGGTCCACACCTCATCAACCAGCATCACGGGCGACAGCATCGGGAAGGGGGCCATCGTCGATCCCACCACCATCGGCCCGGACGGCGGCTGGACCCCCTACGCCGGGACCTCGTACTACTTCGACGGCTCGGCGATGAAGGGCCCGGACGGCATCACCCCCGCCCCCTACGCCTACGGCTCGAACCGCGACGCCATCATCTACGAGGCGGGCGCGCGGGACCTCACGGTGGATCCCAACCTCAGCGGCTTCGCCGCCGGGCACACCTGGGGCACCTTCAAGGGCCTGATCGACCTGCTGCCCCACATCCAGAAGCTGGGCGTCACCCATGTCCAGCTGCTCTGCCCCCTGGAGAACTACACCTACGACCAGACGAAGATCGGTACCCGCGAGTTGAACATCGCCATGACTTCGGGGGCCAACTACAACTGGGGCTACGACCCCCAGAACTACTTCACGCCCACGGGCATGTACTCCGCCAACCCCCTGGATCCCGCGGCGCGGATCAACGAGCTGAAGACCCTCGTGAACGAGATCCACAAGCGGGGCATGGGCGTCATCCTGGACGTGGTGTACAACCACACCGCCAACAACGCCGTGCTGGCTGATCCGGGCCTCCAGGCCTACTACTACCGCAGCACCAGCCGGAACGGGGCCGGCAGCCAGGACGTCCGCTCCGAGGCCAAGATGGTTCGGAAGCTCATCGTGGATTCCATCGTCCACTGGGTGCGGGACTACAGGGTGGACGGCTTCCGCTTCGATCTCATGGGCGTGCTGGATACCCAGACCGTCAAGGATGCTTACGCCGCGGCGAAGGCCCTCGATCCCCAGGTCATCTTCCTGGGCGAGGGATGGAACGGCTTCTACAGCGGCCCGGCCACGGACTACAACGGCGACGCCATCACCGGCGCGGACCAGGGGAACTCGGCCCAGTTCCTGGGCCTGAACGTGGCCATGTTCTCCGACAGCTACCGGCAGGTCTTCAAGAACGGCTACCCGAACGACGGGCAGCCGGCCTTCCTGTCGGGCATGGCCCAGCCGCTGGCCACCCTCTTCTCCAACGCGGCAGGCGTGCCCACCAACAGCAGCCCCGCCTTCGCGCCGGGCTCCACGGACAACGTGGTGGACTACCTCACCTGCCACGACAACCTCTGCCTCTACGACACCCTGGCCATGGCCACCAATGCGCCCGCCACCGCCGCCGGGGATGCCGCCATCCTCCAGCGGGCCCGGCTCGGCTACGCGGCGCTCCTGACCTCCCAGGGCACGACCTTCATCCACGCCGGGGACGAGATGTTCCGGAGCAAGGAGACCACCGGCACCTACCCGAACACCAAGACCAACGGCAGCCGCTGCTTCGTGGACAACTCCTACAACGCCTCCGACGCCGTCAACCTGGTGGCCTGGAACCGGGTGTACCAGAACGGGAACCCGCTGGCCGGGAATTTCGCGAACTACGACACCACCCAGAACGGCTACAGGCTGTACACCTACGTTCAGGGCCTCATCGCGCTCCGGAAGGCCACGGACGCCTTCCGCCTGGCGGATTCGGCCCGGGCCTCGCGGGTCACCTCCCTCTTCCCGAACGGGGCGGGGAGCAGCGGGCTGGCCTTCGGCACCAAGGCGGTGGGAACCGACGCGGCCTACTACGTCCTCCTCAATGCCAGCGCCTCGGCCCAGACCTTCACGGCAGATGCGGACCTTTCCGCCGCCTCCGTGCTTGCGGACGGGACAGCGGCCGGCACCGCGCCCATCGCGGTCCCCTCGGGCGTGACGGTCAGCGGCACCACGGTGACCCTGGCGCCGATGACCGCGGCCATCCTCAGGAAGTGATCACTCCAGGCCGGTGAAGGTCACGGCCACCCGTTGCCGTCCAGGAAAGCCCGGGAGGGGCGAAGTGGAGCGGCCGAGCACCTTGCCCCCGAAGACGTAGGGCCGCACGGCGGTATCCGGGCGCTTCAGGGCGAAGTAGAGCACGGCTGGCTGGCCGTGGAGCGCCTGGGCCACCAGGTAGCCCACGAGGGCGTGCTCCGCGGAGTGGTAGCCGCTCTTCCACTGGTGGATCTTGAGGCCCTCCCAGGGCTCGAAGTCCGGCGGCCCCCCGGCACCGCCCCACACCTCGTGGTGGCCGTGGTCCACCATGGTCCGGAACCAGAAGTCCGCTGTGCGGGGCAAGGGGGCGGCCTGGTCCGGATCCCGGAGGGCCAGGGTGCCCGCCAGCTGGTCCAGCTCGGCGTAGATCCACCACTCCTTTCCCTGGTCTACCGTGCCGTCCGGCCTCAGGCGCGAGCCCCAGGTGCCCGAGTCCGGCAGGTAGGCCTGGGCCAGGACGGCCGTTCCCGCCTTCGTGGCGAAGGCCACCAGGCTGTCGTCGTGGAGGAGGCGTCCCGTCCGCTCCAGCATCCAGCAGGCCTTGGCAGTGTGGCCGAAGTCGGTGTGCCGCGACCCCAGCTTCTTCTGGGCGGGATCATGGATCGTGCCCCAGAAGAGCTGGCGCTGGGGGTCGTAGTAGTCCCGGCGAATGGTTTGGGCGAGCTTCAGGAGGTCCGCCTGCCAGGGCTTCCGCTCCCGGGGGGGCAGGATGGGCGCCAGCAGCAGGAGGTAGGCGTTGATCTGGTCCAGTTGGGCCACCAGTTCCTGGCGCTGCTCGTCGTGGTCCGCATCCGGCGTCACCACCCAGCGGAGGGCCTGCCACTGCGGGTTCCAGTACCGGCTGAACAGGTGCCGCTTCAGGCGCAGGAGGTCCTTCAGCACGGCCGGGTCGCGGGTCAGGTCGTAGTACATGGCAAGGCCCACGCCCGCGTAGGCGAGGTCCTGGCTCGTGCGGGCCAGGACGGCCGGATGGGGCTCGCCCTTCTCCCAGTAGGTGACGGCGCTGCCGGTGGCGGGATCGAGGGCGTGCGTCCGGATCCAGTCCACGCCATCCCGGGCCAGCGCCAGCATCTCCGGATCGCCCGTGAGGTGGTAGACCACGCCGTAGAAGTAGGCCTGGCGGGACTTCATGCGGGTGTACTCCCGGCCGAACTCCTGGCGGATCCAGCCCGGTGCCCCGGTGATCTCCTCGGGCGGATGGGCCCAGTCGATGGCCTTCCCGTCGATGGCCCGGAACGTGGGGAAGTTTCCCCGGGGCGAACCCCAGGCATCCGGAATGTTCCAGTAGGGCAGGAGGTCCTCGCGGAAGTGCCGGAGCCAGCGCTCGCCCGTGGGGAGGTCGGCTGGAACCTGCGCGGCCGGAAGCGCGGGCACCGGGGCCTTGGCCGGTGCCTGCGCGAAGGCCGCGCCGACCAGGGCGAGAAGAACGAACAGGAGGCGGCGCGCACGCATCAGGGGATCCTCATAGACGGAAGCGGAGAAGGCGGGAGTCCCGTCGGACCCTACGCCTTCTCCATGATGACGAGGCGCGCCTACCTAGCGATCGCCCTCAGCAGCCGCAGCAGGTTGGCGGAGTAGCCCCACTCGTTGTCGTACCAGGCCACCACCTTCACGAAGGTGGGATCCAGCATGATGCCGGCGTCGGCGTCGAAGACGGAGGGACAGCTCTCGCCGCGGAAGTCGGTGGAGACCACCTTCTGGTCGGTGTAGCCCAGCACGCCCTTCAGGGGTCCTTCCGAGGCGGCCTTCATGGCGGCGCAGATGGCCTCGTAGGTGGTCTCGGTCTTCAGTTCGGCGGTGAGATCCACCACGGACACATCGGAGGTGGGCACCCGGAAGGACATGCCCGTGAGCTTCTTGTTCAGCTCGGGGATGACTTTCCCCACGGCCTTGGCCGCGCCGGTGCTGCTGGGGATGATGTTCTCGAGGATGCCGCGGCCGCCGCGCCAGTCCTTGTTGCTGGGGCCGTCCACGGTCTTCTGCGTGGCCGTGGTGGCGTGGACCGTGGTCATGAGGCCGCGCTTGATGCCGAAGGTGTCGTGCAGCACCTTGGCCACGGGGGCCAGGCAGTTGGTGGTGCAGCTGGCGGCCGAGATGATCGCCTCGCCGGCATAGGCCTTCTCGTTCACGCCGTAGACGAACATGGGCGTGTCGTCCTTGCTGGGGGCGGACATGATCACCTTCTTCGCCCCGGCCTGCAGGTGCTTGTCAGCGCCCTTGGCGCCTGTCTTCTCGAGGAAGAGGCCCGTGGACTCGATGACGATGTCGGCGCCGGCCTCGTTCCACTTCAGGGCCGCGGGATCCTTCTCTGCGGTGAGGCGGATCCGGCGACCGTCCACCACCAGGGCGTTCCCCTCCACGGAAATGTCACCCTTGAAGCGGCCGTGCACCGAGTCGTACCGCAGCATGTAGGCCAGGTACTCGGGCTCCAGCAGGTCGTTGATGGCCACGACCTCGATGTCCGGGAACTCCCGGGCCGCGGCACGGAACACCACACGGCCGATGCGGCCGAATCCGTTGATGCCAACCTTGATCGCCATGGAACAGCTCCTTGAGGAGGGAATTCAGGGGGCGAGGGCGGCGGCCTGGCGGGCCAGATGCGTGATGGCCTTCCAGTCGCCGGCGTCGAGGAGGGATGGAGGGGCAAGCCAGGATCCTCCCACGCACACCACGTTGGGAAGGGCCAAGTAGGCCGGTGCGGTGTCGGGGCCGATGCCCCCGGTGGGACAGAAGCGGAGCTCCCGGAAGGGGCCCGCAAGGGCCTTCAGCATGCCGATGCCGCCGGCCTGTTCCGCGGGGAAGAGCTTGAGGTGGGTGAAGCCCGCCGCGGCGGCGGTCATCACCTCCGCGGGTGTCATGACCCCGGGCAGGAAGGGCAGGGGGCCCCTGGCCGCGGCTTCGAGCAGGGCCACGGGCGAGCCCGGGCTCACGGCGAAGGTGGCGCCGGCATCTTGGGCCTGGCGCAGGGCCTCCGGGGTGGTCACGGTCCCTGCGCCCACGTGCG
This sequence comes from Holophagaceae bacterium, assembly GCA_036391515.1. Taxonomy (GTDB): domain Bacteria; phylum Acidobacteriota; class Holophagae; order Holophagales; family Holophagaceae; genus Geothrix. Next base: position 27,656 of record DASVZU010000250.1, read on the forward strand.
CCTGGGGGAAGGCTTTCCGGATGCGCCGGATGGCCTCCAGGGCCGCCGGGGTGCGGAGGGTGATCTCCAGGGTGGGGATGCCGCCCGCCAGGAGGGCCTCGGCCAGGGGCAGGGCCTTCTCCACATCCTCCAGGGCGATGACGGGCATCACCGGGGCGGCCCGGAGGATCCGGTCCAGGTTCGGCGTCATGGCAGGCTCCGGTCGAAATCGGGGCCGAAGGCCGTGGCCCCGGCCTCCGCCTCGGTGGCGTGGGCCCGGAAGAGACCGAAGAGTTCCCGGCCCGATCCACGGGCGCGGCCCGGGCCGGGCGGCGGCGCGGCGGGGCGCAGGGCCCATTCCGCCGGATCCACCCTCACCTCCAGCAGGCCCTGCTCGGCATCGAGCTCGATGAGGTCCCCGTCCCGCACCTTGGCGAGGGGGCCGCCCGCCAACGCCTCGGGCGAGACGTGGATGGCGGCGGGCACCTTGCCGGAGGCGCCTGACATGCGGCCGTCGGTCACGAGGGCCACCTTGAAGCCCCGGTCCTGGAGGTTCGCCAGGGGTGGCGTGAGCTGGTGGAGCTCGGGCATGCCGTTGGCCCGGGGGCCCTGGAAGCGCACCACGGCCACGAGGTCGCCCGTGAGCTCCCCGGCGCGGTAGGCGGCCTGCAGGGCCTCCTGGCTTTCGAAGACCCGGGCCGGGGCCAGGATGTGGCGGTGTTCGGGCTTCACGGCGGAGACCTTGATGACGGAGCGTCCCAGGTTGCCCGTGAGCAGCCGCAGGCCGCCGTTGGGGGCGAAGGGCCTGACCGCGGGCCGGAGGATGGTCTCGTCCCCGCTGAGGACCGGGGACTCGCGCCACCGGAGCTCCCCGGCCCGGAGTTCCGGCGCCTGGGTGTAGGATCGCAGGCCGGGACCGGCCACGGTGAGCACGTCCTCGTGGAGGAGGCCGGCATCCAGCAGCTCGCGGATGAGGAAGCCCATCCCACCGGCGGCATGGAAGGCGTTCACGTCCGCGGAGCCGTTGGGGTAGACCCGCGCCAGCAGCGGCACGTGGGCGGACAGATCGTCGAAGTCGCTCCAGTCGATGCGGATGCCCGCGGCCCGGGCGATGGCCACCAGGTGCAGGGTATGGTTGGTGGAGCCGCCCGTGGCCAGCAGGCCGACCATCCCGTTCACGAGGGTCCGCTCGTCCACCATCAGGCCCAGGGGCGTGTGGTCGGGGGCGCCCGCCACCAGGGCGGCGGCCCGCGTCGCAGCGTGGCGCGTGAGGGCCTCGCGCAGGGGGCTGCCCGCGGGGACGAAGGCCGAGCCGGGCAGGTGCAGGCCCATGACCTCCATCAGCATCTGGTTGCTGTTGGCGGTGCCGTAGAAGGTGCAGGTGCCGGGCGCCGAGTAGGAGGCCGCCTCCGCGGCCAGAAGCTCCTCGTGGCTGGCCTGACCCGCCGCGGCCCGCTGCCGGACTTTGGCCTTCTCCTCGTTGGGGATGCCGCTGGGCATGGGGCCCGCCGGCACGAAGACCACGGGCAGGTGCCCGAACCGCAGGGCCCCGATGAGCAGGCCCGGCACGATCTTGTCGCAGACGCCCAGGCAGAGCGCGCCGTCGAAGACGTTGTGGGAGAGCGCCACCGCCGTGGCCATGGCGATGACGTCGCGCGAGAAGAGGGACAGCTCCATGCCGGGCTGGCCCTGGGTGATGCCGTCGCACATGGCAGGCACGCCGCCGGCCACCTGGGCCGTGGCTCCGGCCGCGCGGGCCGCCTCCTTGATCCAGGCCGGGTAGGCGCCCAGGGGCTGGTGGGCAGACAGCATGTCGTTGTAGGCCGTCACGATGCCGAGGTTGGGCTGGCGGCCCTCTTTCAGTGCGGCCTTGTCCGGGCCCGCCGCGGCGAAGGTGTGGGCCAGGTTCGCGCAGGAGACCTCGCAGCGGTGGGGGGCGGCGGAGGCGGCCTCGCGGATCTGGGCCAGGTAGGCCTCCCGGGTGGCGCGGCTGCGCTGCCGGATCCGATCCGTGAGGGCGGCCACATGGGGGTTCAAGGCCATGGGGGGTTCCTTCCTGGGCCCGACGGGGCCCGCGGCGTGTGTAACATTATTACTTTTTGTAACCGGTTGCATTAAAAATTGTCGTAGTATTTCTACACTCGGAGCCTCCATGAAGACCCTGCCCGATTTCGACATGGTGCTGTTCGGCGGGACCGGCGATCTGGCCATGCGGAAGCTGCTGCCGGCCCTCTACCAGCAGGTGAAGGCCGGGGCCGTGGGCCCTGATTCGCGCATCCTGGCCGCGGCCCGAAAGCGGCTCACCCGGGAGGCGTTCCTGGACCTGGCGGAGGCCCAGTGCCGGCCCTTCCTGGGCGAGGCCTACGACGAGGCGACCTGGCAGGCCTTCGCCGCACGGATCAGCTACTTCCCGCTGGATGCCCAGGCCCCGGAGAGCTACGCCGACCTGGCGGCGGCCCTGGGCGCCCACCCCGACCGTATCCGCGTCTTCTACTACTCCACCTCGCCGGACTTCTTCGCGGCCATCTCCGCGAGCCTGGCGGCCGCCGGCCTCATCACCGCGGCCTCCCGGGTGGTGGTGGAGAAGCCCCTGGGCCACGACCTGGAATCCTCCCGGGAGATCAACGACGCCGTGGGCCGGCACTTCGCGGAGCGGCAGATCTTCCGCATCGACCACTACCTGGGCAAGGAGCCCGTGCAGAACCTCCTGGCCCTGCGTTTCGGGAACGTGCTCTTCGAGCCCATGTGGCGGCGGGAGTGGGTGCAGGACGTGCAGATTACCGTGGCCGAGCAGCTGGGCGTGGAGGGCCGCGGCGACTTCTACGAGGGCACCGGCGCCCTGCGCGACATGCTGCAGAACCACCTGCTCCAGCTGCTCTGCATCGTGGCCATGGAGCCGCCCCCCAGCAGCGACCCCGATGCGGTGCGCGACGAGAAGCTGAAGGTGCTGCGCTCCCTCAAGCCCTTCACCCCGGCCGATGTGGCCACCCGCACCGTGCGGGGCCAGTACAAGGCGGGGGCCGTGGGGAGCCGCCCCGTGGCCGCCTACACGGAGGAGCCCGGGGTTGCCCCCGACAGCCGCACCGAGACCTTCGTGGCCGTGAAGGCGGAGATCGAGACCTGGCGCTGGGCGGGCGTGCCCTTCTTCCTGCGCACGGGCAAGCGCATGGCCGAGAAGCTGGCGGAGATTGTCATCAACTTCCGGCGGGTGCCGCATCCCATCTTCGGCGAGGCCGCCCAGGGGTGCCGGGCCAACCGGCTCATCATCCGCATGCAGCCCGACGAGGGCATGCGCCTGCACCTCGTGTCCAAGCAGCCCGGCGACGCGATGACCCTCCATCCCGTGCACCTCAACCTCGACTTCTCGGAGTCCTTCAAGGGCCGTCGCCTGGAGGCCTACGAGCGGCTGCTCATGGACGCGGTGCGCGGACGCCTCACGCTCTTCGTCCGGCGTGACGAGCAGGAGGCCGCCTGGCGCTGGGTGGAGCCCATCCTGGAGAGCTGGGCGGCCAGCGAGGACCGGCCGAAGGCCTACACGGCCGGGACCTGGGGGCCCGCCGCCTCCAGCGCCCTCCTCTCCCGTGACGGCCTGGCCTGGAACGAGGAGGACTGAGCGTGGCGAAGCTCCTCGAGTTTCTGGATGCGGACACCGCGGCCGCGGCCCTGGCCCAGCACGTGGCCGCCCGCCTGAAGGCCGACCTGGCGCAGCAGGAACAGGCGGTCCTGGTGGTCTCCGGCGGGAGGAGCCCCGTCCCCTTCTTCCACGCCCTGGCCGCCCAGCCCCTGGACTGGGCACGCGTCCTCGTCACCCTCGCCGACGAGCGCTGGGTGCCGCCGGACCATCCGGACAGCAACGAGGCCCTGGTCCGCCGCCACCTGCTCTCGGGCCGGGCGGCCGCCGCGCGGCTGGTCCCCCTCTGGTCGGAGGCCGCCACGCCGGAAGCCGGCGCGCAGGCCCTGGCCCCGGCCCTCGCGGCCCTGCCGCGCCCCTTCAGCCAGGTGGTGCTGGGCATGGGCGAGGACGGTCACGTGGCCTCGCTATTCCCCGATGCCCCCGAGCTCCAGGATGGGCTCCGGACGGCGGCGCCCGCCCTCGCCGTCCATCCGGGGAGGGCGCCTCACCCGCGCCTGAGCCTGTCGCTCTCCGCCCTCCTCCAGACCCGGGATCTGGCCCTCCTGGTCTCCGGGGAGGCCAAGGCCCGGCTGCTGGCGGAGGCCCTGGGCAGCGGGCCCGTGACCGAACTGCCCGTCCGCGCCGTCCTCCGGCAGACGGCAGTGCCGGTATCGGTATTCTGGGCGCCCTGATGTCGCTCCTAGGCCGGATCCAGGCCCTCCTCCCAGAGCTCCCGCCCTCCGAGCGGCGGGTGGCGGAGGTCGTTCTGCACCGCCCCGTGGAGGTGGTCTCCGCGCCCATCTCGCAGATCGCCGCCTGGGCGGAGGTGAGCCAGCCCACGGTCATCCGCTTCTGCCGCCGCCTGAAGTGCGCCGGGCTGCCGGGCTTCAAGCTCAGGCTCGCCGGCGACCTGGGGGCGGGCATCCCCTTCGTCCACGCCCGCCTGACCCCGGGCGACGACCTGGGCAGCCTCATCGGGAAGGTCTTCGACCACGCGGTGGCGGGCCTGGCCCGGGGCCGCGACGCCCTGCGCCCCGACGTCCTGGCGAGGGCCGTGGAGCTCCTCGATGGCGCCAGCCGCATCGAATGCTACGGCCTGGGCAATTCCGGGGTCACGGCCCAGGACGCCCAGATGAAGCTCTTCCGCCTGGGCACGCCGGTCCTGGCCTGCACCGACGTCCAGATGCAGCGCGTGGCCGCCACGCTCCTCCCGCCGGACGCGGTGGCCCTGTTCATCTCCAATTCCGGGCGCACCCGCCCCTTGCTGGAGGTGGCGGAGCTGGCCCGCCGTTCCGGCGCCGCCGTCATCGCCCTCACGCGCTCCGGTTCCCCCCTGGCCGAGGCGGCGGATCTGCTCCTGCCTTCCGACGTCCAGGAGAACCCCGAGGTCTATGCGCCCATGGTGTCCCGGCTCGTGCACCTCGCCGTCATCGATGTCCTGACCGTGGCGCTCGCCCTGCGCAAGGGGCCGGCGGCCCTCGCCCGCATGGAGGCCGCGAAGGCCTCCCTCCAGCCCACCCAGGCGCCCTGAGGGCGGCCCCGCCGGGCCGGGGAAGCCCGTGGCGTCTTCAGCCCTGAAGGGCTCTGGACGCCTTTTTTTCGCCCTTCCTTTTCCTGCGAGGCGGGAAGGGTCGCATTCGTGTGGAAGGTGCCGGGCACGGCTGGCTGGGCAATTTCGCTTTTCTTTTGGCTTGTGGGCTTATGAGAGGTTTCTAGACTTTCAAGTGGTTCCCAGTGGAAGAAAGTGGAATGAAATGGATCAAGGTGGTCCATCCTCTCACCCCCCGATTCCGCCTGGGCAACTGGTTGAAAGGCGTCACCGGTGCTGCGACTTCGCGGAAACTCACCGGCCACGGTGGATGAGAAGGGGCGTCTGAAGCTCCCCTCCTCCTTCAAGGCCGAGCTGGAGACCTTCGCCCAGG